>CAJCCF010000588.1 GCA_903960845.1 uncultured Verrucomicrobiota bacterium | reverse complement strand
GCTCGACTGTGTCGTCACCTACCAGCTCACTGAGACCAATGAACTGCGCATCGACTACTCAGCAAAAACCGACAAGCCAACCGTCGTCAACCTCACCAATCACAGCTATTTCAACCTCGCTGGTGAAGGCAGTGGCGACGTGCTTGCCCATGAGGTGATGATTCCGGCGGACCGGTTCACCGCTACAGACGACGAATTGATCCCGACGGGCGAACTGGAAAGCCTGCTCGGAACCGCGCTGGATTTCACCAGGTCGCATCCGATTGGCGAGCGCATCGAGTCAAACTATAAACCGCTTGTACAGGGGAAGGGCTATGATCACAATTACGTTTTGAAGGGGCAGGGGATGAAGCTTGCCGCACGAGTCAAGGACCCGAAGAGCGGCCGTGTGATGGAAGTCACCACCACGGAGCCGGGTGTGCAGTTTTACACGGGCAACCATCTCAAAGGCGTGCAGGGCAAGGCCGGTCACGTCTATGAAAAACGCCATGGTTTCTGTCTGGAAACCCAGAAGTATCCCGACAGCCCGAACAAACCACAGTTTCCATCCGCGACACTGCTTCCGGGCGATACTTATCTTCACACCACGATTTTTTCATTCTCAGCCGAGTGACCGAGCGCGTTCCACTTTCACCGATGACATCGCCTGCGCTGAGTCCTTTTGCGCAGGAGAAGGACTTTGCCGCCCGCCAGTATCGCGGGAAACGGGATAACCAAGAGGATTACTATGCCTTTGCCGATGCTACGGAGTCAGGTGATGGAGCCCTGCAAAAACTTCTCCTCGTCGTTGGTGACGGCCTTGGTGCGCATGCTGGTGGCAGCGTGGCCAGTTACATCGCCGTGAATGCCTTTGTCCGGGCCTTTCACGAGAAGGATGGCAGTCAGAGTCGGCGCCTTAGAACCGCTTTGGACACGGCCAATGAAACACTTGGCTACATCTCGGGCCGGATGCCTGCCGTGACCACCCCGATGGGAACGACCATGCTCGCCGTTCTTGCAGCCAAGGATCAGATGGAATGGATCAGTGTCGGTGATTCTCCGCTGTTTCTTTACCGGAAAGGCAGGCTCGTTCGCATGAATGCCGACCATTCCCTCACGGCGCTGTTGGAGGAGCGCGTGAAGCAGGGCCTAATCACCGAGGATGATGCAGCGCATCATCCTGACCGTCACACTTTGCAGAGTGCCCTGCTTGGTTTTCCGATCGCGTTGATCGATTCTCCTCCGGAGCCGGTGCCATTATTTTCAGGGGATATCATCATTGCCGCCAGTGATGGCATTTTTGCCCTGGATCACAAAGCACTTGAGGAATTGATTGGTTTTGGCCGGAACTCCTCTGCGGATAAGATTACGGATGCCATTCTTTTTGCCATTCGCCGTATCAATCACGAGCGTCAGGACAATGTCACGATCGGCATCGTCAAGATTCCCTGATCAGGCAAACTCAACCGGGCTGCCGAGCGTATCACGCTGATCGAGAATGTGCCGTGCGGAGCGGATCACCTCTTCTGCCGCCGCGCTCACTTCGTCCCGGGTGTTCATTCGCGAGAATGAAAATCTCAGTGTGCTCGCCGCGTGGGATGCAGGGTATCCCATCGATGCCAGAACGTGGGAGGGATGCAAAGACGTCGCGTGGCAGGCTGATCCGCCTGAACAGGCGATGCCGCGCTGATCCAGCAGGATGAGCAGCGCCGCTGCATCGACACCGGGCAGGCAAATGCTCGTCGTGTTTGGCAGGCGTGGCGCCTGGCTGCCATGAATCACTGCATCCGGCCAGCCGGCACTGAGGCGCAGCTCAAACCCATCACGCAAAGCCGCCAAATCACACGCGTAATCGTTCTGCGCCAATTCCGCCGCTTTTCCCATTGCCACAATGCCTGGCAAATTTTCTGTGCCGCTGCGTCTTCCTGACTCCTGCCCGCCACCGATCAGCAGAGGATGAAATGGTGCTCGGCGGCTGACAAACAAAGCGCCGCAGCCTTTCACTCCATGCATCTTGTGCGCACTCAGGCTCAGATAATCCAACGGCACCGCCCCTATGTCGACGGGCAGTTTCCCAACCATCTGCACCGCATCTGCATGGACGGGAGCACCGGACGCATGGGCCATTGCCACGATCTCGGCCATCGGTGAAATAACGCCCGTTTCGTTGTTTGCCCAAATGATTGAAACCAAGGCCGTGCGCCCTGGTTCCAGGGCCGATTGCATTGCCTCGAGCTTCACGATTCCATGATTATCCACTGGCACGCGCTTTACCCGGCCGCCGAGCGCTTCCCATCGTCCTGCACTCTCAATCACTGCGGCGTGTTCCACCGCGCTGATGATCAGCAGCGGACGCTCAGGCCATTCGCTCTGCGCGAATAGAATCACGCTATTGATGCTCTCGGTGGCCCCGCTGGTGAAGACTATTTCTTCAGCGGTTGCACCGATCATTGTGGCGACTTGTCTGCGTGCTTTCTCCAACGCCCGCTTTGATTCACGACCTGCCGCATGGCTGGCCGAGGGATTCCCATAGTGCTCTGTCAGCCAAGGCAACATCGTCCTGACCACCTCAGGGTCCGGAGGAGTCGTGGCGTTGGCGTCGAGGTAGGTCATGCAGATGAATGCTCATGAAAGGTGCAATAGGCACGGGATTTTTGAAGAACATGCGCCCGTGTTTGGCAGAGGAATTCGAAACAGACCGTCTGAAAGCCACCAAAGAAGGAAGCGGAACAGGTGCGCAGAATGCCACATCATGAGCAAGACGAACCAAAATCGATGATCACGCCAAAACGCGATCCGGCCTAGTGCGAGTGTTGTTCGCTGCGATTCAGCCATGCCCGCCGGTAGGTGTAGGCAACCGCCATGATACCTATGCCAAGAAGCGCGGCCCTGGCTGATTCAGAGACGGCATGAGAATGCAGCGAGGGATCTGTCAGTGCCAGCAACTGGCTATCAATACCCGTTTCAGCCGCCGCATGCATGGATAGCACGGCGACCGCAGACGAAACGAGCCAATAGAGGGTTGGGCGCATAGATTTCCGAAACGGATGGCGATTAAATTAAAAATTCCTCAACACAACAAGACAAAACTCAAAAAATTAGATCGTCTAGTTGACTGGAAATCAGGTATTTAGGTTTATTGACCTAGGTTAAAAGCCGAGAGAATGCGCTGTTAACCGAACGCCTGTGGGTTCTTCCTGCGGGTGGTCGCAGTGAAGAAATGAAACAATCAGCGCATGCCGATCTCCACGATGGGTGAAGGTCACCGCTCTAGAATGCGCTAGAGCGCCTGACGGAGGATGGAAGCCAGAGTCTCAAGTGAAAGGAGAACCGGATTGCCTTTCATGCTGCTGGCTTGAGAAGCTTGCATGGAGAGTTGCTGGAGATGGGATTCCTCGACGCCAAACTTGCTTAAACCTGGAATGCCCAAACGTGCGGTGAGGTCGCGCAGCCAAAGAATGGCGCTTTCGGCAGTGGCAAGAGGATCACTGGTGAGAAGTCGGGCCACCGTCAGGAAGCGCTGGCGCGTCCCGGGGTCGATGACGGCGGCGAGATTGGCGGCCCAGACGGGTGCGAGCAGGATGGCGCACACGGCCCCGTGGGGTGCCTGAAAACTGCCACCGATCGGGGCGGCGAAGCCATGGACGGCTCCGAGTCCTGAATTGCTGAGGGCCATGCCGCTGAACATCGCTGCGAGCGCCATGTCTTCACGCGCATCGAGATTGTTGCCATCGGTCACAGCCTTTTCCAATGAGCGAACGGCGTGCTGGATACCTGCAAGGCAGAGGGCATCGGTCATGGGTTGGGCGCGGCATGAGACGTAAGCCTCAAGGCATTGTGTCAGGGCATCCATGCCGCTGGCGGCGGTGATAGCGGGAGGGCAATCAATGGCCAATTCGGCATCGATGAGGGCCACGGCAGGGAGCATGGTGGCATGTCGCAGGCTTGCTTTGACGCCGAAGCCGGGGCTGGAAATGACCGCATTGCGGGTGACTTCGGCACCGGTGCCGGCTGTGGTGGGAACGGCAATGTAGGGCAGGGGAATCGTTTCCAGAGACTGGCCCTGGCCGACCACTTCCATATAGCGCAGCACGTCATGAGGTTGCCGGGCCAGGGCTGCGATGGCTTTCCCGGCATCCACGGCACTGCCGCCACCGATGCCGATGACCATTTGCGCATCGATATCTCGGGCGATTTTGGTGCCGCGCCGGATTTCATCGAGAGTGGGTTCGCTTTGAATGCTGAAGGTCGTCACCGTAACCCCTGCGGAGCGGAGAGCCTGTAAAACCGGGTCGCTTCGAGAAGTGTCACGACCTGTCACAATCAGGGCACGGACGCCATGACTGAGTGCAATCAGGGGTAACTGGCGCACGGTGCCGCGCCCAAAGATGATGCGGGTGGCAGTGGCAAACTCGAAGGACATGATTTCTCTATAAGTGGCCGGATGCCAGTCGGCAAGGTATGTGGCGTCGAAGTTGTGGATGATTCTTTTGCCTGCAAAAGATCGTGAAAATTGACAGCGGTGCACTAAATCCCTTAGGCTGTCATTTACTACCAAAAATCAGCGTCCCCCCGCCCGATCCGCATGTATTCCAACGAAGAGTTCCTCCTCGAACTGCTCTCTGAAGCAGCCTATATCACCGCCCAGGACCTGCAAAAGGTCAAGGCCTCCAGAAAAGGTCAGGAATCCACCCTGGAGACGCTGATCAAAACCGGCGTTGTGAGTGATGAGCAGGTGGCGCAGTTGGTCGCCTCAAACAGCGGCATGGAGTACGTGGACCTGAACGGATACTCGGCCGGCCCGACACTGAAACTGCTGGTGCCGGTTGAAGTGGCGCTGAAGTACAAAATCGCCCCCATCGGATCGAACGGGCCAACGCTTCAGGTTGTGGTGTCTGATCCTTATGATTTTGAAACACTGGATGCACTGCCGCATGTGTTGCAGCCGGACCTGGAGTTCTTTTGCTCCACGCCCACGCTGATCAAAGAACTTCAGGCGAATGTTTATGGCAATGAGGCCGTGATGGGCTCGGCCATGACCAAGCTGGGAGCTTCCGGTGGTGCCTCGTCGGATGGCGATGCGCCGATCATCAAGCTGGTGACGAACATGCTGATGGAGGCGTTTAAAAACAGAGCCTCGGATATTCACATTGAGCCTTTGGAAAAAGACATCCGAGTGCGTTTTCGCATGGATGGTGTCCTTCATGATGTGGAGCATCATCCGAAACGGCTGCACTCGGCCATCATCAGCCGCATCAAGATCATGAGCGGCACGATGAGCATTGATGAAAAACGCATCCCGCAGGACGGCCGAATCCAGATGGCCTTCAATGACAAGGAGCTGGACATGCGTGTGTCGATTATCCCCACCCAGAATGGCGAAAGCGTGGTCATGCGTGTTCTGGACAAGAGCAGCCTGCGGCTCGGCCTTTCCGACATGGGCTTCTTCAGTGATGACCAGGAAACCTTTGAAAAGCTGATCTCCCTGCCGGACGGAATCGTGCTGGTGACTGGGCCGACTGGTTCGGGCAAGACCACGACACTCTACGCCTGCCTGAGTTTCATCAACCGCTCCGACCGCAAGATTATCACGGTGGAAGACCCGGTGGAATATGAACTGCCCGGGATCAATCAGGTGATGGTGCGCGAGGATGTGGGCATGACCTTTGCCGCCGCCCTGCGCGCCATGTTGCGTCAGGCGCCCAACATCATCATGCTCGGGGAAATTCGCGATTTGGAAACGGCCTCCATCGCGATCAATGCCTCACTCACCGGTCACATGGTTTTCAGCACGCTGCACACCAATGATGCTCCGGCTGCCGTGGCGCGTCTCGCGGACATCGGCGTGAAGCCCTTCCTCATCGCCACTGCGGTGCGCGGCATTTTGGCCCAACGTTTGGTTAGGAAGCTCTGCTCCGAATGCAAGGAACCTGCCATCCTCAGCTCGCGTGAACTCCGCCAGCTCGGACTTGAGGCCAGCCAGCTTGCCAATGCCACCGTCATGGGACCGAAAGGCTGCAACAAATGCCGCAACTCCGGTTATCGCGGACGAATGGTCATCGATGAAATCTTCAAAGTGGATGACGAAGTGCGCACCATGATCAACCAGCAACTCACGACGCCGCAGCTCCGCAAGCGCGCCCGTGAACTGGGCATGAGAACACTGCGTGAAGATGGTGTGCGCAAAGTGCTCGCCGGCATCACCACGGCGGAAGAAGTCATCGAATCCACGATGGCTGATGCTGATTGATATTCTTTTTCCTTTTTTCCAAAGTCCCTTTTCCCCCGCCTCCCCATGACCCCCCAGAACGTGGTAGATATGCTCGAAACCCGCGGAGTGATCGACTCCGGGCAGGCTTACGACCTGACACAGGATGCCGTCCACAACGGCAAGGACATTCTTCAACTGGTGCTGGACTACGGCATCTTCGCGACGGAGGACGAATTCTGGGCCGTGGTGGCTGAGGAACTCGGTGCGGATCACTTTGACCTGACCACCTACGAGCCGCCCCCTTCGGTCATCAACCTCATTCCGTCTGGCATGGCACGGTTGTACGGGGCCTTTCCCATCACGCTTGATGGTCGTGGTCTGCATGTCGCTTTCACGGATCCGCTCAATCCGCAATTGGTGGAGGATCTGCGCTTCGGACTCGGCAAGGCGGTCGTTCCGGTCGTGGCACGCCGCACCCAGGTGCAGGCGCTGATCGACAAGCACTATGGCACCACATCGCCCAGCATTGATGACATCTTTGGCGGGCTCAGCGCCGTGGGCAAAGAATCCCCCGAGATTGAAGCCAACTCGGCTCCCATTGTGAAGTTTGTGGATCTGGTCATGGCTCAGGCCATCAAGGAGAAGGCGTCGGACATCCACTTCGAGCCGTTTGAGCATGAGTTTAAAATTCGTTATCGCGTGGACGGCGCTCTCTATGAAATGGCACCGCCGCCGGTGCACCTGGCGAACTCGGTGATTTCCCGTATCAAGGTGATGTCGAGCATGAACATTGCCGAGCGCCGCGTGCCTCAGGATGGACGAATCATGACCGTGGTGAACGGCAAAGCGGTGGACATGCGCGTGAACTCACTGCCCACCCAGCATGGTGAATCAGTGGTGCTTCGTGTGCTTGACCGCAGCTCGGTGAACCTTGATCTGGAGCATCTCGGCATGCCGCCGTACCTCTTTGATTACATCACGGAGACGATCAACAAGCCCAACGGCATTTTTATCGTCACCGGCCCCACGGGAGCTGGAAAGACCACAACCCTGTATGCCTGCCTGCGCCGCATCAACACCATCGACACCAAGGTGATCACGGCGGAAGACCCGGTTGAGTACGAGCTTGATGGCATCATGCAGGTGCCCATCAATGAAGCTGTCGGACTCACCTTCGGCAAAGCGCTGCGTGCTTTCCTGCGTCAGGATCCGGACCGGATCATGGTGGGGGAAATGCGTGACGTGGAAACCGCCCAGATCGCCATCCAGGCCTCACTCACCGGTCACTTGGTGCTCAGCACGCTGCACACCAATGATGCCGCCGGCGCCGTGACCCGTCTTGTGGACATGGGGGTCGAGCCCTTCCTCGTCTCCGCCACGCTTGAAGGTGTGCTGGCTCAGCGGCTTTTGCGCACCATCTGCAAAAATTGCCGCAGCCCTTACGATCCCAACATGTCGATCCTCAACCAGCTTGGAGTTTCACAGGATGATCTCGGCGGCAAACAATTCTACACCGGCTCCGGCTGCGACAAATGTGGCGGCAGCGGCTACAAGGGGCGCAAAGGCATCTATGAACTTTTAGATATCACCGACCCGATTCGTGAGTTGATCACCCAGAAGGCCCCATCCCTCGTTCTCAAGCAGAAAGCCATTGAATTGGGCATGGCGACTTTGCGCGAGGATGGCCTCCGTAATATTTTCGACGGTGAAACAACGGTCGAAGAAGTGCTCAAATACACCTGATCCATTCGGCGAGGGTTAGAAATTTGTCCGCGATCAAAACATGAATTTGATGGACAGAAACCGTCGCAGACAAGTAATCTCCCAACCACTCCCAAAATACCTGCAGCATCCCTTATGCCGAAGTTTCACTACATCGCCCTCGATCAAAACGGCCAAGAAGTTGCCGGCGAGCTTGAAGCCTCCACCGAAAGCGAGGCCATTAATCTCCTTCGACAGAGCCAGCTCTATCCCACCCAGGTAGCCCAGGAGGGCAAGGGTGATGCCGCCGTAAAGAAGCGCGCCAAGTCAACTGCCTCATCGAAAGGCAAGGGCAAGGTCGTCAAGGCCGGCGCTAATTCCAAAGTGAAGAGCAAGACGCTCATGATTTTCACGCGGCAGCTCGCCACCCTGATCGACTCAGGTCTGCCCTTGCTGCGTGGTTTGACCGTGCTGGCCCGGCAGGAGCCAACGCCGATGATGAAGTCTACCATCAGCACTCTTGCCGAAAACGTGCAGACAGGCAGCACCTTCTCTGAGACCCTGAGCCAGTACCCCAAGATCTTCAACAAGCTCTACGTGAACATGGTCAAGGCCGGGGAGCTTGGCGGTGTGCTTGAAATCGTTCTCAACCGGCTCGCTGAATACCAGGAGAAGGCGCAGAAGCTGAAAAACAAGGTCATGGCTGCCATGATCTACCCTGTCATCGTGATGCTGATCGCCATGTTGATCATGGTCTTCCTCATGCTGGTCATCGTGCCCCGCTTTGAAAAGATTTTCGAAGACATGCTGGGTGACAAAATCAAGCTTCCTGAGCTCACCAAGTTCGTCATCGGATTCAGCCGCTGGATGCAGGATTACTTCCTGTACCTTGCCATCGGTGGGTTCATCTTCTTCATCGGCTGGCGCATGTTTGCCGCCACCACGGTGGGACGCCGCGCCATTGACTCTTGGAAGCTGAAGTTGCCGCTCTTTGGTGATGTTCAGCGCAAGACGGCCATCTCCCGCTTCACCCGCACGCTTGGCACACTCGTCACTTCCGGCGTGCCTATTTTGCAGGCTCTCAACATTACACGTGAGACAGCAGGCAACATGATCATCTCAGACGCCATCGTGAAAGTGCATGATGCTGTGAAGGAAGGTGAGTCCATGGTCGCTCCGCTGGAGTCCAGCAATGTCTTTCCGCCCATGGTGATCTCCATGGTGGATGTGGGTGAAGAAACCGGTCAGCTCCCCGAGATGCTTCTCAAGATCGCCGACGTGTATGAAGACGAAGTGGACAACGCCGTCTCTGCTCTCACTTCGATGCTTGAGCCACTCATGATCGTCGTGCTGGCCCTCGTGGTCGGAACCATCGTCATGGCGCTCTTCCTGCCATTGATTGAAGTGATCAAGGGCCTCAGCGCCCAGTCCTAACCGGCATCGTTCTTCCGCCAATCCGTCCAGCCATGAAATCTCATTTGCCCAAAGCACGCCGGGATGCTTTCACCTTGATCGAGCTGATCACGGTCGTCACCATCATTGCCCTGCTGTTCTCCCTTGTCGTGGGTGGCTTCACCTTTGCGGATCGCTTCTCGAAACGCAGCAAGACTGAGGTCACGAAAAAAGCCATCAGCTCGGGCTTGGAGAACTACAGCAATGAGTTTGGCGGTTATCCAGAACCGGTCAGCAGTGGTGCCACCATCGCGATTGCCAAGAAGGTCTACATCGTCGGCGGCGCAGCCTGCCTCTACCAGGCCATGAGTGGAGACGGGTTCAATCAGATCAAGGGCGCCACAGGCAAGGGCGTTCCTGCATCGGACGGAAACCTTGACGACTTCGAGGCCAAGAATGTGATGTTGAAGGACATGCCCAAAGAACTCTGGGCCAAAACGGATTCCTTCTACTACATCATCGACGGCTTTGGCCACCCCTTCCGCTACATCAAGGCGGCACCCACTCAGGGAGCGACTCCGAGCCAGCCTCCTCCAGCCGCAACCACGATCAACAGGGGAACCTACGACATCTGGTCCTATGCCGAAGATGAGAATAACCTGACAGCCAATTCGCTTCAGTCTCTTACCGGCAGTGTTCAGACCGCCAGCCGGAAGTGGATCAAAAACTGGTAAGCTGGAATTGAGCCGGAATGGTTGAGAGACCGTACGTCCGTTTGGGTTAAACCCGGAGTTCAGAGTCTATGGTTGAGAGCTGAGTGATCGAAACTCAACGCTCAACACAGTTTCCAGGTTTAGCGGGAATAACTTATGGGCACTCCCGGAGACAGAAAGCATTCCCACAGATTCAGCAACGACCACAGATTCTCGGAAGGTAAAAACAATCTGCGGGTTCTCTGAATCTGTGGGAGAAAAGGTTTTTCGGGTGTCCCCTTATGTCATTCACTCCAAAAGTGTCTGAGTGGTTGTGTTTTGGTCGCCAGCTCAACCGACTACTTCTGATAGATGGGCAGAAAGTGGTGATACACGCTCAGACTCAGGAGAGCCAGGGAAGTGGCGTACACTGGGCCGGCGCTCTTTTCATTGCCATTGCGCGGAGACCACGAACCCTCGGCACCTTGGGCGCCTACCAGCATTTGTTCAGTCTTTTGACGTGCCGTTGCCGCATGATCGCCGCCGCGCTGATACATGCCCTGAGCATAATAATAGCAGCCGTAGTAAAACCAGGGTTCATTCACTTCGGGCGGAAATTTGATCAGCCAGTTGGATGAGCCGATCACTTCAGGCACATCATACTGCCCGGAAACTTGCAGCGAGAGCAATCCGGCCGCCGTGGTTGAGAACGTTTGGCGCCCGCCATACGGTTCGTAACTGAAGGCTGCCTCCATTTGCTTGAGCTGACCGTTGCTGTCACGCTCGGCCCGGTAGCTGCGTTTGATGTAGGCGATGGCGTTGTCGATGGCTTCTTTCGGCACCTCGATGCCGCTGTTTTTCGCGGCACGCAGTGCCATGAGCTGCCAGACGCTCACGCTGATGTCGCTGTCACTGCTTGATGGTTCGTAGCGCCAGCCGCCGCGGTTTGCCTCACTCTTGGGAACTTGTTGGGCGCGAATGATGAGCTTGATGGCCCTTTCCGTCATGCTGCGGACTTTCTTGTCTGTTTCCTCGCTCGCTGACATGCCCAGCATCTCGGTGAGCATCAGGGAGATGATGCCGTGTCCGTACATGCGGCTGCGATCGCTGCGGCCCAGGTAGCCGTTCTCGTCGGGCTCCACGTTATCGACGATGAATTTTAGCGCGCGTTCGGCGGCAGCGCCTTCAGGGGTTGGGTTCCCCGGCAGATGCCCCACGGATGCCAGGCCCATGATGGCGAGCGCGGTCATGGCTGCGCTATGGCTGGGCACATCACCGGGACGTGGTGCCTGATTCGTTTTCTGTTCAGAGAAATAACCTGAAGGCTGCTGCTGTTTCAGCAGCCAGGAAACGGCCTTCTCCACGGTGGCCTTCACTTGCGGGGAAATGATTTCCGGAGCCGGACCTGCGGCATGGGCCGTCGCGGTCAAAAGGCTGATCAGTAAAAGAATGGGACGTCTCATGAGGAAGCAAACGCGGTCATTTGAGCACCTTGATCAACACCTTCGAGTTCCGTCCGCTCCGGTCATACTTTTCGCGTCTGACTGCGGGAAGCGATGTCGGATCGGTGACTTGGAAGCCCATTTTTTCTTCAAAAAAGCGGAACGCCTGGGTGCTCAGGGCCACCAGAACTTCACAGCCGCGCTGCTTGGCGAGGCCTTCGGCGTAGGCCACGAGTCTTTGTCCGTGACCGAGGTTCTTGTGACTGCGCCGGACGAACAGGCAGGCGAGTTCGGCCACTTTGCGAGTCTCTTCGTCATACGTATGCACGGCACCGCAGCCGATGGGATTTCCATCAGTCTCCAGCACGAAGAAGTCTTTGATGCGGGCCTGGATTTGATCTCGTGTTCGGGGCACCAGCGCAGCCTCTTCCATGGATTGCTGCATCATGGAAACCAGCGCTGGCACATCCGAGGCGAGGGCTTTGCGTATCTGCTGGTAGTCATCGGCATGGATCATGGTTCCCACGCCTTCATTGCTGAAAAGCTCAGCCAGCAGCGCCTCATCCTGACTGCCGTCCACGATGTGCACACGCGGAACACCCTCCTGGCAAGCCAGGGCGCCGTAGCGCAGCTTTGACAGCAGATTCACATCGTGCCGCGCTTCCTTGCGCTTGTACATTTCCCGCGCTTCGGCCACGGAGAGCTGGGCCAGTCTGCTTCCGTCGGTATTGGTTAGGCCGGCCTCGGAGACAAAAATGATTTTCGCGGCATTCAGCGCCAGCGCCACTTCCACCGCCACGGCGTCGGAGTTCAGTCTCAGTGTCGCACCGCGCCCGTCGTAGCCCAGAGGCGGCAGCACGGGGATGATGTCCGCCTTCAAAAGCACGGCGAGTGAATCCTTGTCGACCCGCTCGATCCTGCCAGTGTACTCCAGATCCAGACCGTCGATCACGCCGGCGGGATGAACAGCGAGAGCATTGGAGACAGCCACCGGGAGCTCCAGCGCGGTGAGGTCGGCCATGAGTTCATTGCACTGCCGCATGATTGCCTCGACGGAGATTTCCAGCGTTTCCGCATCAGTCCGGCCCATGCCATCATCGCTGCTCAGGTTCACGCCGCGTTTTCCGGCAAGCATCCGGATCTGGGACCGGGCACCAAACACCAGCACGACCTCGATGTTGAGGGATTGCAGCACCGCGACGTCCTGAAGCAGGCTTGAAAAGCCGGGCTGATGCAACAGAGCCCCATCAATCGCGATCACAAAAACGCGCTGCCGGAATTGCGGCACATAGCGAAGGATGCCGCGCAGGTCTTCAAAGCGGGCGATGGGTTTATTGATGTCGGTTTCTGGCACCCGGTAGCTTCGCGCAAAGCTTCCCGTGTGCAAGGGGCACGGTTAACTCACACATCACAGACCATCGCGGCATGGCGCAGGGCGAGGATGGGATCATCCCAGGTGGGGATGAACTCATGCGCCACATAGTCGTGGTAGCCGATCTCAAGCGCCGCCTGCATCACGGCGGGGTAATTGATTTCCTGGTGCTCGTCGAGTTCACAGCGGCCGGGATTGCCCGCCGTGTGCAGGTGGCCGATGTAATCCTTGTGCTGGCGCATCCGGCGGATCACATCGCCGTTCATGATGCTCACATGGTAGATGTCGAACAGCAGCTTGAAGTTGGGGCTGCCCATTTGCTTGATCAGATCCACGCAAAAATCCACATCATCACCGAAGTAACCCGGATGCCCCTTCATCGGGTGGCTGCTGTCGCGGGAATTGAGATGCTCCAGCACCAGCGTGATGCCCTTCTTTTCCGCGTGTGGCAGCACCACTTTCCAGGTGTCCAGGCAGTCTTTGATCGCCTTGTCCCGGTCCATGCCGTCAAATTTCATCCCGGTGAAGGTGATCACTTTTTTCGCGCCCACGTCCGCCGCCACGTCGATGCCCTCGGTCAGCTTCGCGATCACCTCATCGCGGAATTTCGGATTGCATGGCCCATTCGAAAACCCGTGCCCGCCGACCAGCGATATGCCGAGTCCGAGTTTCTTCACATCCGGGTAATACTTCCGGTCGATGCCCTCCATTCCCACCAGTCCGATGTCCTTGGCGTGCTGTGCCAGCACCATCGTATCCATCGGCTTCCAGCACCAGCCCATCAGGGTGTGCTTGATGCCGCTGTTCTTGATTTTGTAGGCTGGATCAGCGGCTTCCCTGGCGATGCTGACAGCAGCGGCGGTGGCTGAGTTCATGGGGGCAAACGCGGTGCCCAGCGCGGCAGCAGTGGTGGATTGGAAGAATGAGCGGCGGTTCATAAGATGATCAGTTGTAAACGTAACGGCATCCGTGCATCGCACACATCAAATTTCGGCGCGCCTGCTCATCCTGATCAATCCGCCTGCCTGCATTCCGGCTGGACCGGGCAGGGCGGTGTGGATGATGGGTTTCAATCGGGAAATACCCAGGACTTCTGCTTCTGCGGCTTGAGATTGCTGCGCCCGTTCCTTTTGCGGAAGCGATCAAAAGCCATGTCGGAGCCGTCCGCCTTCATCTGATGCACCATTTGCAGCAGCTCGCCCAGCCGACCTTTGGGGAATCCGGCTTTGTTCGCGAACCAGCCCAGGTACTCGGCGGGAATGTCGTAAATCGGGATGCCGTTCGGCGGGAAATGTTGCGGCCCGTATTTGCCAAACGGCATGCAGGTGCTGCCAATCTCGTCGAGATCAGCGCGCATCCGGCTGGCGAGATCATGCATGCCCTGACTGGCTGCACCGGAGGAAATGTCTCCGCTGGTTGCGGCCGCCGGCCCTGGTCCATTGTCTTCGCGTGATTGCATGATTGATGGTTGAAGAGCCGTGGCTTCACCGATAGGACTTGTCACCCTGTTATGAAGCTTTTTTTCATCTGCCTGTCCCTGACTCTGATCTGCCCGCATGTGCTGCCAGCCGCCGCGCCATCGCCCGATGATCAGGCGCGATTTCTTGCGGGAATGAATGTGGTTGGATCACCGCTGGAGTCGCTGTCGCAGGAATCTGCGTGGCAGGCGCACTCGAGAGAGTTTCAACGCGCCTGGAGTGATCTGGAGGAGCGTCAGCTCACACCGATCCGTTCCTGGATGCCATCAAACCTGGGATACATCGAGGCAGATCCGAGCCCGTTGTTTTATTTCTTCAGCGGACCCGACGTGCTGTATTCACGGACGTTTTATCCCAATGCCAAAACCTACATCCTGTGCGGACGCGAGCCGGTTGGCGGGCTGCCGGATGTCACGGCATTGAGCAGCGGGTCACGCTCCGCCGCCCTGCAAAATCTACGCAAGGCGCTCAATGCGATCCTCAGTTTCAGCTTTTTCATCACCGCCGACATGAAGGGTGACCTGACTCAAACGCAGCTCAGCGGCACGCTGCCGGTGCTCTATGTTTTTCTGGCGCGTCTGGGTTGCCACATCACCGGCGCGGAGCTGGTGATGCTGAATGATGCGGGTGAAATCACGAAAGAAAAATCACGCACTCCGGGGGTGAAGATCACCTTCCAGGCAAGCACCGGCCAGACGCAGACGCTATACTATTTCACCACGGATCTTTCGAACTACGGGATCAAGGACAACCCTGGTTTCATGGCGTTCTGTCAGAAACAGGGGCAGGGAAATGCCTTCGTAAAAGCGGCCTCCTACCTGATGCATCTGGATGAGTTCAGTGGTGCGCGTGACTTCCTGCTCGGAAGCACGAGAAACATCATTCAGGACGACAGCGGCATCCCTTACCGCTTCTTCAAACCTGGAGGATGGGTGATGGGGTTGTATGGCAATTATGCCGGGCCGATCCCGCTGTTTGCCCAGCACAGTCAGTCGGACTTGCGCGCTGCGTTTAAGAGCACGCCGACGACTCAGTTGTCCTTTGGCGTGGGCTATCAATGGCGGCCCGGCGTGTCGTCACTGGTCGTCGGCACGGCCATGCGCTCGGTGCCCAAGGCTCAGGCAGCCACTTCCTCTTCGGAGTGAGACCGTCGGTATACTTTCGAACTTCCCTCGGGTGAGTTAACATGTCCGCGGTTCACTGCCGGCTCAGAAAATTAAATCCACCTGAGCCATGAAAACTGCGCTGCTTACCATCCTGGGGATCGCGATTTTTTACGCCTGCGCATTGCTGGCCCGGTCAACCTACTCCTGCGAGCTCGTCTGCTCCAGGTGCCTAACCAGTAAACATGTTTATGAAGAGCGCCTCCTTGGATTGCCCCTGCAAACCAGAACGACGGATGGCGAGCCTGGTGAGGACTATCAGAGTGTCTTTGGTCACCCCTGTGATCATGCCTTTCATCGGGGCGGCTTTGGACTTCAAACCTTTTCCGGAATCAGCTGCGGGATCACCAGTGAGGGCGCGCGGTATGGCTTCCGAGACAGGGCTGTCAAGATGGCTTTCGCGGCCGGGAAGCGATGCCACAACCAGTCGCTGACGAAGCGGACACTTGCTCTGATCGACCGGGTCACTCCACCCGACCCAATGCAGTCTCCGCCCGGTGACGAGATCGACTCGAAAATCCTGACGATCCTTGTTCGACTCGCCAACGACCTGCCACTTGCCAGTGATGACCGGCGTTGGAGCCTGATCCTGAAGACCGCCGAAAACAATTTCGCCAAAACCCAGAGCCCGCCTTCCGGGCCGAAACCGTGAGGCAATCGGTCCGACCTTCGTAGCCTGACTGAATCTAAGTCAACATGTTCGCTGCCGTTCGCTCATTCATCGAAAGACGTGCGCATTCCTTCCGCAGTCCTGACTCGAAAAGCCGCAGTAACGGTGAGCAACTCACAAGACCCGCGATTGGTTGTGGTTGGATAACGCACGGCCAAAAAACCACTCTTAAAGGGCTCTTCAGCGCAGGGTCACCCTGGCTTGATCAATGGGTGCGAGTCATGCATTTTATGTTTGGAATCGATGGATCATTGTTAGTTAGGGTAATGGATTTTGCGGCACATCGTTATTGGTGCTTGAAGCCTCAGGGGCGCATCCGCTGGCGTCGAAGGTAGTGCCGCTTGATTTTTATTTTGATTTACCCGGCGGTCTTCTCTCCCTAGTCTCCACTTGGGCGCTCAATTGAGCTTTGGGTATTGAGCTAACATTCATTAATTATGCCATCGGCAGCCGTTTCACAGGAAATGCCATGCGACTCACAGCGCGTGTTTGATCTCCTTCATGACTATTCACGGAGGCTTGAATGGGACACCTTGCTTCGCGAGGCTAGACTCACCCAGGGGCACATGGTGGCAGGCAAGGGTGCGACATCCCTTTGTGTAGGGCGGCCATTGTTTGGCCTCATCGGTATTGAGACGCGTTACGTCACTTTCACCCCAGGTTCTGTGGCCGCTGTGGAGATGGTCAATCGCCCGCCATTTTTTGAGAGTTTTGTAGCCAGCATTCGTCATGGCGACACCGCTTATGGTTCCATCGCGACCTACAAGTTTCAGTTCACTGCCCGACCTGCCGTTCTCCGCTGGATACTGCATCCAATCATGCTTTTCGTTCTTCGTCGTGAGACGGCCAAACGATTGCAGGCTTTGGCTGCCTTTCTGAAAAATCAGGGATGATTTTGATGGCACAGATTATGTCATCAGGACCGGCCAGGTGCTGATGCTACTCGTGAGGGCCCTGTCTTTGCGCTGGAAATCCGTGCGGGATGCAGCGATGGACGGACTTCATGATTGGTCCTCACCGCACCTTCCCAGTTTTGGCGCTTCTTCTGTGCCTGTCCGCCCGCCTGGGTGCGCAGGTGCCTGCGGTTAAGCCTGAAGCGGCGGCAGTTGCTGAGGCCCGCGCACTGGAGGCGCGTTTGCCAGCGCCGAAACTGAGTCCGAAGGCCTCCTTTGAGCTCAGCCCGGAGCGTCAGGCGCGGCTGAAAAAATATCTGCCCGACACGCTGCGCCAGCTTTCCCAGCGCGAGACGCTGCATCTGCTCGTTCTCGGCGGTGCGGAGGTTCTGGAGCTTTGGTCGGACGATCAGAAGTCGCCGGTGATGCAGACCTTTCCTGCGGCTTTTGCCCGCGAGTTGGCGGCGCAGTTTTTCTTCACTGGAGGTGTGCGTGATGCCGCTGATGAAGGGCTGAACTCGGTGCTGAGCCCTGGCATCACGCTGCGCACACTGGCCCGCGCGGGTGGGACGGTGCTGGATGCCGCGCCCATCCTTGCTTCCACCGCACGCCAGTCGCCGGTGGATCTGGTGATGATTTGTTATGGGCAGGCGGAGGCGGCGTCAGGCATGTCTCCGGTGACCTTTGTGCGTGCCATGCGTCAGGCGGTCGCTGCGGCGCAGGAAATGGGGGCTGAAGTGATGCTCTGCGCACCCTGGCTCGGCATGAGCGCCCAGGCGGAAACTTCTCTGGGCATTGCCTGTCCGCTGGCGGACGCGCTGCGTGAGTTTGCGGAGGATGAGGAAGTGCTGTTCGTTGACCTCAGTGATCTGAGCCGGATCTTTGATCTGCCGCCGACGGATGCCAAAGACGAGGGCCTCTTGTTTGAGCGCGTGGCCGGCACCTACCGCGGCTTTTTCCATGAGGCAGCAGGTGGCCGGTTTCAGCCGCGTGCGTCACTTCATGCGCGGCTGGGCAGCCTGATCGTGCGGGACATGCTTGACGGTCCTTCGCCGCAGCCCTGGGCACTCGGTGACATGACGGCTGCCTGGCAAAAGGATGGAGCCGAACTGGAGCTGCGATTTGCCGCGATCAATGGCTCAAAGGACCGGCTCGACCTCACCGTGCTGCCACTCATCGCGGGCGGGTGGAAACCGGTGACAGCTCATCCGCAGGTTTCGTTGCCGGCGGATGCCAGGCAGACGCTGACCTTTCAATACGCCCGCCAAACGGTTGATGCCGCCCCAGTTCAGGAGAGTGAGGTGCGGCTGCCCGTGCTCATCATTGCCGGCAAGCAGGTCAGGGTCGAGACGCTGCGCGCGCCGGTGCAACCGGTCACCATTGTTTGGGCGCTGGAGACGCTCTTCAATCAGGAATCACGCTTCACGCCTGTCTGTCAGATTGTGAATCACAGCCGCAGTGACACGCGCGGCATTTGGGAAGCTGAACTTCTCGGCAAGACACTGCGCGGCAAGTTTGATCTCAAGCCCGGTGCCACGCAGCCGCTGGATCTGTCCTTTGATCTGAACGCCGATGCGCCGCCCGCACAGACCGCTGCACTGAAACTCGCGGTGAAAGGCGATGGTCTCCAGCTCAGCAGCACCCGCCAGATCACACTGACGCGGAATCTCGGCTTGAATGCGGCTGTGCCACTCACCGGTGACAAGGGGGCGAAGGGCGATGTCACTCTGCGTGCCCAGGCCGATGCGAAACGCCTGACCCTGACCTGCGAACTGCGCGGCCCCGGGTTGCTGCTCGATGTTAACACGCCAGGCACCGCCGCCTGGCAGATCGAAATGAACATGGATGCGCGCAGCTATGGCAAGCGGCTCGAGCCCGGCAGCACCTCCGCCATCCGCGCCTCTGGCGGTGCAGTGCCGGGAAAGGGCGTGGTGCATGAGCTCACCGCCTGGGCCTTTGGCACCGGTTATGCCGCAGGTTTCAGCCCTCAGCAGTTTGATGCCGAGCTCAGCTCCGCCGGCCCTGACTCCCATCAGATCACCCTCATTCTGCCACGCACTTACCTGTATCTGCACGAGTGGGCGCTGGGCAATGGCAACAGCCAGCTCGGAATCAACGTGCGCCTCACGCTCAACACTGCGGAAGGTTACCGCACCTGGACGCTCAGTCCCACCACCAAGCCGGCCGAAGATGTCGAGTCCCTCAGCATCCTTGAACTCACCGATAAACCGACACAGCGCGTGACGGTGGATGTTCATTGAACCCCGGCCGTTCTGCAATCCATGTTAGGCAGGCGGTTGAGAGCCTGAGACACCCGGGCAGCTCATTTTGAGCCGCTCAGTTCTCAACCATTCATTCTCAACTCAAGGTTAACCAAGCCCCTCGACCTTCCATCCGTCGCGATAGGCGCGTTTCACGAGTTTGTTCGCGTCTTCGTGATTGCTGATCCGGCAGGATTCGCGATCGAAATTCAGCCACTGGCCGGGGAAGCGGTCAGTGATCGTGCCAAGCAGAACCGTCTCGGTCAGCGGGCCGCCGTGGCTGAAGTCGGCGCAGCTCTTTTGACCGGCCAGGATGGCATTCACCCAGTCGTGATAATGGTCCTGTCCCTTGAGTCCTTTCGGGTATTTTTCAGCGGGGAATGTCTCCTCCGGGAGCACAAACGGACGCTGACCGTAGGGTTTGAAGATGCTGCCCCGGGTGCCGACCCAGAAGGTGCCGGAGGCGGGAAATTTGCTGAGCGCCCCGGGCATTTTCACCTTCGACATGTCAGGGTCCACGCCGCCGTCATTCCAGGTGATGCGGACGGTGTCATCCGCCGTGTATTCACTGCCGGGAAACTCCAGCTCGACGATGCGTGAACTCCCCCACAACGGACCGCTGCTGCCGCCGTGGGTGAGGCGGGCGCGTGATGGGGCGGTGAGCTTGAGGGCATCAAATGTCGTGTCGAAATGATGGCAGCCCATGTCACCCATTTCACCGCAGCCAAAGTCATACCATGCGCGCCAGCTCTGTGGGTGATAGGTGTTGGCGAGAAACGGCACCGGATTGCGAACACCGCACCACAGATCCCAGTCGAGTCCTTTCGGCAGCTCATCTCCCTGCGTGCGCAGTTCGGTGTTCTTTGGCCACCAGTTGAGTGGTTTGTTCTCCCACATGATGACTTCCTTCACCTTCCCGATGGCGCCGCTGCGGATGATCTCCACCGTCATGCGTGCCTCGATGCTGGAGCGTCCCTGATTGCCGAGCTGGGTGACCACACCCGCCTTGACCGCCTCCTGCGTGATGACGCGGCACTCGTGCAAGGTCGGCGCCATGGGCTTCTGAAGGTACACATGCTTCTTCGCGCGCAGGGCCGTGACGCAGGGGGCCGCGTGACTGTGATCAGGAGTGCCGATGGTGATCGCATCAAATTTGTCGCTGTACTTTGCCAGCAGTTCACGCCAGTCTTTGTGCTGGCTGGCATCGGGGAAATCTTTCGCTGCCTGCGCCAGATGCGCCGCATCGACATCGCAGATGGCCACGATTTTTACCTTCTCATGAGAGGCCACGCTGCGCATCGTGTTGCCGCCCATGCGCGCCACGCCGACACTGGCGACCTGAAGCATCGAGTTGGGTGAAGCGCTGCGCAGGATGGCGGGAAATCCGAGCGTGGCTGTGGAGGCAGTCTGGAGAAAGTGGCGGCGATTCATGGTGGCCGATGCAAACGCCGCGCCGGGGTGATCCTTTTCCACTCGCCGCGCCGAAACCGGACATTCGGTGGCATCAGGCTGCACTTTTCATTCGCGGATGCCCGATGCACCGCTATTCTCGCGGCCCTTATGCTCCAAGCTGGAATCGTCGGCCTCCCAAACGTAGGCAAATCAACTCTCTTCAATGCTGTCACCCGCACCCGCAAGGCGGAGGCAGCCAATTACCCGTTTTGCACCATTGAGCCGAACCAGGGCGTCGTCATCGTTCCCGATGAGCGCCTTGCCGTGCTTTCCAAGCTCAGCGGCTCGCAAAAGCTCGTACCCGCAGCCATCGAGTTCGTGGACATCGCCGGTCTCGTCAAAGGTGCCAGCCAGGGTGAAGGTCTCGGCAACAAATTCCTCAGCCACATCCGCGAAGTGGACGCCATCGTCCACGTCGTGCGCTGTTTCGAGAATGGCGACATCACGCATGTCGAGGGCACGATTGATCCCATCCGTGACATTGAAGTCATCAACACCGAGCTGATCCTCGCCGACATGGACAGCGTCGCCAAACGCAAGAGCCGCACGGACAAGGATGCAAAACGCGGGATCAAGGAAGCCGTGGCCGAGCACGCGCTCTGTGAAAAACTGCTGCCGCATCTGGATGCCATGAAGCCCGCTGTCACGCTGGAGCTGAATGACGAGGAAAGGAAGCTTCTGAAAAGCTTCTTCCTGCTCAGCGGCAAGCCCTGCATCTACGCATGCAACGTCGGAGAAGCTGAACTCGCCTCCGCGTCCAAAGATCCCGATAATCATCCATTCGTTTCCAAGGTGCGTGAATATGTGAAACACGCCCATGCCGCCAGCGCCTGCGTCGTCAGCGCCGCGATTGAAAGCGAACTCGGTGAACTCCCTGAAGAAGATGCCAAGGCTTATCTTGCCGATCTCGGCGTGGATGACAGTGGTGTGAATCTTCTCATCAAGAGCGTGTATTCCCTGCTCGGTCTTCAGACCTATCTGACCACGGGTGAAAAAGAAACCCGCGCCTGGACCATCACGAAGGGCATGAAGGCCCCGCAGGCAGCTGGTGTGATTCATGGAGACTTTGAGCGCGGCTTCATCGCCGCCCAGATCGTGCACTTTGATGATCTCGTGGCCCTCGGTTCCGAAGCCAAGGCGCGCGAAGCCGGCAAGCTGCGCATCGAAGGCAAGGAATACGTCATGCGCGATGGAGATGTCGTGGAGTGGCGTTTCAATGTGTGACGCTGCTTTGCTCCCGTAGATGTTGCGCATGGCAGCCGTTATAGAAGCACATGAGGTTTCTGATCTGGCTTCCATCACTCGCCGCCGCTGCCGCCATCGCTGCGCCGGTGGACTTTGTGCGTGAGGTCCGCCCGATCTTTGAGCGCCACTGTTACGAGTGTCACGGCGGGAAAAAACAGAAGTCTGGCCTCCGGCTCGATGTGAAATCGGCGGCGCTGAAAGGCGGCGACAAACACGCGCCGGACATTCTCGCGGGCAAAGCGAAGGACAGCCCGCTGATCCACTTCATCACCACCGCAGACGAGGATGAAATCATGCCACCCAAAGGCGGGCGGCTGTCAGCACCCGAGATCGCGACGCTCACGGCCTGGATCGAGCAGGGTGCCGTGTGGCCGGATGGTGTTGATTTGGCGAAGCTTCAAGACCGGAGTGATCACTGGAGTTTCAAGCCGTTGGCTGCGTCCATCTCAAATCTCAAATCTCAAACTTCAGATTCCATTGATGCCTTCATCGAAGCGAAGCTCAAAGAAAACGGCCTCACCAAATCACCCGAGACGGATCAAGTCTCCTGGCTCCGCCGCGTGACTTTCGATCTCACCGGCCTGCCGCCGACTCACGAAGAAGTGGCGGCCTTCACGCAGAACAAGTCACACAGCTCTCATGAGTCCTATTCAGCCGTCGTCGAGCGCCTCCTCGCCAGTCCTCGCTATGGCGAACGCTGGGCGCAGCACTGGCTGGATGTCGTGCGTTACGCCGACACGCACGGCTTTGAAGTGAACACCGAGCGCCCGAACGCCTGGCCCTACCGCGACTATGTCATCCGCGCCTTCAACAACGACACGCCCTATGACCGGTTCATCAAGGAGCAGATCGTCGGTGATGCCATGGGCGAGGACGCGGCCACGGGATTTCTCATCACCGCATCCGTGCTGCTGCCGGGCCAGATCGGCAAGGATGCGCCCTCCATCCGGCTCGCGCGGCAGGATTCGATTGATGAGATCGTCATGAACATCGGCCAGACCTTCCTCGGTCTCAGCATCGGCTGCGCGCGCTGCCACGATCATAAGTTTGATCCCGTCACGGCCAAAGATTACTACGCCATGCAGGCCTTCGTCGCGGGGGTGGAATATGCAGACCGTGAACTGCGCACGCCGGAGGCCGAGGCGCAAAAAAAAGAGAGCGCCCCCCTGCGCCGGCGCCTGGCGGAAATCGATGAGCGTCTCGCGCAGTTCGTGCCCGTCGCGCATCCGGCGCAGCAGCGCCGTGAGATCAGCGCGAAACAAAACACCGAGACCTTCACGCCGGTCGGGGTGAAGTTTGTCCGCTTCACCATTCATGATGCGAACCTGCATCCGAAACTCGGGCTGATCGAGCCGTGCCTGGACGAGTTCGAAATTTACACCGATGAACCGCAGCCGAGAAACATCGCGCCCGCCCCGTTCGGCACCCGAGTCACCGCATCCGGCAGCCGCGCTTCATCCAGCCACAAACTGGAGCATCTCAATGACGGTCGTTACGGCAACTCAAGGAGCTGGATGTCTGACACCAAGGGGCGCGGCTGGGTGATGTTTGAACTTCCCGCAGTCACCCGCATCTCGAAGATCGTGTGGAGCCGTGACCGCCAGGAAAAGCTCAGCGACCGGCTCGCCACGGCCTACACTCTGGAGGCCGGAGTGTCTGCCGACAAGCTGACGACACTTTCCGAAGTCCTGCCGCAGCGGCCGACCGTCGGCGCGGGGCGCATGAACACCGACCGCATCACGCCGGTGCGCGCCCGGCGGTTGCGCTTCACCATCCTCGCCACCAACAGTCTCGAGCCCTGCATTGATGAACTGGAAATCATCAACAGCGCCGGTCAGAACATCGCGCTTGCCAGCCTCGGCACCAAAACCAAAACGGGCGGCGACATCATCGTCGCCGATCGTCATGATCCACGCTTCATCAATGACGGCAGGTATGGCAATTCGCGCAGCTGGATGTCAAACGAGCCTAACAAAGGTTGGGTTGAGTTTGAGTTTCCCGCCGAACAGGAGATCACACGTGTCATCTGGAGCCGAGATCGCGAGGGCAAACTCGAAGACCGTCTCGCCACCGAATATCGCATCGAAACCGCCACTCATGACGACTGGCAGCTCGTGGCCGACTCCACCGACCGCCGGCCTTTCATTGCGGGCATGGGGCGGGGGCCGGAGTTCACCACCATCGGCCTGCCCGCTGCGGAAGCCCGGGAAGCGGGCGAGCTGCTCGCCGAGAAGGCCAGGACAGAAGCCGGCATCAAAACCGCCGAGAACGGTCAGATGGCTTTTGCCGGCACCTTCCGCAAGCCCGATGAAATTCATCTGCTCAATCGTGGTGATCCCGAGCAGCCAAAGGAGGAGGTGATTCCCGCCGTGCTCGGTTTTCTCGGTGAAGTGAAACTCAGCAGGGAAACGCCCGAGCAGCAGCGCCGTCTCGCGCTTGCCGAATGGATTGCCAGCCCGAAGAACCCGCTCACCGCCCGCGTCATGGTGAACCGCATCTGGCAGGGCCATTTCGGCACCGGTCTCGTCCAGACGCCGAGCGATTTCGGCAACAATGGCGTGAAGCCAACGCATCCTGAACTTCTCGACTGGCTCGCGCGTGAGTTCATCCGCTCCGGCTGGTCTGTGAAGCACATGCACCGGCTGATCGTGCTGTCACAGACTTACCGGCAGAGCAGTCGCGGGGTGGCGGAGAACGTGCGTGATGGCACCAGCACACCAAACCCTCAGGAGATCGACTCCGATGTCCGTCTGCTCTGGCGCTATCCCTCGCGCCGCCTTGAAGCCGAAAGCATCCGCGACTCCATGCTCGCCATCAGCGGCCGGCTCGATCTGAAGATGTATGGCAGGGGTTACGATCTTTTCGACAAACGCGGCGGTCTCAGCGGCTTCAATCCTGTGGAATCCTTCACCGGGGACGGCCTGCGCCGGATGATCTACGCGCACAAAGTCCGCCGCGAAACGGAGGCCGTGTTTGGATCATTCGACTGTCCGGATGCCGGTCAAAGCACCGCCACCCGCCGCGCCTCCACCACGCCGATCCAGGCGCTGAATCTCTTCAACAGCCGGTTCACGATCGAGCAGTCAGAGGCTTTTGCCGCGAGTCTGAAAAAGACAGCGGACGGCGGCATCTCACAGCAGATACGCCAGGCCTATCAGCGTGCGCTCAATCGCGAACCAAGCGCGGAAGAACTTCGGGATGCCGAACCCGCCGTCCGCCAGCATGGCCTGACCACGCTTTGCCGCGCCCTCTTCAACAGCAATGAATTCCTGTTTGTGCCCTGAGGCGCAGCGCCGGAGCGGCGATGGTTGATGTTAGGCTTGCGGGAAGCACGGCGATTTGCCAGCATGATGTCATGAAATCCACCCTGCTCGCCGCCTGCTTCATCACCGGCTTTCTCCATGCTGAATCCGTCAAGGATCGTGAGGGAGCGGTGCGTGCCGACAAGGCACGAATGGAGAACGATCAGCGCTGGGCCTACAACGACGTCGAGAGCGGATTCAAGCAGGCCAGGCTGACTGGAAAACCACTGCTCATCGTGATGCGCTGCGTGCCCTGCCTTGCATGCATGGGATAGGATTCGGCAGTGCTCATGCAGGGCGCTGAACTTGCGCCGCTGCTTGATCAGTTTGTCTGTGTGCGCGTGATCAATGCCAATGCTCTGGATCTTTCGAGGCTCCAGTTCGATTTCGATCTCTCCTTCTCCACGCTTTTCTTCAACGGTGACGGCACCGTCTATGGCCGCTACGGATCGTGGACACACCAGAGGAACTCGGCGGACGACACGATCACTGGATACAAGCGCTCACTCGAAGCCGCGTTGAAAATTCATCAGGGCTATCCAGCGAACAAGGCCCAGCTCGCAGGCAAACAGCCGGAACTGCTCCCTTATGTGAATCCGACTGACATGCCGAAGCTGGCCGGGAAGTACAAGCGCGAACTCGACTGGAACGGCAAGGTGGTCGGAAGTTGCATCCATTGCCACATGATCGGCGATGCGCTGCGCACCTCGTTCCGGGATCAAAAGCAGCCGGTTCCCATGGAGTGGATATATCCCATGCCCGCGCCCGAGACGATCGGACTGTCGCTGGCAGCCGACCAAATCGGCGCGGTGAGTTCGGTCGCCGCTGGTTCCATCGCGGAGAAGGCCGGACTCAAGCCGGGCGATGAAATCACCGCCTTTGCAGGCCAGCCCCTGGTCTCCAGCGCTGATGTGGCCTGGGTGCTTCATCGCACCGGGGATGTGGCGCAGCATGAAATTAATGTGCAGCGCGGCGGTTCCGCTTTGGCGCTGAAAATGGAGCTGCCGAAAGGCTGGCGCTATGCGACTGACAACTCCGGTCGCGCGGCCGCCTGGTCTCTCCGCGCCATGGCGGCAGGCGGATTGAACCTCGTTGATCTCAACGATGAGGAACGGAAGCAGCGCGGGCTTGGCAGCAGCGGCATGGCGCTGTGGGTGAAAGGGCTCGGCATGTATGGTCCGCACGCCGCGGCGAAGAAGGCGGGCTTTCAAAAGGAGGACGTGCTCGTCGAAGTGGCAGGCATCAAGGAGCGCATCACCGAGAGCCGGTTGCACGGCCATCTTTTGCAGGAGCATCTGCAAGGCGGGCAAGTCCCCGTGACCGTGCTGCGCGGAGACAAACGCGTGGAACTGAAACTGCCGATGCAGTGAGCAATATTCCCAATTTGGGAAAAATGCACTTGTCACTCAAACCAAGGCACATGTAGGATGCGTCAGTCAGTCAGTTTGAGAACTCCCACCCATGACCGTCATCGGCACCGACAAGCTTGAAGTTTTCATCAAGCGGCACGCTCAAGCCAGAAAGCCCCTCCAGGCATGGCTGGCTGAAGTGCGCAAGTCAGTGTGGAAAACCCCAAAAGACATCAAGATTCGTTATCGCAGCAGTGATTTTCTCGCGGGCAACCGCGTTATTTTCGACATCAAAGGCAACAGTTACAGGCTCGTTGTAAAAGTGCGTTACGAGGGTTCCCTGGTGCTCGTTGAGTGGGTTGGAACCCACGCCGAGTATGACCGCAAAACATTCTAAACTGCCACCCATCGCCATGATCAAACTCATTCAATCCCCTACCGCTCATCAGGGTGCCATCAACCGCATCGCGGAGCTGATGGACAAGAATCCACCGGACGGATCAGCCCAGGCTGATGAGCTGCTCGTTCTGGCAAAGTTGGTCGAGTTATACGAAAAAGAGCAGCATGATATTGGACTCCCTGATGCGATCAGCGCGATACGCTTCCGAATGGAGCAGCAGGGGCTGACCAACGCCGACATGGTCAGCTATCTTGGATCGCCGAGTCGTGTTTCGGAAGTGTTGAACGGCAAGCGCCCGCTGACCATGGCCATGATTCGAAACCTTCATCTGTCGCTTGGCCTGCCCTTGGAAGCGCTGGTCCTCAATGGCGTGACATCGACGAATCGTCAGACAAGAAAAAGGCCGCTGCCCCAGAAATCCAAACCAAAGCGTGTTGTTCGTCTGCGGACGGTGATGCAAAAAAAGAAGACGTCGCGCATGGTGACATCTTCATGACTTCCATGAATCAGCTCTCACATTTTTTCGCGTTGTTTCTGGCAGTGACCGGCATGGCCGGAGCCGCCCAGCCTGTCTTTGATCCCACTGCTTTGAAAGCTCTCGATCAAGTGATCGGGAAGGCGGTCGCGAAAAAGAATCCGGTGGGTGTGGTGCTCTGGCTGGAGCATCGCGGACTGACACACACCCTCGTTAAGGGAGCGCGTGAACTGGTGCCGGTGCGGGAGGAAATGACGGCGGACACCATTTTTGATGCAGCTTCCCTGACCAAGGTGATTGCCACGACGCCTTCCATCATGGTGCTGGCCGATCAGGGGAAGATCGATCTCGATGCACCTGCGAGCCGTTACCTAACCGAATTTGTGGGCGAAGGACGTGAGCTGATCTGCATCCGGCATTTGATCACGCATACCTCGGGCTTGAAATCGGGCATCCCCGAACTGCCGGCCTGGATCGGCTATGCGGAGGGCATCCGCCGTGCTACGGCCAGCGTGCCTGATGCGCCGCCAGACAGCTTCTTCCGCTACAGCGACATCAATTTCATTCTGCTCGGCGAGATTGTGCAGCGGGTAAGTAAACAGAAGCTGGATGGCTTTGCCGCCGAGCATGTTTTCAAGCCGCTGAAGATGAACTCCACACGCTTCACACCTCCTGCGGACTGGCGTTCACGCATTGCCTCGAGCGAACGGAATGAACTCGGGCAGATGCTCTGCGGTGTGGTTCATGATCCCACGTCGCGCCGCATGGGCGGCATCACCGGACATGCCGGCCTGTTCACCACGGCGGCCGATCTGGCGCGGTATGCGCGGATGATTCTTGCTGGCGGCGAGCTGGATGGCGCACGCGTTTTGAAAGCCGGAACCATCGCCCAAATGCAGCGCGTGCAGACGGCGGCCACCGTGTTTGAGCGGCGCGGATTCGGCTGGGACATCGACTCCACCTACAGCCGCCCGCGCGGGGAGGTGTTTCCCGTCGGTTCATTCGGGCACACGGGCTTCACCGGGACGAGTTTGTGGATTGATCCCGCTTCGCAAAGCTTTGTCATCTTTCTCAGTTCGCGGCTGCATCCCGATGGCGGTGGCAGCGTGCGTGATTTGTATGAACTCGTCGGCACTGCTGCGGCGAAATGCATTCCAGGTTTTGACTTCAAAAACGTGGCCGGCGCTTTGCCAAAGCGGCGCGCCAACGAAATCCCGACGGTGCTCAATGGCATCGACGTGCTGCAGCGCGATGGGTTTGCCGCATTGAAGGGACTGCGCGTGGGGCTCATCACGAACCACACCGGCATCAATGCTTCGAGGCAGAGCACGATTGATCTGCTGCATGAATCACCCGTGGTGAAACTGCGCGCGCTGTTCAGTCCTGAGCATGGCATTCGCGGCGAGCTGGATCAGGCGAAGATCACCGACTCGAAGGATCAGAAGACCGGCTTGCCCGTGTTCAGCCTGTATGGTGAATCGCGTGCGCCAAAACCCGAACAGCTCGCCGAACTGGATGCGCTGGTGTTCGACATCCAGGATATCGGCTGCCGCTTTTACACATACATCTCCACCCTGCGGCTGAGCCTGGAAGCTGCGGCGAAAGCGGGGAAGAAATTTATTGTCCTTGATCGTGTGAATCCCATTGGCGGCATCGAGGTGGAAGGCCCGGCCGTGGTGGATCATGAGACGTTCACCGCCACGCACACGATCCCGATCCGCCACGGCATGACGGTCGGTGAACTGGCTCGGATGATGAACGCGGAGCGGAAGATTGGCGCTGATTTGCAGGTGATCCGGATGGAGGGCTGGCGGCGTGAACTGCTCTATGATCAGACTGGTCTGCCTTGGCAGAATCCGTCACCCAACATGAGATCACTGGAGGCCGCGCTGCTTTATCCGGGCGTGGGTTTGCTGGAGTTCAGCATCAGCGTCGGACGTGGCACTGACACTCCGTTCCAGGTGCTCGGCGCGCCTTTTGTCGATGATCTTCGGTTGAGTTATGAACTGAACAAACTCGGACTGTCCGGCCTGCGTTTTGTGCCGGTGCGGTTCAAACCGTCGGCGAGCATTTTTAAAGACGAATCCTGCGGCGGTGTGCGCCTCATCATCACCGATCGTGAAGTTCTCAAGCCCGTGGCGGCGGGCATCGCCATCGCGGTGACTTTGCAGCGTCTTTATCCAAAGCAGTTCGCGCTTGAGAAGGTGAACACGCTGCTCAATCAAACCAAACTGCTGGAGCAGATTCGCGCGGGCAAGGACTGGCGGTTGATCACTGAATCCTGGTCGCAGGAAACCGCCGCTTTTACCAGGCGGCGGGAGTCGGTGCTGATCTACTGAAACCTCAGTCTAACAG
>CAJCCF010000587.1 GCA_903960845.1 uncultured Verrucomicrobiota bacterium | reverse complement strand
GCCGTGGCCATGCGCGGACCGGCGGTGCCGAGAAAGCCGACAACAAAGGCCGCGCCGAAGGCCTCGATCATGAGCCGTGAGTGAACGATGTTCGGATAAAAACCGAGTTGCCCGGCATAAAACAACGGCCACAGCGACACGCCGATGATGCTCCACACGGCACCGCTGAAAAAGAACAGCCGGTATGGCTCAGACGCGAGCCAGCGCAGACCGTCTTTGCGCGGTGCCTTGCTTTTGTGCTTCTTGTGTTTGCAGGAGGGGAAGTTCAAAATTTGATGCCGGTCATGACATAGACGAAATCGGCATCACTGCCAGCGCCGGTATCAGAGAGATAACCGCCCGCGAAGAAGTGGGAGTAGCCGAGAGCGACGTTAAAATTGGTGCAGACGGCATAAGCCAAGAGCAAGTCGAGTTCGCTCCCCGCATCATTGCTGGCGGAAGCTTTGGCGGGGCGGACTGCGGTGGCGGCATTGGCGCGGCGCCAGGTGTCGGCGGTGTCGGCCAGCCAAAAGAAATGGTAGTCGAGACTGGTGGTGATTTTAGCGTTCGGTTTGGCGCCGAGATGCAAGACCACGTTGTGGATGTTGCTCCAGGAAAAGGCATCCATGAAACCATAGTGCAGGTGATTGGTGGGGAAGAGGCTTTGAAAGGCTCCCTGCTTGCGGTCAGCGGCATTTCCATCGCCGCTGGCATAGCTGTATTCGAGACTGAGTCGTGGCTTCCACGGCTGCTGGAAGGTGTAGCCTCCCTCAACGTAACTCGCGAAAGCCTGCAAAGCACGGCCTCCGGCGGTGCCGTTTTGCGCGACGAACTCGCTCTCATAGTCCCAGGGGCCCAGCTTGCCCGGCGTGGACTTCCAATGCGTGCCGAGGGTGAGGAAATGGTCGTTGCGATTCGTGTCGTCAAAGTACAGCGCATACACTTCGGTGTCCTGAATGCCGAGGGTGGGTATGTGTGCATACAAGCCGGAGAAAAGGGAGTCCTTGTCGCTGTCATCCATGCCGAAACGGTCAATGACCACGACCGAGGAGACGAAGGCATCGACCCACAGGCCGTTCTTGCCGGCGTAGCGCAGCTTCGCGGCATCAAAGGTGCGGGTGAGATTGCTCCACTCCAGCGGGCCGATGAGACGCTGGTCGCCATAGAGCAAAACCTGGCGTCCGACTTTGAGCGAGAGCGGAAAAGATTTCGCGTCGCCGATCTCAGCGTAGGCCTGGCGCAGATCGAAAGGATTGTCACCCTCCGCACCGAGCCTGCCGGGAATGTCGGGGCGTGAACTGCCGATCTCGCGACTGTCCTGGCCCTGGACATAAAAGGTGAACCAGTCGGCTGGCTTGAGTTGCAGGCCGATGCGCGCGCGGTTCAGCAGCCAGGAGTCATCCGTGGCGGTGCGAATGCCGCTGTTGAAATCGAAGTTGTTGTCACGGTATTCAAAGCGTGTCTGATCTTCGATGCCAAACACGACACGCCCATCGGCAAACGCGAGCGGGTTCGCTGCCGGAGGCGGCGCGGGATCCGCGGCGAGAACTGCCTGAGCGATGAGGATGAGTGCGATGAATTGGCGTTTCATGGGAAGATCAGTTTATCGTTTGGAAAGCTGCTGCTGAACGGTGCGGACGGTTGGTTCAATGTCGGCTCCGAGCGATTCCTCGCGATGCAGAACACGGCCGTTTTCATCGAGCACAGCGATGAGATTGGAATGAGCGAAGAAGCCTTCGACGAGTTGGAATTTGAAGTTCATGGCGACGGCGAGTTGCTGCACCGTGGCGTCGGGCGCGGTGAGAAAAGTCCAGCGTGCAGGGTTCATTTTCATCTCAGCCATTTTGGCGGTCATCCGCGCAGGCGTGTCGTTTTGCGGATCAATGGAGAGGAAGGTGAAGCCCACTCGATCCGCGTCGGCACCGAGAGCGGTCTCGACGCGCTGCATGTCACTGAAGATGCGCGGGCAGGCGAATTTGCAGCGCGTGAAACCCATGGTGACCACGCGCACCTTGCCGCGCAGACCGGCAAGTGTGACAGGCTTGCCGTCCTGGGTGCGCCATTCGCCAGGCAGATCATAGGGAGTGGTGAAGACACCGGATCGGTTCGTGTCTTTCGCGTTTGCGGTCACGGACTTTGCCGCGCGAAAACCGAGACTGCTGACACAGTAATTTCCCTGAAGACTGGAGCGGAAAGCAAAGCGCATGTAGGCGGCGTAGTTGCTCACATCGGCGGCAAGGAGCGAGCCCGCGCCACAGAAGAGTTGACGCTCCAGCGAGCCGTCGCTGCGCGAGTCGCCCGCGATCATGGTGGAGTTAAAATCATGCACCCACTCCCAGACGAGTCCGTGCATTCCGCGCAGACCGTGGACGTTGATCATGCCGGAATGCACATCTTCCAGCGCCGTTGTGGCAGGCTTGGTGTACCACTCGAGCAACAGGCGCAGGAATGCCTGATCGGTACTGGCATCCGCCCGCGTGGTGTCAGCACGGGCGGCGAACTCCCATTCATCCTGCGTCGGCAGGCGCTTGCCATGGGCTTCACAATAAGCCTGTGCGGCGAACCAGGAGACCAGCGTGACAGGAGCATTGACCGGGGCTTTGGCGCCGAGTTCGAGATCGCCTAACCAGTGGGTGAGATAATTTTTATCGGCCTGCGTGCGCGACACTTTCGAGCGCTGCCACTCAGGGTGTGCTCTGACGAAAGCGAGAAACTCGCCATTCGTCACCTGCATCACATCCATGAAGGTGGGTTGAGCCGCGCGGTTCGTCGCCTCCTTTGCATAGAGCGGCTTGTAGGATCCGCCTGGAATAAAAGCCATGCCGGGCGGTGGTCCGGATGACGCGGCGGATGCGGATCCGGCGAGCAACAGCACGACCAGCAGCAGAAGGCAGCCCGGCCCCCTCATCGACTTCAGGCCAATGAGGCGGACGGACGGACCAAGGTCCGCAAATGGAGTCACCAATGGCATGAACTCACTTGGCGTTAGGCACAGATGGTGTTGCAGCCGCTGGAGGTGTGACCGGCGGGGCGGAGGCCGGAGCCACCGGCGCTGGCGGAGTCGAAGCGGGCACACCGGCTGCCGGCACGCTGCCACGCACTTCCTTGACGAGCGCAGGCAGCACTTCCGTGCCATTGTTGCCCCACTGGTTGTACACATAAGTGAGCGCATTGGCGACCTGCTCGTCATTGAGTCCGAGCTGCGGCATGAGACTCTCATAAGTCTGGCCATTGACGGTGACCTTGCCCTGCAGGCCGTGCAGCACGGTGCTGATGGCGCGCTTGATGTCGGCATTGAGGTAATCCGATTTGGCCAGCGGCGGAAAGGCTTTCGGGATGCCCTGCCCTTCCGCCTGATGGCACGCCATGCAGATGCCGCTGTAGATCATCTTGCCGCGCGCAATGCGCTCCTCCTTGTTCGCCGCCGGCGGCTGTTGTGTGGAGGTCTGGGCGATGGACTGAACGGCACCACCTTCAAATTGGTAGATGCGGTCATCCTGCTTGCCGGAATAGGCGACTTTGTTATCAGGGCCGCTGACCTTGAGCATGCCCAGAGCACCTTTGTTGAAGGCGCGGAAGATCGAGTGATCGACGAGGATGAAGGTGCCGGGGACCTCCAGGCCAAAATCCACCATGGCGGAACCACCCGCAGGAACCAGCGTGGTCTGCACATGATTCTGCGCGGGCCTGACCCCGCCCTCAAGGTACACATTGTCGAAGATTTCACCGATGACATGGAAGGAGGAAATCAAATTGGGCCCGCCGTTGCCGACGAAAAGTCTGACTCGCTCGCCCACCTTCGCGGTCACCGCATTGTCGCCCGCCAGGGCACCGACCGAGCCATTGAAAACGACATAGTCGGGAGTCTCGGTCAGAGCCTTGTCCATGCTGAAGGGTTGCAGACCCGCTTCGCCATTGCTTCCCTTGGTGTAGAACTCGGACTGCATGACATAATACTCTTTGTCCACCTTTGGCAGGCCGCCGATGGGCTCGATGAGGATGAGGCCATACATGCCGTTGGCGATATGCATGCCCACCGGGGCGGTGGCACAATGGTAGACATAGATGCCTGGATTGAGCGCCTTGAACGAGAACACGGACTCATGGCCCGGCGCTGTGAACGAAGCAGCCGCGCCGCCACCGGGGCCGGTGACGGAGTGAAGATCGATGTTGTGAGGCATCTTGCTGTCGGGACGGTTCATCAGATGAAACTCGACCTCATCGTTCTGACGGATGCGGATGAACTTCCCGGGCACGCTGCCGCCGAAAGTCCAGAAGGTGTAGTCCACGCCATCGGCCAGACGTTTCACGACCTCACGAACTTCAAGTTTGATCGTCACCTTCGTCGGATGATCACGGGTGATCGGCGGCGGGACGTTCGGCGCATCAGTGAGCACGGCGTCTTCAGCACCTGACAGGGGTTTGTCCGGCCGCTTCGTGAGATCAGTGACCGTTTCCGGCAAAGACGCGGCAGGGCTGCCAGCGGATGCATAGGAATCCATCGACTTGATCAGGTTGTCCCGGGACACTTTTTCATTCGGGCTCAGCTCCTTGTCGCCGCAGGCAGTGAGGGCGAGTGTGGCAGCGAGGGCGAAGCTGCCCATGAGGGCTGCGGGGATGTGTTGGATGGGGCGGTACATGGCTGAGTGCTTTTGATGTAGGGTGCTCCGGCCCGGTGATGGCTGCTGATGCTCATGACCTCCGGAAGCCTGGTTGATGTATTACAGAATTTTGTTTCCGTAATAGGCATGTCTGCTCACGCTCATTTGATCAAGACTGAAACCGCCGCTGATCCTTGCCTTGATTGCTCGCATTTTGTCAAACGGCCGCAGATCTGATCAGGCTCTTCCTCCGACTGAGGCGGCCGAACGGCTCAAAAAGGGCTGACTGTCTGGAACTGCCCGGTGCCACGCTGGTTGAGCGCAACAAATAGCCGGAAGTGGAGCGCCGCACCATCGCTGCCTAACAACATGCAAGGCTGACGCTTCACGCCCACATGTTGCGGTCCAGCGTGCGGTAGTTCACGGCTTCCAGCACGCTGTCGGTATCGATCCTCTCCAGGCCTTTGAGATCGGCGAGTGTGCGGGCCACTTTGAGGATGCGATCATGCGCATGAAGGGGTCACCAGATGAGATGGCTTGCACGCAAAAAAGCGCTGGCAGCGGTGCCTGAGCCGCTGAGGCTGTACCAACATGAAGCCAACGCATCACAACCCTGATCTGACCAGAGATATTGTTATCCAGTTGCACCCATCCTCCGATGAACGTATGCCAAAAATGTCAAAAGACTGAGAACCTGGAAATCAAACTATCCAAGGGGATAAAGCAATGATTGTCATGAATCGTCTCCTGACCCTTTCCTGCGCTCAGTCCACAAGGGCACGTCCAGTACCCCGTCTTCACCCCTCCGCCCCCGCTCACCAGCTTGCTCGTCCGGTTGTTCGCTGGTGGGGTGAAAACTGAGCCGCCGTGTGCTGCCGGTGCCGTTAGGGACAGCGCATGGGTCAGCACGCAAACCCAGCCTGCGATACGTTGCTTCATGTGCAGCAAACTACTTCTTCGTTAGTCGGAGTTTGTTTTCATCCCATTTCCAGTGTTGATCACCAACTTCAATCTCATCACATGAAATCCAGTCAGGTGCAGACATCAGTGGCACGAATTGAAACTCGCTTGGCGGTGCCTCAAATACGAAGGCGCGCGCGACTTTATGCTTTTGCTTGTCTGTGACGATGAGATGAGCCGTGAAGCGATCAATCTCATGACTGCACCAGAGTTGGGCCTTCCATTTTCGATCAGGACTGCTGCTTGGCGATTTAGGCCAAGCCCATTCATTGACCAGTGATTCTGAATGTTTAATCGCCTGCCTGAACTCATCAGCACCTATACCTGTTTGTAATGAAACCATCTCCAGACCGCAGCAGAGAGCTTTGAATGCAAACTCCTTTTTTTGACGGACATCGAGTTTGAAGTAGCTCGCGAGGTCACACTGGAGATACACATCCATGACACCCCCAATCACGACGAAGTTACGTTCAGGCACGGATTCACAACACAGCACCAAAACCTTCCAAAAATTAGGCGTTTGTATTTTCGGTAAGTGCCTTTCAATCAAAGCTGCGATGTGACGAGTCTGCACACGAAACTGGTAGTCTGTATCGCGACTCAATCCACGCGATCCTAATCCTATTTCACTCAGTTTTGACATATTACCTCGACCTCCTCCTTGTGGTTGTTGTCTTCTTGGGTGTTGGTTTTGGTGATTTATGACGCTCTAAGGAATGCTTATTGGCAAATAAGCGATCCGTATTTCCTTGTTCCCATTGTTTGGCTTCTCCTCGATTATTTCCAATCCCTTTGACCGGATCTGTTGCTGCATACTTTTCATGACCAGCTTCTTT
>CAJCCF010000586.1 GCA_903960845.1 uncultured Verrucomicrobiota bacterium | reverse complement strand
CATGTGGAGCGACTAGCATCTCCTTCACGCCGCAAGGAACTTCCCGCTTTGGCCATCATAACGCACACCTTTTCCAAGCGACTTCCCAACGGGTTGCCTGAATCAGACTACAACGACAGTTTACTTGAGATGGACCTAATGTTGATCGATGCCATGAAAGACCAGAAGATCGGATCGCCAGTTCTCATCGAGACCTTCGGAGGGAAGCGCATGTTCTACTACTATGTTGTCGATCAGTGTTTCGCTGAGAAGCGATTTGAAGACCTCAGGCCTCTTTTTCCAGCCGAGGAACTTTGTTTTGATTCCCGAGCCGACCCAGATTGGGGCTTTATACAGCGATACGCCAAAGACTACTTTCCTGACCTTCTGTTCTAGGGCGCAGCCCTCCCGCATCGCAATCTCTATGAACTCTCGCAACTGACAACACAAGGCGAACCGGGACGTTCCCCAACACCGCCGCAACTTGAGCCATGCTGACTTTTTCTTCCGTCCTCGCCACGGTCTCAACGTCTGATGAGTTGCCGGAAATCTGGTGGCAGTTTGCTTTCGCCGCATTCATTCTTGGCAGCCTGTTGGCCTGCGTTGTGTTACTGACTTCTCTGGTTACCCGCCGTCGCTCCACATGGTTCCTTCCAACTACGTTTGCTGCGATGATTTTTGGTTTGGCTGGGTTAGCCTTTGCCTCTCACGTTTACAGGATTGACTATCAACCTGTTGAGATCGACGGCACAAAGGCCTCACCACCTTTCTGGCAGGCACTGGCGATCCCAAGTCTCCCCGTTATAGCCTCCCTCGCTGCATTGGCTGCTCATCACAGGAGACTGTCACCGACATGACACAAAGCCACAACGGCAAACCAACGCCTAACATTAAAGGGTGCATTGCCGCGAGGAACGAGCCAGCAATGACCTCTAATTGAACACGGCCTTGCCGCAATGAGCGGCATCACTCATGCGCAGCCATCCCGCAGAGCCTGCGCAGCAGGATCACCCCGGCTTGAACACGCTTGGCCTCTGATGCGTTTGGTGTTGCGCGGTTTTGAACTGTGCCGGTGACGCACGGCTTTGGATGAACTCGGGTGTTGTCCGTCCCTTAACGTGCGCCGCTTTTGGTGAGGCATCGACTTGACCCGGCACCTGTGCCTACTTTTGTCTCGCTCTGGTTTGCCGGCATGAGTTACTTTCAGCCGTTCTGACACCAGCCATGCCTTCCACCTCACTCATCATCACCTCATGAGCACAGCGCCAACACCCGCGTCGTCGCGTTCAAACACTGAGCGCTGGTTCTATTCGATCGCCTCCATCGTTCTGCTGGTGATCACACTCATCGGTTTCAAGATGTTCTATCTGGAGGGCAAAGCCTTTCCCGGACGACCGCTCACACTACCGATCCGCGCACTGCTCATCACGCATGGCCTGATGATGACCGCCTGGATGCTCCTGTCCGTGATTCAACCACTGCTGGTCGCCACGAAGCGCAAACGTCTGCACATGACGCTTGGCCGCATCGGCGCGCTGCTCGCTGGCGGCATGATCATCGCTGGCGTGCGTGTCGGCATTGAGGCGGCCCGACTGGCCCCGCCGAATCTTCAATTGTTTGGCCTGGCACCGAAGGAGTTCATGGCGGTGCCGGTGATCGGCATCCTTGCTTTTGGTTTGTTCGTGCTTGCCGGAGTGCTGAATAGGCAGCGGCCGGAAGTGCATCGTCCAATGATGCTGATGGCCTCCCTCTCCGTCGTCTCCGCAGCGCTGGGCCGCATGCCACTGCTGAGCGCATGGGCGGCAGGCACCTGGATGGAAAAGTTGTTCGGCGCTTTCCTCTCCATGCTGGTCATCGCCGCCTTGATGCTGGTTGGCAAATGTCTCTCCTCGAAATCCTTCGACCGCTGGTTTGCCACGGGCTTCGCGGCACTCACCGTGATGAGCATGGTGATCTCGCTCGGCGCGAAAACCCAAGCCTGGGACCAAATCGCCTCAGCCCTTCTGCGCTGAAACCTGTGCGATGCCTGCCACGACACGCATGATGATTTCACCGGTTCAAACGATCACCCGGCATTGCCTGGCCATGCTGATGCTGCTTTCCAGCTTGTGGCTCACGACGCATGCCCGGAGCTCCGAATATGGGGTGCGCTGGAAACTCATCGTGGATGAAGCCGCCGATTACGATCTCCCCTGCGAGCGCATCGGCGATGCCGCGGGTCTAACATCAAGCTCGTTTGACAGGATCTTTCCGTGGTCGCAGATCCGCCTTTGCAGGATCATCCAACTTCCCGGAGGCGCACATCGCGTCTGTTATTCCGGCGATCCTGAGTTTTCATCGGCCGCCACGCTGGGGAATGTGATGGTGGAGATCCCAAGGCACTACATCAAACGATCCGTGATCAATGGTTACGAATCCCGTATGATCTCCGCCGGGCGTCTTCCCGGATTCGAGGTGGACCCGGCCTTTGTCGAAAACGGGCGTGAGATCGATCAAATTTATGTGGGCGCTTACGAGGCGCACATCGCGGCGGATGGCCGGATGGAATCCGTTTCAGGTGTGCATCCGACAGCGGACAAAACACGGGTGGAGTATCGCAACCACGCCAGGGCGAACGGGCCCGGCTTTGGCCAGTTCGATCTCCGCACCCTCCTGCTCATTCAGAATCTTTTTCTCGTGGAGCACGCCGACAGGAACTCCCAGCGCGCCCTTGGCAACGGATGGGGCAAACTTCTGCAACCGCATCAGACACACCGCTGCGCCAGACCCGAGCAGGGCGCGAACCGAATCATCACCAGGCCAGCGAAGGCGACCACGGTCGCGGCGATTGAGACCGGCGTGTTTGTTGGCGGTGCCATCCAGATCACCAGTTACGAGCAGTCGGGCAAGGTCCTGCTCGCCGGGCGAACGCTCACCGCCATCAAGCTTGATGATCCCGAGCCCGGGTTCGTGTCACTCCACTTCGACGGCCCGCCCGTGGATACGACCACGGACATGTGTCTGGGTGGTTCAGCCCAGAAGACGGGATGGGCCGATGCCATCCCCGGCCATTCCGGGCATGGCGAGTTTCACGGCAGTCCGCCCTATGAGAGCTACCGCTGCGCGGTGAAGTACCGGCACATGGAGAATCTTTGGGGCAATTTGTGGTGCTACATCGACGGCGTGAATCTTGCCAACGGTCAGGCGTTTGTGTGCGATGACATGACCGCCTATGAAAGCGGTGTGACCACGGGTGCTTACAGGCCGGTGGCGCTGAACCCATTATTGCAGGACGACAATGGCGACATCGGTGGTGTGCGTGAGATTCACTTTTTGAAGAACCTCGGTTACGATCCGCAGCAACCGTGGCTGGCACTGCCGGTCGACTACACCCATCAGGGACTGTCCGAATCCCCCGGCAAAAGCAGGCCCCTGCGCAACGGTCACTTCGGCGACTATTATTACCTCAACACCAAAGCCACCTGCTACGTGCACGGCGGCGGCTTTGATCACTACTGGCGCTGCGGACTCTTCACCCTGCGCGGGTGGGCGACCGACAAGCAGAAGTGGTATCTCTACGGCTCCCGCCTGATCTTCAAGCCTCTGGCACCGAGCAAGCCAGGTAACTGAAAGAAGATTCCCGATGAATCACTTCTTCGGAATTTCCGCTTTGGGCCATGGCTTTCCGCCCTGTTCAATGAATGCTTTTTCCACCTGCGCAGGCAAAAAGTTTCCGGCATAGCGCGCGATGCGTTCATTCTTCTTCAGCGCGGCCATGATGTCTGGCACTGCGGCTTCGATCTCCGCAGGTTCCTTGCCTGAGTATTTTTTTACTTCATCCAGCAGAGCCATGAAATAAGCCTGCTGATCCTCCAGCAATTCCGAACCACCAATGGGTCCATGACCCGGACAGATGATTTTTGGACCGAGCTTCTTAACAGCCTCCAGCGTCTTGATCCATTCACCGATATTGCCATCGCCGGTGAAATTGTAGGGGCCGTTCACACAGGCGTCGCCACTGAACAAAATTTTCTCCTTCGGTAGCCAGGCCCAGCCATCGCCGTGAGTGTGGGCGGTGCCGAAGTGCAGCAACTCCACGCGGTGCTTTCCATCGTCGAAAATCATCTCCGTGCGATACAGCAGAGTCGGCGCCTTCAGCTTGCTTGACTGGAGATCCTTGCGCCCCTTCGCCGCGTCCTCCCAGCGCCCCGGTTTGCCGCCAAAGAGAGCCGTCTCATGCTTCTTCATCTCGTCCAGCACACCGATGTGCGCGACCGGCGTGGCCCCGTTGTCGACCCAGACCTGATTGGCGTAGGCGTGATCTCCATGGTGATGCGTGTCAAAGGTGAAACGGATCGGCTTGTCCGTCAGCGCCCTGATCTTTGGCAAAATCACCCGGGCACCGGAAGGAAAGTTGGCGTCGATCACCACCACGTAATCCTTAAAGATGATCCAGCCGTTGTTGCAGTGTCCGGAAGGCTTGATTTCACCTTCATGGAAATAGACTTCATCAGCAATTTTTTCGACCTTGTTCACCTCCGCATGACAGGCGAGAGCGGACAGGCCGAGAGTGGCAATGAGAGTAAGCGGACGTAAGACGGTTGTGGTGTTCATGAATGATTCGGCGCGAGATTGGCAGAATTCCCGTTCGGCGGCAACAGGGAACCCGGTTCCATGCCGCCCCCATCGCAGCATCGAGGCTTGAAATGCTTTCATGGCCTGGCCTGAAATCGTTTTTTGCGGGCTCAAATCTGTATCCTTCCCGGTTCACCCTGAGGCTCAGCCGGGCCGGATCTTCATTCAGGAAATCAATGCTGTAACCATTTCAGGTTCCTCCGGATGTAACAATCGAGGGCCGCGAGTGAACCACCCGGCCCTTCAATCCAACCTTCCCATGACGGCCAACATTCCACTCACAGAAAAATCAGCCGAACAACTCAGGGCCGACCTGAGGGGCTTCCCTTCATCCTGCCTTGAAGCGGCCCTGCGCTATCGTGAAGACAGGCAGTTTGAAACGTTTGCCCGCATGCTGCCTGGCATGATCGAGTTTCATCTGCCCAATGGAGCGGCCAAACCGCCGGCACAATTGAAGGACTCGCTCCGGCTCAATCAGGATCTTGGGCTCGACTCGCTGGCCCTGACCGAGATGGCGTTCAAATTGGATGACCTGTTTGGAATTCCCATCGAAACCCGCGAAGTGATGGGCGTGGAGACGGTGAGAGATCTGAAATCCTTTTTGCGGAGAAAACTCGACCTGTCATGAACCGCCAAATCGTCATCACCGGCCTGGGTTTTGTCACGAGCATCGGCCATTCGCGCAGTGATGTCTGTCAGGCCCTGCGCTCACTCACCCATGGGATCAGACCCTGGCAGGCGGTACCGAACATCGATTTGAAAGTGAAGAACGCCGGTCTGCTGAGCGGCTTTGAACTGGACTCGCGCAATCCGGCGGAATGGTCATGGCCGGCGCAGTTCGACATTGATCGCAGTTCGGTCAGGGCCATGCCGCCTAACTGCGTGTATGCCATGGCGGCCCTGCAGCAGGCTTTGCACGAGGCGAACCTTTCAGATACTGAACTACAGGATGGTGCCACCGGATTGTTCTGCGCTTCAGCCGGGTCACCACGGATGCTGCATCACCATCTGGGCCAGATGGAGAAAAACGGGTGGCGCCGGGCGCATCCGCATTCAGTCATCAGTTCCATCTCCGGCACGCTGAACTTTCATCTCGGTGCCGTGCTCGGCATTCGCGGAGCGAGTTGCGGATTTGTCTCCGCCTGTTCCTCGGGAAGCCATGCACTTGGTTATGCCATGGATGAAATCCGGCTGGGGCGCCAGGAGCGCATGATCGTGGTCGCGGCGGAGGATCTGAATGCCGAGGCAACGTTTCCCTTCTCCGGCATGGGAGCCCTGAGCTTGCAGTCCGATCCGCGTCTGGCCACCCGCCCGTTTGACCGCGATCGCGACGGCTTTGCCGCCACCGGCGGCGCGGTGGTGATGGTACTGGAATCAGCCGCGAGCGCCATCTCGCGGGGAGTGCGCTCGCAGGCCCTGATGCTGGGCTGGGGCCAGGCCTGCGATGGACACCACGTTGCCATGCCGCACCCGGACGGTCGTGGCATTGCCCAGGCCATGCGGCTCGCCATGCGCGATGCGGATGTGGCTGCGCGTGACATCGGCTATGTCAACGCCCATGCCACCTCGACTCCCGCAGGGGATCGCGCCGAAGCGCGCGCGATGCATGCCGTCTTTGCCGACGAGGCTCCGCCGGTGAGCAGTACCAAGGCACTGACCGGGCACGGCCTTTCTCTGGCGGGCGTGATGGAGGCGGCATTCTGCGTGCTTGCCATTGATGAGGAATTCATCCCCGGACAAGCGCATCTTGAGAACACTGACGATGACAGCGCCCGGCTGAATCTGCCCCGCCAGACTTTATTCCAACCGCCGCGCATCGCACTCAACAACAGCAGCGGCTTCGGCGGAAGCAACGTCGTCCATGTCCTGGCCTCTTCCAAATCCCAACCCCCTAACTAATTGAATGAAACTTGATTCCATTGTTCTCACCATGATCCATTCCGGCTGGCTCGGCATGTTCCTCGGCGTCCTGTCCGGAGCCGTCATCGGCCTGTTCTTCCATCGCGAGGACTGGATGGGGGGCTACGGAAGCTACCGGCGACGACTCACCCGCCTGGGACACATCTCCTTTTTTGGACTGGCTTTTGTGAACTTCGCCTTCGCCTTCACCCAGCACGTCCTTCCGCTCGGAACAACGTGGGGATCCGTGGCGATGTGCGCCTTTCTCACCGGTGCCGCATCCATGCCGGCATGCTGTTTTCTGAGCGCCTGGAAGAAACCTTTTCGCCATCTGTTCTTCATCCCGGTGGGTGGCGTGCTGGTCGGTGTACTTTGTGAACTCTTTGCCCAATGAAACTAGGACTCCTCGCCATGAGCGGTGTGCGCTGCCGCAATGAAGAACTGCTCGCCATGGGACTGACTCTCCCGGGCTTTGTCGAACGCAGCAAAGTCATCGCCTCGCTACCCAGCCTCGGCCTGCTCACGCTGGCAGGCATGACACCCGCGGATGTTGAAATCGGCTATGTCGAAATTCCGGACCCCGGATCGCTCACGGAACTGCCGGGTGATTTTGACGTGGTGGCGATTTCGAGTTTCACCGCGCAGATCAAAGAAGCCTACAAACTCGCCGACCGTTACCGCGCGGCCGGAGTCACCGTCCTGATGGGCGGACTGCATGTCACGGCGCGGCCGAATGAGGCATTGCAGCATGCGGACAGCGTGCTGATCGGTGAAGGCGAATCCCTCTGGCCTCAAATGATCGCCGATCTGCAAGCCAATTGCCTGAAACCACGCTACGACGCCCGGTTGATGAACTTTGATTTTGCCAGATCGCCCATGCCGCGATTCGAGCTTCTGGACATCAGCAAATACAACCGGATCACCGTCCAGACGCAGCGCGGCTGTCCCTTCAACTGTGATTTCTGCGGCGCCTCCATCCGCTTGAATCCACGATTCAAAACAAAACCGGTGGACCGCGTGATCGCGGAAATTCACCGCATCAAGGAAGCGTGGACGCATCCGTTTCTTGAGTTTGCAGATGACAACACCTTTGCCGACAAGGCGCGCGGACGCGAACTGGTGCGGGCCCTTATTCCCGAAGGCCTGCGCTGGTTCACCGAGACGGACATCAGCATCGCGCGCGACCCTGAACTGCTGGCGATGATGAAGGATGCGGGGTGCGCTCAAATCCTGATCGGGCTGGAGAGTCCTTCATCAGGGCTGGACGGACTGGAGCACAAGGCCAACTGGAAAATGAAACAGAGCGACCATTATGCACGGGCCATCGAAACGATTCAGGACGCAGGCATCACGGTGAACGGCTGCTTCGTACTCGGCCTGGACGGGCAGGACACGACCAGCTTCGATGCAGTGTTTGATTTCGTGCGCGCCACGGGACTTTATGAGGTGCAGATCACCGTGATGACGGCCTTTCCAAATGCGCCACTCTACGATCGCCTGGCAGGCACAGGCAGGCTGATTGATCCGGAAGCCTGGGACGCATGCACCTTGTTCGATGTGAATTACCGCCCTGAAAAAATGACCGTGGCGGAACTGGAGAACGGTTTCCGCGATCTTGCGCGCCGCATTTACGACACCGGCTTCATCGAGGAACGGCGGCGGCGGTTTTTTGAGCGGCAAAGCGCGTTGCGGAAGAAAAGGATCCAATCGGATGCCGCCGCAAAGAATTGACCTGGTGGCGTGCCACCGGTCCGTCTGCCTTAACAACGGACCGGCGCGCGCAAACTGATTCTACCCGGCCTTCGCAAGGTCGATGAAGACGATGATCGAAGGATTCCCGACAGCGGTGTAGTGGCCGGTGAATTTCAGAAGCCCCGTCTTCTTGTCCACCCGGAAGACCGCGATGTTGTCACCGCGCTGATTGCAGGAGTAGAGGAAGCGGCCGGTGGGATCAAAGTCAAAACTGCGCGGGTAATTGCCGCGCGTTGGCTCGTCGGCAACAAAGGACAGTTCACCATTTTTACCGATGGCAAAGATCGCGATGCTGTCGTGCAGGCGGTTGCCCGCATAGACAAATCTGCCATCGCGAGAGACCATGATTTCCGAGCAGAAATTGCTTCCGGCAAAGCCGGGCGGCAGACTGGAGATCGTCTGGCGCGGTGCCAGTTGTCCTTTTTCAGCATCGTAATCAAAGAGCACCAGGTTTGAGCCCTCCTCTTGAATGGAATAGAACCAGCGGCCATTCGGATGAAACGCAAAATGCCGCGGCCCGTCACCCGGCGGCAATGTAACGGAGTGCGGATCATTCGGCGTGAGCAGACCTTTTTTGTCATCGAATTTCCAGACAAAGATCTGATCCAAACCAAGATCGACATGAATGACAAAACGGCCTGAGGCATCGGCCTGGATCATGTGGGCGTGCGTGCGGTCATGGCCGCTGAAAGCAAAGCTTCCCGGAGGCGCGTTCCTGGCCCTGGTCGGCCCCACCTTGCCTGCATCCACTTTGACATCTGTCGGCTCTCCGAGGCTGCCGTCAGGCAGGATCGGCAGCACGGAGACGGAGCCGCCAAAGTAATTGGCCACCAGCAGGAAACGTCCGCAGGGATGCATGCTCACATAGGTGGGGCCGTGACCGCCGGAGCGGACGGTGTTGAGCAGCTTCAACTGCCCGTCAGCCTGATTGATGCTGAAGGCGCTGATGGATCCCTCATTGTCCGCGCCCACGCTGTCCGTCTCGTTGGTGGAATACAGGCGCGTCTTCTCGGCATTGTAAGTTAGGCAGTTCGGACTCGTCCCAAGCTCATAAATGCCGCTCGGGGTCAGGGCTCCGGTGTCGCGGTCCACCTGATACAAATGAATGCCGCGGCCATTTCCGGGAGGCAGGTCCACCTGGGTCGGCAGCACATCCTTGAGTGGCGAGGTGAAGGTGCCGACATAGGCCATGAGGGGACCGCCCGCCTTCCCTGATTGCGCCTTGAGCATGGAGGCCGGCAGCAATCCTCCGGCTGCAAGCATGGAGGATGTTTTCAAAAACGAACGGAGAGAGAGACTGGTCGGAGTCGGTGTTGGGGTGGGCTGCATGGAGAGTAAAGGGCGAGGGTATGAAAACCGTGTTCAGGTTACAGCTTCAATCAGTCAGTCTTTGCAGCGGTTCACCGGATTTATCTCAAACCTGGATGACTGCCGAAACCATCTCCCGTGCAGCCACCTGCTTTTCAGCCTTTTGATAAAAGCGCGGAAGCCATGCGCCGGTGTTTGATCGGTCATTGATCCTGCGACAGAGTCTGGTCTGTGAATCCAATCCCCTCCCGCCACCTTCCCGTTTCTTCCATCACCTGGATTGCTCCATCACAGCGCGCGGTGTTTGAAGCGGCCGGAACCACGGCGCACCGTCTCGCATCAGGTTCCGGAGGCTGGGTGGAGAGGCTGGGCGATGACGCCATGATCTCCCACAAGAACGATGCAGCGCTGGCTGAATTGATCACCGGGTTGCAGAAATGGAGCGCTGAGTCGGGCTGGACTCCGGTTCGGATTTTCACCAGGTTTTTGCCACTCAAGAATGATGAGCGGATTTCACCCATCCTGCGCAGTGGTGATGCCACGCTGCCGCCGACAGCCGTGGTGACGGAGGCCGGGATTCGCTATGGCCTTGATTTCGCGGCAGGCTACAGCCACGGGCTGTTTCTCGACCAGAGGCTGAATCGCGCCAAGCTCGGCATGCTGCGGCCGAAGCGGGTGCTGAACACCTTTGCCTACACCTGCAGTTTCAGCGTTGTTGCAGCGCGTGCGGGCGCGGAGACCCTGAGTGTGGATCTGTCGCGGAAATCACTGGATCGCGGCAAGCAAAACCTCGCGCTCAACGGCATCACCGAGACCGGCCATCGCTTCATTGCTGACGATGCGCTTGATCTGCTGCCAAGACTCGAGAACCGGGGCGAGCGCTTTGACGCCATCATCCTCGACCCGCCGACTTTCTCGCGCGGCAACAGCGGCCGCCTCTGGCAGGTCGAGCAGCATTTTGAAGATCTCGTCAATGCCGCACTGATGGTTGCGATGCCCAAGTGCGCGATACTTCTGTCCACCAACTGCACCAAGCTTGATCCGGTGGCGCTGGAGCGGAGATCTCGGATGTGCGCCAAGATCAAGCGTCGCGCGGTGGATTACGTCCGCACCGCATCACTCATTGATTTCCCGCCGGGACACGGCGCCAGCACTTTGTGGATGATGGTTCGCTGAACACGAGAGAGCCAACCCCTTGCGGTCATTGCGTGAATCAATTGTCAGACGACACGGATGAATCTGCCTTTCCTTCCTCTGAATCGATCACCGCGGGCTTTGCCACATCAGGGTTGGCGGTGATCGCGCTCTTTTTGACTGCT
>CAJCCF010000585.1 GCA_903960845.1 uncultured Verrucomicrobiota bacterium | reverse complement strand
TCTCCCCCTTCTACGAAAACTATGCGGCGGATGCGATCCTGACGGGGGCGATCCCCGTGCATGTGCCGCTTCATGCGCCGGACTTCACCTTTGACCGCGCAGAACTCCGCCAGGCCTTCGCCTCCGGCGTGAAGGCCATCGTGATCTGCAATCCGGCGAATCCCAGCGGCAAGGTTTTCACCCGCGAGGAGCTGCTCTTCATCGCCGGACTGGCGGAGGAGTATGACGCCTTTGTGCTGATGGACGAGGTCTATGAGCACATCGTTTATGCACCGCATGTGCACACCTACTTTGCCACCCTGCCGGGCATGTGGGAGCGCACGCTGAGCTGTGGCTCGCTGTCGAAGACGTATTCCATCACCGGCTGGCGTCTCGGGCATGTGTTTGCACCGGAGCATCTGATCTCACGGGCACGGAAGGTGCATGACTTCCTCACCGTCGGAGCTGCCGCCCCTTTGCAGGAGGCCGCCGTGACAGCACTGGAGTTCCCGGACAGCTACTACACGGAACTGCAAAGCGCCTATGATGCGAAGCGGGACGTCTTCCTCGACTACCTGCGCCAGACCGGCCTGCCCTTCACCGAGCCGCAGGGGGCCTACTACACGCTGCTGGACATCTCATCGCTGGGCTTCAAGACAGACACCGAGGCGGCGGAGTGGATGACCCGGGAAGTCGGTATCACCGGCGTGCCCGGCAGCAGCTTCTTCCGCGAGCCGGAGCACCGCTACATCCGCTTCCACTTCGCCAAGAAGGAGGAGACGCTGCGTGCGGCGGGAGAGAAGCTGGTGGCGGGTCTGAAGCGGGGGTGATCACCCGAGAATCGGGTTCTCCCAGCGTACAGCCTGCCTGATAGCGAGGCGGCGCGCCGACTCCGGGCGAAAGCAAGTCAAAGAAAAGCGCTCATGATCAACGAGTCGCGAAAGTATAGTTGGACTGAACGTCCAAGCACAGACACAACGGGGCGAGAGCAAAATCTCGCCGAAGCGCCAGACATTCTAACCACGCAAGCGTGCGTGGACACCAACGCCCCGTTGTTGTCTGCTGCGCTTTGTTCTGCCTTGGATTCCACGGTGGATGCTGAAGGAGAAGAGTTGGGAAGGCGTGGCGTTTTACCAGAAGCGGTGAAAATGATTAATGTTGATGGATGGCTATATCGCCCTGAATGCTGGTTAAACATTTCTCAAAATAACGGCCTGACATAACTTCTCATCCCAAAAACTAGCGGGCAACGGACCTAGCTCAGGAGAATTGCCACTTACGCACGGTGTTTTAAGTGTGAAGCTGTTCATATCGGCTTTGACCAATGCGCTCATATGACGACAGACGCCGTTGCTTCCAAGATTTAAATCTACTTCTGACATAACCAAAATATTCGCGGATCTATCGTGCCAATCTACAAGCTCAGAATAGCTCCGATAAACCTCGAAAACATTCCCCAGACCTACAGCCGAAGTTATCTCTGTAATTTGAGATAGAAATATCGCTCCGAATTGATGGCTTGGATTTTTAAATAGAGGGCCGAAATCAGCGCACCATTCATCCGTGCTTTTTGGTTGTAAGCCTTTTAGCTCTGCCAAGATAATGATAGCTCGAAGGATGCATCCATTCTTTTGAAATTGGTCAAGCTGCTCTGCTGTCATATTTAGTTATAAACTCACCAATCACTCGGATGGTGTCGTTTGGTTTTTATCTCCAGTGGTCGCTGCTGGAATTTTCATCATACCGCCAAACAAAAATAAGACTGCGGCACCATAAAGAAACATCGCGAGTGGCATGGATTTCTCTTTCTGCTCTCTTGTCCAGTTATCAAAAAGTATATCTCTATCTCTGATCACTTTCTTGCCTCTTACTTCTTCTCTCGTCCATTCAATCTCTTGCTGTATATGCCGACTAACTTCTTCCCGAGAATATCCTCCAGACGGCAT
>CAJCCF010000584.1 GCA_903960845.1 uncultured Verrucomicrobiota bacterium | reverse complement strand
CTTCTTGGCGAGTTCATCGGTCACACCGTAGGCACCGCAGTGATTCAATCCGCCACCGGCGAGAACCATCGAGAACGTGGTGCCCTGATGGCCGCGTCCGCCGCGACCATCGAACTCAGGCGGGCGACCGAATTCGGTGCCGACAACGATGAGGGTCTTGTCGAGGAGCTTCTTGGACTTCAGGTCGCGGATCAGCGCGGACAGTGCGGTGTCGAGTTCCTGAATGAGCAGATGCTGGTTTTTGAAACCTTCGTTATGAATGTCCCAGCCGGTGCCGTTCATGAAGTTGAGGTTGTGGGAGACTTCGATGAAGCGCACCCCGGCCTGCACCAGGCGTCGGGAAAGCAGGCAACGCTGGCCGAATTCGCCGCCGTAATCATTGCGCAGCGAATCGGGCTCGTCCTTGAGATTGAAGTGACGCATGAACTTCGGCCCGGCGAGTCGCAGTGCTTCTTGTTGGGCCATTTCATAATCCGCCGCCGCCGAGCCTTTCGACGTGCGGGCCATCAGTGGCTTCAGCAGCTGGTGGCGGATCTCCGCGCGTTTTTCATCGACGTAATCAGGCCGTGTGAAACCCGAGGGGCCCGTGTTCGTGTCCGTGAGGTAAACGTAACCGTTCTTGGCTCCCAGAAAGCCCGGGCCGCGGCTGACGTTCGGATAGCCGATCAGCATGTAGGCCGGCACATCAGGATTCGCGGCACCGCGCTGATTGGCGATGATGGAGCCGATGCTTGGATACACGACATTGCCTGAGATCATGCGGCCCGTGTGCACGATGTTGGTGGCAAAGGCGTGCTCGTCGATGACGTGATGATTCACCGTGCGCATCACCGTGACATGCTCCATGACCTTTGCCGTCTTGCTCAGGTGCTCGGTGACCTGCACGCCTTTGACGGTGGTGTCGATGGACTTGTAGAGTGATCCCGCCTTCTGCGGCTTGCCGAGATTGTCCCCCAGTTTCTTCGGGTCAAAGGTGTCGATCTGCGCCATGCCACCGCCGAGCCAGATGAAGATGCAATGCTCCGCCTTGCCCTTTGGCGTGTGGACGGGTGTGTTTCCGGCAAGCAGAGGGGCAGCGCCGAAGGCGGCGGCTTGGGTGAGGAAGGAGCGGCGGTTCATGAGGCAATGACTTTCCATATAAACGCTGTGATCCGCCGGATTTCAGCATCTGTGACACCTCACTTTCGTGGGGGCAGGGGAGGTGGCCCCGCCAACTCCAGGGAATATAGCACCCGCCGTCCCCGCATGCTGAGCTCAAAGCGGGCCGGGTGCGCCATTTCGCAGCCGTGCAGCGCCGGGGCGGAACCGCCGCTTTTTACAAAAACTGTCGATTGTGCGGTTGGGCGTTTTCACGTTCGATAACCATCCAATCCACAGCACCTGCCACCAGACGATTTTATGCCTCCCGCGACCAGCCTTCCATGGACCTTCGGCGTTTCCGACTTTTCGACGTCGGAGCCGCTGCACAACGCCGAGACCATCATTGCCGCCGGCATGGACTTCATTGAGCCGGGTCTGGCCAAAGTGGCGGCCATGCCCGAGGACGAGTTCCTTGCAGCGGCGGATCGCATCAAGGCCGGCGGAATCAGGGTGCAGTCGGTGAACTGGTTTCTTCCGCCCTCGGTGAAGGTGACCGGTCCAGAGGTCGATGAGGCAAAGTCACGCGAGTTCCTCACTTCAGCCCTGGGTCGTGCGCAGCGTCTCGGAGCCAAGGCGGTGGTGTTTGGCAGCCCTGGATCGCGTTCAGTGCCAGCTGGATTTTCGACAGCCATCGCGAGGCAGCAAATGATCGCCTTCTGCCGGTTGTGTGCGGAGGTGATCCGCGAAAATCGTTACGACATGAAGATCGCCGTGGAGCCGGTGAATCACCACGAAACCAATTTCATCAACACCTTTGCCGAGGCTCTGAAAATCGTGCGTGAAGTGGATCGCGCCGAGATTGGATTGGCCGCTGATTTTTATCATTTCTCGATGGAGCACGAAGCCACCGACATCATGCTCGAAGCGCCTGGGTTAATCTGTGCCGTTCAGCTCGCCAATCCCGCCAGACGCTCCTTCCCCAAGCCCGGCACTGAAGTCCCCGGCCTGCGCCAATTTTTCGAGCACCTCGCCGCGGTGTGCTATCAAGGCGGCCTCTCCGTTGAAGCCAACGTCGGCGATGACCTCATCGCTGACTGCCGTAATGCGGTGACCTGCCTCTCCGCGCTGCGCCTCCAACTTCCTTAATACTCACCACCGCCATGACCACGATCCGCCTCCTCGCTTTCTTCCTTGGCGCTGCCTCACTTCACGCGGCAGACAACACCGCCACTCTGGATCGCACCGCCACGGGTGGTGTGGCCGTCAAGGTCGATGGCAAGCCGTTTGCTTCCTATGTGATCGATCAGGCCAACAAGCCCTACCTTTGGCCGATCCACGGGCCGACGGGCAAACAGATGACGCGCGCTTATCCGATGCAGGAAGTGCCGTATGAAAACAAGGAGCAGCGCGATCATCCGCATCATCGCGGCATCACTTTTGGCTGCGAGAGCATCGGCCACGCGCCGTGGAAATTCCCCGACAATTTTAATGGCATGACCGGCGATGAGAAGCACACCGGCGGCGGCGATACCTGGCATGAGCGCGCAACCTTTGAGGAGTTCATGAAAACCCCGAAGAGCGCCCTGCTCGGCAAGCAGCGCATTCCACTGCTTGGCAGTATTAAGCATCGCGAGTTCACGGAACTCAAAGCCGAAGGCGGCAAAGCCGTCATCAAGGAAACGCTCGACTACCTCGACCCCGCCGGGCAGCGCTACCTCAGTGAAGAGCGCCGCCTTACCTTCCAGGTCATCGGTGGGATGTGGGCCATTGATTTTGATCAGGATCTCATCGCCAGCGACGGCGCCGTGACCCTCTATGACCGCAAGGATGCCGGCCTTTACATCCGCGTGCCTGCGAGCATGGCCGTGGACAGCAAGCTCGGCGGCAAAATCATCAACAGCAACGGCCTAACCAATGGTGATGCCTGGGGCAAGACCGCCTCCTGGTGCGACTACAACGGCCCCGTGGAAGGCGAGCACCTCGGCATCGCCATGCTCAATCACCCCGGCAGCTTCCGCTACCCCACCGGCTGGCATGTCCGCAGCTACGGCCTCTTCACCGCCAATCCCTTCGCCTCCCGCAGTTACGACAAATCGAATCCCCGTGCCGACTTCGAACTCAAAGCAGGCGAGCGCGTGAAACTTCGCCATCGCTTCCTCTTCCACCAAGGCGACGAGAAAGCCGCGAAGATCGCCGAAGCGTTTGAGGCTTATGCAAAGTGAAGGCAAGCCTTATCCATCGAATAGGCTGCTCACTCTGAACCGCTCTTCTTCAATCCTCTCCTCGGTAATGGCTCATCGTTACCTCAGTGTCACCTGAGTCTCCGCGACCTTTTTTGTGACACAGTTCACTCCGGACCCTACTTCGGAGACGGCATGAACCGATTCACTCAGGGCCGCCGCACGCTCAAGCTCGACTGGCAGGTGATGCAGGGCATCAAAACGCGGATACCTGAATCTGGATGCAGTATTCCCCTGTCCCCATTCGCCTTTCTAAATCACAATCTTTCCGCGATGGCTGTCGCCAGCGCATCAGCCGCAGGCGGATGAAAACGCAAGAACAACTCCGGCTCCACGAGTTCCAGCTCCATCAGCGACAGTTCCCCTGACTCATCATGCACCGCGTCCACGCGAGCATAGAGCGGTGCTTGAGGGCAGGCGGCGACAGCCTGCTCAGCAAAGGCTATCTCAGCCGCCGACGGTATGTGATGATGGACTGTGCCACCGTGATCATCCTGCACGCGGAAGTCGCCCGTCTTCGCGATCTTCCGCACCGCATGCGTGCAGTGTCCGCCGATCACCATCAGCGAAAGTTCACCCATCGTTACCACACTGCCGAGAAACGGCTGCAACATCATCGCTTCATCCCGCAGCAACTCGTGCAACACCGACTCATGCGCTTCCAGGTTCGCCGCATTCAGCCGATAGGTGTGCCGCGCCGCGCCGGACACCGCCGGTTTCAAAATGGCCTCACTCCATCCATGGGCATCCATGGCTGCGCGCAGCGTCGTTGCCTCCCCGCGTTCGATGAATTGCGTCTCCGGCACATTCACACCGCGCTCGGCGAGGTCGCGCAGGTAGTGCTTGTCCAGGTTCCAGCGCACCAGCTCCGGCGCGTTGAAAAGCTGCGTCGCTTTTTCCACGCGATCCATCCATGCGGAAAACTCAGCGAACCGCTTGAAGTAATCCCACGTCGAGCGAAACACGGCCGCGCGGCTCTGATTCCAGTCAAAGTCCGGATTCGACCAAGCCACACGCCTGGTGCGCAGCCCGCGCTCCTCCAGTCCGGCAATCAAGAGCCGCTCCTCGCCTAACAACTGCGCGACATACCAGTTCTCCTGGTTAGGCGCTTCATAGCGGTCGTCGGTGAGGATGATGACATCGTAGCTTTCCATGCATCTCAGTCTGCGTGGCCCGCCTCGAGTGGCAATTTGTCATTTGGAACTCTTTGCGCGGCAGCGGATTAAAAACCGCAGGCTGGAGGGGCATTGCCACGGTTTTTTCAATTTTGATGAACTGGCGCAGGCAATTTGGATTTTTTTTCGGCAGGGTCCGGCCAGTCCGGCAGTTAAGGTGATGGCGACGCCATGCCTGCACCCAACCCCATCCCTGAAAGCGACTTTCTGAGGCTCTTTGTGAAGCATGAGCAGGCACTGCGGGCGTTTGCACGGGTGATGCTGCCGACCTGGGAATCTGTGGATGAGGTGATGCAGGAAAGCAGTGTGGTGATGTGGAAGAAGCTCTCCCAGCTCGATTCGGCGGATCACTTTTTGCCTTGGGCCAAGATGATTGTGCGTTTTGAATCGTTGCGGTTGCGGCGCGATCATGCGCGGGACCGGCACGTGTTTGGTGATGTGCTGATCGAACTGCTGGCCAATGAAGCGGCCGAGGTGGAGGAGGATGTCTGGGAGAGGGAGCGCGAGGCATTGAGCGGATGTTTAGCGCAGATGGCGGCACATCATCGCGAGTTGGTTCTGGCTCCTTATGCGGGCGAGGGACGGGTAACCCGGCTCGCCGGGGAAACCGGACGCAGCATCAACAGTCTCTACAAGCTCCTCGGACGCCTGCGTGAAAAGCTGGCGCAGTGCGTGCAAAACAAAATCTCCAACCCCATCCTGCCATGAGTGAATCATCCTCCAACCCGCCGAATCGCGCCCGCTGGTGCGAGTTGATCGATCTGCATCTGCTGGGCACGATTTCCAAACAGGAAGCCATCGAGCTGGAGGCCGCTTTGCAATCGAGCCGTGAAGCACGTGAAGACTATCGGCAGCGCTGCAATCTGGATTCAGCGCTCCGACAGGAGGCAGCGGGACAAACGACACCAACTCGCGTGACTGCGTCGAAACCTGTGCGCTGGCTGACCTGGCGTCCGCTCACGGCCGCAGCGGCGGGGATTGTGTTTGGGATGTTTTGCACGTCGGTGGTGTTTGGATTTGTGGGGTACCGTGGGGCGGTGAAGAAGACGCCGCTGGCGGTGGTGCAGCCGAGTTTCGAGGATGCGGCGATGCCTTTGGCGAAGGGGTTTCCGGATGCTTCAGTCCATTGGGGCGGTGATGAGGCGCATGTGGTGGCTGCGGAGAATGGCCTGAGTGCGAAGGACGGAAAGCTGATGCTTCGGCTGGAGGCATCGCCCATGCGCATGCCGCGTTTTGTTTATCAGGTGCTCGACCTGACTTCGGTGCCGTCGAGCGGGAGTGCTGAGACGCGGGAGATTGAAATCTCGGCTTCCTTTGCGGCGGCGGATGCGGGCTCTTCGATGCGCTGCATGATGCGCGCGTTCGCGGTTTCGGAATCGCGTGAGGCTCTCGATGCGACGTGGCTTGAGCATCGCGATGAGGCCGTGGCTTCGGCTACGCGAGGCATGGATGTCATGGGAAGCGGCGAGCGCTGGCAGACGCTGGGCTTCAAGATCCAGGTGCCGCGGGCGGCCCGCAGCCTCGTGCTCTTTTTCGGTGTGCGCACGCCTGACAAGTCGATGCCGAAAGCGGCGCACTACATCGATGACGTGCAGGTGTCGCTCATCGAGCCGCAGCCGCTGCCTTGATCTCTTCTGAAAACAGAAAGCAAACAATCCAACCATGAGACCCATCCTCACACTCTTAGCTGTCCTGTTGTCTGCGCCGATGGCGCTGTTGCACGCTCAACCGGAAAGACCGAACGTGCTTTTCATTGAAGTGGATGACCTGAACGACTGGGTCGGAGTCTTCGGCGGACATCCGCAGGCGAAGACGCCGAACATGGACCGGCTGGCCAATCAGGCGGGCGGGACGGTGTTCATGCAGGCATATTGTCCCGGCTCGGTGTGCTGTGCGTCGCGCTCGGCGATGCTCACGGGGCTGCGTCCATCCACCACCGGCGTCTATGGCAACAGCAACAACATGAAGTCATCGCCCATCGCGGCCAAGGCGGTCACCTTGCCGCAGTATTTTTCGCAGCAGGGTTATCACTCGCTTTCGAGCGGCAAGATCTTCCACAAGCATCCGAGCTGGATCGGCATGGATGAAGGCCAGTGGGCCTTCGATGAATGGGAGCCGAATTCAGGCGGCGATGGCTTGAACAAGGAAGACCTGCCGCTGAACAAGCTGCCCATGCTCGACGGACAAAAGTCCAACGCCGATGCGAGGGAGTTTGATTGGGGGCCGACGGTTACTGCCACGAAGGAAACGAGCGACTACCTGACCTGCGCGTGGGCGGCAAAGCAGCTTGATCGCGATTTCAGCGGCAAGCCCTTCTTCATGGCTGTGGGCATCTCGAAGCCGCATCTGCCGTTTCATGTGCCGCAGGAGTTCTTTGACATGCATCCGCTCGATCAGGTGCAGGTGCCCGAGATCGTGCCGGATGATCTGGACGACATCCTCACGCCGCGCGGGAAGAAGAAGTCCGGACCAACCGAAGACTTTCTCCGCGTGCAGCAGGCCAATCAGTTCAAGCAGGTGACGCAGGCTTATCTCGCCGCGTGCTCGTATGCGGATCACTGCGTCGGCGTCGTGCTCGACAAGCTGGCGAAGAGTCGCTACGCGGAAAACACCATCGTGATCGTCTGTGGTGATCACGGCTGGTTCCTGGGCGAGAAGCTCCGCTATCGCAAAACCGATCTCTGGCAGGAATCCACCCGCGTGCCGCTGATCATCCGCATGCCCGGCGTATCAGAGGCAGGAACGAAATCCAACCGCCTCGTCAACCTCCTCGACATCTATCCGACGCTCGTGGAACTGTGCGGCTTGCCGAAGAAGGAAGGCATGGATGGCCGCAGCTTCGCCGGATGGGAAAAAGCACCTTCAGAGTCTGGTCTTCCCACGCTCACGACGATGGGTTTTCAAAATCACTCGGTGCGCTCGGCCACGCATCGCTACACGCGCTATGCGGACGGCACGGAGGAACTCTACGAGCATCAAACCGATCCGATGGAGCGTCGCAATCTGATCACCGATGCCAAGCTGAAGCCCGTCGTGGATGAACTCCGCGCGTATCTGCCGAAGCATGATGAACCCCAGGCAGTCGCGAACGAGATCGACAAGAAGCGCCTCCGCAAGGCCTTGGCTCAGATCAAGCAGATGGGGAAAGAATACCGCCAGAAAGCCGAAAGCGGCCAGCTCGATCCCGAAATGATCCGGAAGGTTTACGAGAGTCTCAAATAGGCATGAAACACACGCGTCGATTCTTGATGAAGGTGTCTCCGCTGCTCGCGTGGCGCGGCCTCGACTTGCTTGCCGCCGAAGCCGGTTCGGATCGGCTTTTTATCGGACAAGGAACGATGTCGGGCGAAGTCACTGATTCGAGCGCCCTGCTGCAAACGCGATTGACGCAGGCAACCGAACTCAACACCGAAGGTGATCTGCCTGGAGCCGCAGGGTTGGTCTGTTTTGAGTGGAGCACGCATGAGGATTTCCGCGAGGCTGTACGCACGACCTTCCAGCCGGCGACGGATCAGCATGACTTCATCGTGCGAGCCGGGATCACCGGTTTGAAGCCCGGTACCACCTATCACTACCGCGCCGTTTTCGGCAACACCGGGGCGTCAGCAAAGGCCGGGACGAGTTGTTCGTTCAAGACCTTGCCCGGCGGCGAACAAGACGCGCCAGTGCGTTTCATTGTGGGCAGTTGCATGAACTACAACAAGTTCATGCATGGCAAACGCGGCAAGGCCAGCGGGCCGCTCACGGCCACGGAAGAGGACAAGCGCCTCGGCTTTCCGTCCTTTGCATCCATGCTCAAACTTCGCCCCGACTTCTTCGTCGGCACGGGCGACATCGTTTACTACGACAACCCGCTGCGAGTGGCGAAGACCGTTTCGCAACTGCGTCAGTGCTGGCATGAGCAGTTCCGCTTTCCGCGCCTGATCGACTTCTTCCGCCGCGTGCCGGCCTACTGTTCGAAGGACGATCACGACTTCCGCTTCAACGAGTCCGACAACACGACCGATGAGCTTCCTTTGCCGAAAACCGGCATCGACATGTTTCGCGAGCAATTGCCGCTGCTCGCTGAGGGCAGCGACAAGCCCAGCTACCGCACGCATCGAGTCAGCAAGGGCCTGCAGATCTGGCTCACCGAAGGACGCGATTACCGCTCACCGAATGAAATGCCCGACGGCCCCGAAAAGACGCTCTGGGGTGCAGAGCAACGCGAGTGGTTGAAATCGACCTTGAAGGCGAGTGATGCGAAATGGAAGATCCTCATCTCGCCCACGCCGATGGTGGGTCCTGATGATTTGAAGAAGATCGACAACCACGCCGATCTCAGCGGCTTCCGCCATGAGGCCGATGCCTTCTTTGCCTGGTTGAAGGAGAACAAGATTGGAAACCTCACGCTCGTCTGCGGCGACCGTCATTGGCAGTATCACAGCATTCATCCGTCCGGCATCGAAGAGTTCGCCTGTGGAGCGCTCAATGATGAGAACGCCCGCATGGGCGTGGCCCCTGGAGCGAATAAGGGCTCCGACCCGCAGGCGTTGATCAAGCAGGAATACACCTCCGCCACACCTCACGGCGGCTTCCTGCAAATCACCGCCGGTGACGAACTCGTCTTCGAGCACTTCGACTCGCGCGGCAAATCGCTGCACCGCGTGGTCCGGTAGCATTCACCGAAATTATCACCTTGTTATGAAACGCCTCATCGTCGCACTCACACTTGCCGTCCTGCCATCCGCTTTTGCCGGGAAGATCATCTTTGAAGACAAGTTCGACCGCAACGAGTCGCAGGAAGCCACTGAGGAGATCGGCAATGGCTGGAGCACCAACAGCGCGAAACGAGCAGGCGACCACAAACAAGCTGATCTCAAAGACGGTGCCTTGCACATCACGATGCATGCAGACGCGGATCACGCGGTCACGGTCGGTCATGATGCTGAGTTTCGCGATGGCACGGTGGCGATGCGGTTCATGCTCGAGGATGACAACGATGTCCTCGGATTGGATATCGCCGATCCGCAGTGCAAGGAAGTCCACTCCGGTCACTTGTTCAAAATCGATGTCGGCACCGCCAAGGTTGTGGTGGATGACAAGAAGTCCGGCGTGATGAACATGAAGTTCCACGAAGCTGCGAAAGCCAAAACGCTGACACCGGAACAGAAAGCATTCATCGCATCACAAAAGAGGACGTTCTCCAACACGCTGGAGAAAGGCAAATGGCACGACCTGCTCGTGAAAATCACCGGCAGCACGGTCACGGTCTCCATTGACGGAAAACAGGTGGCCTCCGTCACTTCCGAAGGCGTGGCGCATCCAACCAAACGCATGATCCGCCTCTCCGTGCCACGACAGGTCTGGGTGGATGATGTGAAGGTCATCGCGGCGGAAACCTCGACAGAAAGGTGATCAGACCATGAAAATCACAATAGCACTTTTTGCGCTTACATGGCTCGGCTCGCTGGCCGCAGCATCTTCTGCCACCAGGCCCAACATCATCTTCATTCTCGCTGATGACGCGGGGATCGGTGACTTCTCGGCCTACGGCTGCAAGTATGGCTCCACGCCTAACATTGACCGCCTTGCCACTGAAGGCATGAAGTACACGCGCGCCTACAGCGGCAGCGCGGTGTGCGCGCCTTCGCGTGGCGTGCTGATGACGGGCCAGCACACCGGTCATGCGTTGCGGCGCGCCAATCAGAGCAAGATCGGTCTGCTCTCTCTTCCACCCGGTCAAATGACGGCGGCACGTTTGCTGCACGATGCCGGTTATGCCACCGGCGGCTTCGGCAAATGGGGCCTTGGCAATCCAGGCTCGACCGGTGTGGCTGAGAAACAAGGCTTTGATGTGTTCTTCGGCTACTACGACCAGAAACACGCGCACGACTACTACACGGACCATTTGGTGCGAAACAGCGTGGATGAGCCTTTGCCACCATCCGGCAATCCCACGTGGGAAGACTATTCCCACACGCGCATCGCCAATGAGACGCTCAAGTTCATCGAGCAGAACAAGGATCGTCCGTTCTTTTGTTATGCCGCGTGGACGCCGCCGCACGGGGACTTCGTCATTCCCGAGAATCCTTTCTTCGGACAGAAACCATGGACGGAAGAGGTCAGGAATTACGCCGCGATGGTTGCCCTCGTTGACAAGGATGTCGGTCGCGTGATGCAGAAACTGAAGGACCTCGGCATTGATGAGAAGACGCTGGTGATCTTCAGTTCCGACAACGGTGCCAACCTTGAGTTCATCGAGTCGCTCGGCAGCACCGGAGGTCTGCGCGGCTACAAACGGCTGCTTTATGAAGGCGGCACGCGCACGCCGTTCATCGCGCGCTGGCCTGGTAAGATTCAGCCAGGCAAGACCAGCGACGTGCTGACCTCATTCGTCGATTTCTTGCCAACAGCCGCCGACCTCGCCGGAGTTCCCGCACCAAAGGGAGTCGATGGTCATTCCATCGTGCCAACCTTGCTTGGGAGTGGTCAGCAGGAGCTGCGCGAATCGCTCTACTTCGAAATCTACGAGCCCTACTTCCAGCAGGCCGTGCGCATGGGCGATTGGAAAGGCTACCGTCTCGGCACCAAGGCCCCGCTCGAACTCTACGACCTCAAAGCCGATCCCGCAGAGCAGTAGAACATCGCCGCGGCTCATCCCGACATAGTTCAACAGATCGAAACCATCATGGCGAAGGAACACACGCCCTCGCCGCACTACGATGCGCCGGAGCAAGGCAAGGCAGGCGGAGCCAAAGCGAAGAAGAAAGCGTCGCTGCCCGGGTCATCGAAAGAAGAAGCATCCAATCCGAAAGGAAGCCGGAAATGAGAGCCACACTGAAACCTGTTTTGCTGCTGACAACACTGCTCGCCTTCGCCACTCCAGCGTTTGCCGAAAATGAAGTTGCAGTCGTGCGCACCATCGCGCCGGAACTTCAGTCCAAAATCCAATTCCTGAATCCTCAGTATCTCGTCTATGCGCCCGCCGGGGACACGAAGGCGAAGCTGCCCTTGCTGATCTTCCTCCACGGTGCCGGAGGTGTGGGTAATGACATTCAACAGATCAAAGGCAAGCCAACGGAGATCTGGCAGGGCCTTGAGAAGTTCAACAAAGGTCCGTGCATGATCGTGGCACCGCAGTGCTTGAAGCAGGACAAGAATGGAGAGCGCGGCATCTGGACACCGGAGGATCTCAATCTCCTGCTCCAGCACCTCAAAGCGACACTGCCGGTGGATGAGCGGAGAATCTATCTCTCCGGCATCAGCATGGGTGGTTATGGCACATGGGCCTGGGCCGCGCATGATCCGCAACATTTCGCCGCCATCGCGCCGATTGTCGGCGGCATCGGGCGTGGAGGACCGAAGGACGTGACGCCTGATTTTGATCAATGGGCCGCGAACCTCGCCAGGATTCCCGTGTATGCCTTTGTCGGCGCGCAGGACAAAGTCGTTCCACCGGAACGCTCGGAACGCATGATCGCGGCCATCCAAAAAGCCGGAGGCAAGGAAGCCAAACTCAAGACCTATTCGGACGAAGGCCATGGCGCTGCGCGGGTGGTCGTGACTGACGCGGACTATTACGAGTGGCTGTTTTCCCATCAGCGGCCCTAACCCATCTGACCTCTTTCCCAATCTTCATGAACAACGCATTCCATCTCATCATCACGCTCTCGCTGGCACCGCTCAGCGCCTCTATTGGTCAGTCAACGCCCACAAGTGTTCCTGCGGATCATTTCAAGGTGCCCGACGACCTTGAGCTCACTCTTTGGGCCGCGTCGCCGATGCTTTTCAATCCCACCAACATCGACACCGATGCCGCGGGTCGCATCTGGGTGGCGGAAGGGGTGAACTATCGCAAGCACGTCACGCGGCGCGCCGAGGGCGATCGCATCATGGTGCTCGAAGACACTGATGGCGATGGCAAGGCAGACAAGTCGCATTGTTTTGTTCAGGAAAAGACGCTGGTCTCGCCGCTCGGTGTGAGCGTGTTTGACAACAAGATCGTCGTCGCGCAGCCACCGGGCATCCTTGTTTACACGGATGTGAATCGTGACCTCACGTTTGATCCCGCCGTGGACACTCGCAAGGAAATCCTCACGGGCTTCAATGCGCGCAATCATGATCACAGTCTTCATGCCGTCATCGCCGGGCCGGATGGAAAATGGTATTTCAATCAAGGCAATACGGGCGCGCTGATCACGGACAAGAGCGGCAAAACGTTTCGTCTCGGCGGCCCCTATTACAACAGCGGCGGCGGCACGCCTGAGTGGTTCAACAACCCTGAGGAGTGTGCCGGCAAGGCCAGCGACGACGGTCACGTCTGGGTCGGTGGAGCCATCGGCCGCTTCAATCCGGATGTTTCGCACGAATTCAGGGTCCTCTACGTTTGATTCCTCATGCTTCGCATCTGCACATCTCCCGTCCTTGTTTCCGCGCTGATGCTCGCCGCCTCCGCATTTGGTGTCGAAGCGATCAAGAAAGACGCAAAGTTCACAACAGTGGCGCAGCGGTTCCAAACCGACTTCGGACTCTCTTTGAAGCTCGCGCAGGTCGATGATGGCTTGTTTGCCAAAAACCATGTCGTGAGCGCGCTGAAGCCGGAGCATCTCGACCATGCGCTGCAAATTCTCACGTGGATGGAAGCGGAGTTGAGGCGCTACCCGACAGGGTTCGTGAAGAAACACAGTCCCAAGAATCTAGTCCTCGCAAACACCTGCATCTCCAAGACAGCCAAAGGCCAGGCACTGACTTACTCACCGACATTCATCGCGGAGAAGGCCACTGACTCGATCCTCGTGACCGTGCCGGGCACCATGACGCCGACGATCGAGATTCTTGGCCGGGGATACCTGCATCAGGTTCTTTTTGCTAACATCCTCGCGAACGTGAAGGAAGCGGATTCACCGATCAGTCTGGCGCACTGGAAAACACTGGAGTCCGATGATTCAAAGCTCGAAACCGAACCCGCTAAACGTCTCCTCAAGTCGAGCAACAGGCGTGAAGGGCTCTACAAGACGCTTTGGGACGCCTGGGAGTTCAATGAGCTGACAAATGTTGCCAAGACAGACCCCAAAACAAAACAACGCATGGATCTCATGAAGGGCTGGATGACGTCGCTCGATCCTCAGTTCGACGAGGCTTTTTGGACTGCTCTTGCTGTCGTGCCTGAGGACCAGCGAGTCGTTTGTCTCAATGACCTGACCGACACACACAGCAATGCCAGGATCAAGGCCGACCCCGAAATTCAAAGTGACATCAGCAAGCTGGAGAAGCAGTGGGGCTTCAAAGTGCTCTGGGAACCCGGCTCTGCCGCACCACCGATGCCGGTGAAGGTACGACTCGAATACTCCTACTTCACCGACAAGAAGCTGACCGAGTTCAAAGTGTTCATGCGCATGTGTCGCAAACAGTTGGAGATCTATCCAGGGCAGATCACCAGTCGGCTTCACGTCAAAAACCTCTACATGCTGGACACCTTCAATTTCCGTGGCTTTGGTGTCGCCGGACAAGGCATGAGCTGGCTGCCCCAAGTCTCCTTTGCCTATGGATTACGCAGCTTTGATCCAGCGGTCGTTAAATCCATGGACTTCCTCCGCCGCACCATTCACCACGAAGTCCTGCACCTGATGGACCGAGCGTTTTCCAAAGAAGGCGGCCCCATCTACGGTTCCTATTGGGACAGTCTCAACCAGGAAGGATTCCACTACAAAATCGGCAGCCCTGGAGCTCTAAACAGCCCCAGCCAACTGCGTTTCTACAAAGACAACACGAAATGGCAGGGCTTTGCCGAACCCTACGGCATGAACATCGCCACCGACGATCGCGCCACGCTCTATGGCCGGATGATGACCGCCCATCTCGCCGACGAGGGCCGTGGTGATCAACCCTTCCTCGAAAAACTCAAAACCGACAAGATCCTCAAAGCCAAAACTGACCGCCTCATTGAGTTCTTCCAACTCCTCAAACGCGACCTGACCATTCCAGCGGGCAGCCCATTGTATTCGAGGCTCGGTGGTGTTTTTGGACCGGCAAAGTAATCGTTTGGTAAAGGAATGATGAGTCTCACTCCAACGTGACTAAAACTGCGCCGGGTTGGTCGCCGTAAATGGCTATTTCGCGACTCCTTTGTTGAATTCGTCAGGTGAAACGAAACCGTCCTTGTTGGCATCAAACTTCGTGAACCTCTCCTTGGCTCCTGTTTTTGCGGAAGCGGATGCGAGAAACTCTTCCCAGTCGATTTTGTGATCGTGATTGGCATCGCGCTCGGCAAAGCGTGCGCTGTGCGGGTCCGCTTCACGGGTGCCGGCTTTCATCTTTTTCCTGGTGGTTGGTTGGGTGGCTTTTTCGCCTTTGGGGGCATCTGCTGTCTCTCCTTTGAAATCGCTGCCCTGTTTCACAAAGTAGTCATCACGTGAACCTGCGTTCTGTTTGAGCAAGGCCTGGAGTTTTGACTTTGCGGCCTTGGCAGCAGCATCGAGCACCTCATCGGCGAGCGGATCTTTCTCAAGATCATCCTTCGCAGTGTGGAAGAAATTCCCGTCGGCGTAGAGCTTGTAGTCGGCATCGTGCGCAAACTCAAACTTCGCCTTTGGACCACCGCTGGGGTTGTACCAAAGGTAGAGACCATCACGCGGGTTGCCTTTCTCACCGCGAAGCTGTGGCAGAAAACTGCGGCCATCGATCTTCAAATCTCCGGGCACCGTGACGCCTGCCGCCTCACAAACTGTCGGCATGAAGTCGGTGGCATCGATCATGTCGCCACACACCTTGCCACTGGCGAAGTGACCCGGCCAACTGCCGATGCCTGGAACATGCGTGCCCCACATCGTGCTTGTACCTTTGCCGCCGAGCACGTCACGCCCCTTGAAGCGCGATGGCGTGTTATGGCCTGTGCCGTTGTCGCCAAGGATGAGCACCATGGTGTTCTCCCGCAGTTTCAATTCCTCGAGTTTGGCGATCAGTTTGCCGATCAGCTTGTCCACATAGGTCACCATGTCAGGGAAGTGACTTTGCTCTTTCCTGCTTCCGGAGGATTTCTTCCCGAGGTAGTCGGGGCTGTCGGGAGTCGGATCATACGGCGAGTGGGTGAGCATCATCGGGTAATAAAGGAAGAAGGGTTTGTCCTTCTGCCTCTGGATGAAATCGAGTGCGTAATCGTTCACAAGGTCCGGGCCGTACTCATCCCTCTTGTAGTCGAGCTCTTTGCCATTGATCTCGAGGCCCGGGTTTTTATAGCGCCCCGGCCTGCGCACCAGCTGCCAGAGGCTATACTCGTCAAAGCCAAAGTGAGCGGGGCCTTCAAGGCCATTGCTGAGCTGCCATTTGCCGGTGATGCATGTCGCGTAACCCGCACCCTTCAGCAGGTTGCCAAAGGTCTTTTGCGATGGGTCGAGGTGGCCGAAGTGCGTGTAGTTGCGCTTGTTGATGATGCCCGTCATCAGCGCCGCGCGTGTCGGTGTGCAAAGCGGCTGCACATGCACCTGATCCAAGCGCACGCCCGTGGCGGCAAGCTGATCCATCACCGGTGTCTTGTAACTCTCACCACCGTTCGCGGTGACGCATTCGTAGCCGAAATCATCAATGAGGATGAGCACGACATTGGGCCTGGCCTCAGCGGCATGAGCGGCGGAGGCGAGAATCCAGGTGATCAGGGAGGTGAGGATGGATTTCATGAATTTAAAAACAACGGCCGAATCAAATGGATGGAGAGACTGCAGGCTCAGGAAGGGCTGGCGTGCGGATCTCCGGGTGACAGGGCAGGGGAGAGCCCTGTCGCGGCTGTAACGTTGCCTTCTCCGGTTTGATTCATGGAATGTCAATCCGCGGGCATTTTCCGGCGATTCGCCTTATTGATCAGGGCTTTAAGAATCCGCGCGGGTTCAATCGCCGTATCACTCCAGCCTGCGGAGGAAACGAGCGCGCTATTTCCAAGCCTGAATGCGAATGTCCAAAGACACGGCCGAAGATCTGAGGTGCCCCAGCTGAAAACCACGCACTGCAAGCGCAAGATGGTCACGCCGGGTTCGGTTTGCCGGATGGATTTCAGTGGGGTCGATGCGCCGGCGTGCTGGAGTTGATGACGAGTTTCATGCCATCACTGACGAAGACTTACCTGTAAGCACTGACCGGCTTCGGGGTCACACCAAGTTCCTTGTAGTTGAAGCCGCTCTCCAGCGGCTTGTAGGCACCGACGATGTCCACGCTGCTGTCTGGCCTGATGGCGGCTTCCATGGTTAGACTCCAATAGGCAGCGTTGATGATGAGCCGGCGCAGGCCTTCGCTTTCGAGATCGGTTGCGCTGCTCATGGTGGATTGGAAAACGCGGGCGATTTTACCTTCGTTCGTTTTCCAGTTTTTAATCCATGCAACGGGCAGCGCTTCAAGTTTGGGGTTCGGTGGATCGTCGTGTTTGCGGCCCATGAGCGGCTGGCCCCAGACAAGCGCGGTGCAACTGGCAGGCAGGCTGGTGCCTTCCTTGTAGGTCCGGTACACATCGGAGTTTCCCCAGATGTCGCTGACGCCTGCGAGGATTGGATGATGTTTCTGTGCTTCGACGATGATGCCGCGGGTGGAGTCGGCGTGCCAGCGGCCGTGGTGCCCCATGAATGCTCCGCCGAGCACGTCGGTGCCCCAGTTGACCTGTTTGCCGTTGATCTTGTAAGGCAGAGGGGCTTGAAATCCGTGGTTCGCAGTGCGCAGTGCAATGATCGGTTTGCCGGAATCAATGTACTTCACGATCAGTTCGCGTTCATTCATTGGCAGTGTGAGCAGCCGGGTGAAAAAGATGACAAGGTCAGTCGGGGCAAGGTGTTCGAGCCCTGGAATGTGATGCGCTTTGAACTCGCTCTCCTTTCCCTTTTCCGGATAAACCGGCATCGTTGAGTCCACCTCGCCTTTTTCATTCACACCAAAGAGCACGGTGCAGTCGAACCCATGATGCGCGCTCAAAACCTTCGCCATCATCGGCATGGACTGCTCGCTGCGGTATTCCTGGTCGGCGGCGATGAGTACGATGTGCCTGCCTTTTCCCGGGCCGTCTCCACCGGGATACGTGAGCCACTCCGAGCTTTCGGGCACGGGATGTGCGAATGTTTGGGCGCAGAGGAGAAGTGGCGCGACAATGCGAAGCGGGATCATGAGTGTGGAGTGGCGGAAGGGTGATTCTGAATCTGCGGGAGGTGAAAGTTGGCGGAGGATTACCAGGGCTCCGTCAGGCTACTTATGAGGTATTTCATTCACCGTATAATAGGCCTTCGCATGGAGCAGGGGATCGCCGCTCTTGGATTTCATCTTCGAGAGATCGAAATCGTGGATGTGCCCCTCCTCGAATTTCTCGAGGTGAACCATCACTGAGAGTCCATTCGCGGCAGGCTCGGCACGTGTCACATGCGCGGTGGTTTGATCCACCTCGGGGCTGCCGTAACCGGCGTGGTAGATGTGCGTGTAGGTGGTGATGGCGTAGCTGTCCGCATTGGCGGCAATCTGTGGATCGACAGGTTGGGTGAAGGTGATGAGGAAACCGTCCTTTTTGATGTTGATCTCCTGAATTTCAAAGGGCGTCACGCCGCTCCAGTCGATGCGCTGGATGGCAAAGGGTTCCGTGCCGCGCACAGGCCATTGGGCATTCGTGGTGAACCCTCCGGCGATGAGTTGTCCTTTGGGAGAAAACTCCACGTTCATGATGCCCGTCGCGAGTCCCTCGCGGAATGGATAACAGGCACCCTGCCACACGCCATTGATGAGTTCGGTCGTGGCACGCATGATGACGCTGAGGGTGTAGTCGCCGAGGAAAATCTGATTCTCGAACGGTCCGAATTTGCCGCCTGTTTGGTTCAGCCGGAAGCCGGAAATGGAGCGGCCCATTTTGATATAAGGAAAACGCACCGCAGGCGGCACCAATTCCTTCACACGCTTCCTTTCGATGTGGATGCGTGACTCTGTGTTGGGCTTCACCGGTTCGTTCATGCCAGGTGCGAAGGGATACCAGTTGAAGCTCGCCGGATGACCAAGAAAACCGCCGGGTTTCAGATGCTTCAACGAGCAGCAGCCATTCCACGGGCCCTGACTCTCGATGGCAAACATGGCGCCTTGCGCATTTGCCCCCACGCCACCCGGACTGCGCAATCCACTGCACACGGGGATCATCTTTCCATCCGGTGTCACTTTCACCGCCCAGCCACGGAAGAGATTGTGCGATTCATACGAACCGCTGAGTCCGAGGGCGACCCAGATGTTGCCCTCGGGATCATGCTTTGATGCAAAACCGAACTCATGGCCTTCAGCGTAGCCCCAGTTGTTGGTCAGCGTGTCGTAGCGGTCCGCCACGCCGTCGCCGTCAGCATCCGAGATGCGCGTGACCTCACCGAACGAGGTGGACGTCATCGCGCCATCCCTCCAGGCGAGTGAAAAGATTTCGTCCTGACCACTGGCGAACAAATGATACTCCGGCTGGGGCGGCGAATCGAACGCACCCTTGATGAAGTAAATGTCGCCTCGCCTGGTGCCCACGGCCAACCGCCCATCCGGCAGAATCTCAAAGCCCCCTGGCAGCATCGGCACCGTCGACGGGATCGGTACGTTGACGATGGGGTAGTACTTGGCCTCGGCGGCGGCCGTGCCCCACATCTCCCCGAGTTCCTCGGCTCGAAGGCCAGGCGATAGAGCTAATGCCGCGAAGGTGATGATGGTGAGTCGGCTTACCATTGGTATTCGAGGGTGAGAATGGAGCGGCCTTTCGGCAAGGTGAGCGGAATCAGGAGTTCGCCATCTCGAATAATGCCCCGGTGCTCACTGGTCAGGCGCAGGTGCAATTGATCGATCTTGAAGCTGTGATCTGACAGTTCGCTGATCTTCTGTCCACAAGCTGCGCGGAAATAGAAGGGCGGCGAAACCTCCGGGGCATCAAAGTGGAAGCTGCGTTTGAAATACGCTTTGCCATCGCTGCCACGGGCATCCTCAAAAAATTCCTCCACGGCGGTGTTGCCGTATTGATAGTTAAACGTGGGGCGGCGCAGGGTGTCCAGATGATAGCCGCGGAACTGGTAGCCATGATCCTGCGGGAAGGTGTGGTTGGTTTTGCCTTTGGATGGCCATTCATCATCCAGGGAATTCAAGCGATGAAAGGGAATGCCAGGCGGGAAGGAAATGCGGTCACTTCCCTTTGGATGAAACGAACCGGGCTCGGCATTCGCGAAGTCGCCCTTCCACAACATGCGCAGTGCCATCTCTTCGGAATCAAACGCCAGATTGAGGCGCGCGGGATAACCGACACCGATCCCGCGAAAGCCTGCGGTGCCACGGCCGCGACACATCTCCGCCACATCGGCGACACGCAGTTCGTTCGACGTGCGGGCGAGGCCGAGCGGCTTCTTCGCCTGCGTTCCCCCTTCGAGATAAGTCCACAGCGCCTCGATCTGCTGAGCCGTGTCGCCAGCGAGGATGTTGGGCCTGATGGATTGCCCGCCCGGCCAGTAGCTGGGCATGATCACTGTCGGATGGAAGCGCTGCGGCTGACGCAGGTAGAGATGGAACCAGTTCTTTTGCAATCGCTCCGTGGTGTGGACGATGTCGAGTGCGCCGGCCGCTGATTTCTGACCGTTGAAATCATGGCACGCGATGCAACTGAAGCCCGTGACGCCGATCATCTCGTAGCCGGCGTTCTTCGACTCCTGAACATTCGCGACCTTCGGAAACGTGACGTCTTCCAGGTGATCGACCTTGCCAAACAAATCCACCAGATGCCGCACATTCGCTTCGCCGAATTGTGGCATCGCGGCGTCGAGATAATGGCGCTGCCTCTGGCCATTCATGAGCACCGCGGCGATCCATTCCGGTGTGAGTTTGGCACCCACATCGGTCAACGGCGGCGGCAAGCGGCCCTGGTCACCAAGTGCAGGAGCCGTGCCGGTGAAGAGTGCATTTGTGCCGGCTGAGATGCCGCCCAGGCCGCTGCGGTCGTGGCAGGCAATGCAGTTGAAGGTGGTCAGCGTCTTGTGCAACCGCTCCCTGCCGGTGAGTTGCCGTGATTCCATTTTTGGAAGTGCCCTGGCGATCAATCCTCGTTGTTCGGCATTTAGATCAAAATGAGGCCAGGCTCCGGCGGCATCACTCAAACATCCGCGGGTGGGATCAAGCTTTGCAAAGGCGGTGGCAGGACTTGATTGAACACCCGCATCATCGTGGCATTTCGCGCAGCCGAATTTCGAGAAGTGATCCCGGCCACGCGCGGCAAGTTCAGCATTCACGCTGAGTGGTTCAAAGGCGGGAATGGGTTCCTTTGAAACCGACAGCATCGACGATGGAATCGATTGTCGCGCGAACTGCGGGCCTTCCATTTGAAAGGAGAGAGATGGCTCCCGCCCCGTGTGAAAATAGACCAGCTCGATCTTCCGCCAGCCAGCCGCGAGTTCTGCGGAGCCTTGCAATGTCTTCACACCACGCCGGTCTTTGGGCTCTTCATGGAGGATCTGCTTGTCATCCAGTCGCAGCGATCCGCCATTCATCGTGAGGTGAAAGGTGTGACGACCCGCATTGGCAATGTTCAGCCAGCCCTCGTATCGAATCGCGGTGTGATGACGCAGCTTGCCGAAGTTCGCCAAAGAGAAGTCGTTCACGTGCCCGGCCCGCTCCGCCTGCACTTCAGCGCTGTCCAGCCCCTGCCAAACCTGACCACGATACATGGTGTAAGCGAGATGCCCCGGGACTCGTGTGTTTTGAAGCAGAAAATGCGTGATGCAATCGAGGTTGCGGTCTTGCAGCCGCATGTCCGGCATCCGCCCCGAGGGCCGGCTCGCATGAGGCTGGCGCAAAAACGCCGCAAGGCTTTTGAAGCTGTATTTTTGCTCCAGCGCTCCGAGCGGCACCTGGCTTTGCGGCATCTTCTCCACGCCCCTGGCATCCCGCGGCGAATGACATGCTGCACAGCCGCGCGAATGAAACAGTTTCTCCCCCAGTCCAACCGCCACGGCATCCGGCGGCTGCAATTCGAATTCGTTCTTCTTCAGTGAAAGCAGGAAATGAGTGATCTCTTTAGCCAACTGCGCCCGATCCGCCGTTGGCGTCACATCCGGCATCGTCGTCCCGGGCTTGGTTCCATGCGGATCACGAATGAAGTCTTCCAGATATTTCGGATTCACCCGTGACCCGACCCCGGCCAGTCGGGGTGCCTTCTTTGCCTGCTCTGCAAATGCTGCCGCAGTCGGATGACACGCCACACAGTTCAGTTCTTCGATCAGGATCTGGCCCTTCAACTCTGAATCGAGCTGACTTGTTGAGATGCCTGGAATGATCACTCCGGCTGAGGCGCTGACGATGGCACACAGCGCGAACGCCCATCTCATTGCCTTGATGAACAGGTGGTTAGTGTGATGGAATAAGTTCATCTTCATGAAATCGGGCGATGAGAATCATGGGACGCGTGGCGCAGTGCGGCCTGATGCCTTGCTGGCATCAAGCAGAGCCTTGAGTTCTTTCACCATCTCCGGGTGCTTGAAATAGAGATTCGTTCTCTCGCCCGGATCGGTTTCGAGATGGTAGAGCTGGCCTGGAGCTTCGGGTGCGGTGTCAGCATGGGCGAAGGGTTTGAGTTCGCCTCTGTCATAGTTGTTCCCGCCGGAGCCGCGATGATCGAGGTATTTCCAGGGCCCTCTGCGGATGGCGAGGGCGAGGCTGATGGTTTGATGAAGTGTGTAGTCGCGCCGCGGGCTGCCATCGGGTTTGCCAGTGAGGGCAGGCAGAAAACTGAAGCTGTCCCCGGCAGCATTTGCGGGGAGTTGGGCTCCGGTGATCGCCGCACAAGTCGCGATGACATCGGTGAGGCAGACCGTGGCATGAGACACGCCCGCCGTGATATGACCAGGCCAGCGGACGATGAGGGGCACGCGGTGTCCGCCCTCCCATTGATCGCGTTTCACTCCACGCCACGGCCGTGCGCCGTCATGGTGATGGTCGGCTCGCATGTGAACGACGCTGGTGGTCTCCGGTCCGTTGTCGCTGGAAAGCATGATCACCGTGTTGTCCGCCATGCCGAGCTGCTCGAGCGTTTTGATGAGCTCACCGACGATCCAGTCAAATTCATGAATGAAATCGCCATGCGGCCCGGCCTTCGTGCTGCCTTGAAACGGCTTCGCTGCAAATGAGGGCAGATGCACGGCGTGCGTGGAGTGCAGCAGGAAGAACGGTTTCTCCGGATGGCTCTTCGCGTGTTGTTCAAGAAACTCACGGCTCTTTTTCAGGAAGACCATGTCCACTTCTTCGAGATCATAATCCGGCGCAATCATGCCGACGCGATTGTCGAACGCATAGGGGTGCCTGGGCAGTTTTATTTTGTCCAGCACCCCGGCGGGCGGCACTGGAATGCGATCACCGTCGATGAAGGCATAAAGGTAGTCGGTGCCGGGACAGCAAGCGGTGCCAAAGAACCGGTCGAACCCGCGATGAACCGGCGCATCCGGAATGGCGCGCGAGTAGTCGATCAGTTTCACGCCTTCGATGCCGCCCTTGGTGATGCGCTGCCCGTCCTTGTCGAAGAAGCTCAGACCGACATGCCACTTGCCAGTCATCGCGGTGGCATAGCCTTGATTCCGGAGCATCTGCGGCAAGGTCAGTTGATCCTCCCTGATGAGGCACGGTCCGCCCACGCCTTCGAAGACGCTGCGATAGTTGATCCGAAAGGCCATCTTTCCCGTCAGCAGACTGTAGCGGCTGGGTGTGCAGACGGTGGATGGTGAATGCGCATCCGTGAACCGCATCCCTCCGCCCGCGAGACGATCGATGTTTGGCGTGGGCACCTTCGATTGGTCATTGTAGCAACGCACATCACCGTATCCGAGGTCATCAGCGAGAATGAACAGGATGTTAGGCATGGAACTGCTGGCGCCTGTTGCGGCCTTGCTGCGGGCTTCCGCTGCAGGAGACAGAAATGGAAACAGCCAGCAGGTGACGATGAAAAGGGTGATCGCTTTCATGGCGGTGGTGCTGGTTGTCAGTTCTTAACAGAGGGCTTGGTTTCCTTCGGCAAGGTCAGTTCCTTTGGCG
>CAJCCF010000583.1 GCA_903960845.1 uncultured Verrucomicrobiota bacterium | reverse complement strand
GCCGCCGCCGTCGTTCGCAATGTAATTACATACAGCTACTCGTCATGTGCACGGCGCCACTCTGCTAGAGCTTCTCTTGTCCATGTGAGGACATCGACATTACATATATTTACGTTCCAGGGTGTACTGCCTCTCCCCGTCCTATGCGACACGGCTCCCCACCAGGCGGTGCAGGCGGTGCTGCCGGTGGTGAAAACCCTTGGCAGCAAGGACATTACATCCACGACAGCCACCGTCTTTGGCAGCGTGAATCCGGCCGGCAGCGCCCGGGATGTCTTTTTCGATTATGGGACGACGCTGAACTACGGGACTTCGGTGGCGGGTTCGCCGCCAAGTGTGAACGGCATGGTCACCCTGCCCGTTGATGCCGTCCTAACAAACCTGCTGCCGCACACGAAGTACAACTTTCGCATCCGTGCCACAGGTGCACTTGGAGCAGCCAGCGGAGCCAATCTGATTTTCACCACACGCAATACCGCCCCAACACCCGATGCGGATACTTATGAGGTATTGCCGGGAGCCACGGTCCAGCTTCCTGTTCTAACCAATGATACAGATCCGGATGGAGATGCTCTCAGTCTTGTCTCCTACACCGCGCTCGTCCCCGTCACGGCTGGAAAACTAACCCGGACAGGCAACATCATCATCTTCACAGCCTCCGCAGGATTCAATGGAGCCACCTTCAACCACACGGTCAAGGACGCCTTTGGCGGTTCGGCTGTGGCCACGGTGACGCTGACCCTGGGTACATGCATGATCGATCCTGCCATGGTCACGCCGACTGCTGCACCCGTGTCCTATCCCATCCAAGTCACGGCCAGCGGCGCCTGGTCTGCGACGGAATCGCTGACCTGGGTCACGGTGAATCCAACGTCCGGTACGGGGGATGGCGTGGTGAATGTCACGCTGCAGGGGAACAACAGTAAAACCAAGCGCCCCGGCACCATCAATATCGGCGGTCAGTTGCACCAGATCATTCAGGATCGCGTTTATGCGCCAGTGCTCGACATGCCCGGCGCCATCCCCCAGGGCATTGTTGGAGATGATTTAGAACTGCAGATTCCCACCACGAATTTGCCAGCCAGCTACAAGGTTACCAACATGCCTGCCGGGCTTGCGATGAACAACGCGACCGGCGTGATTAGCGGCCGCCCGACTCTTGGCAGAACGTATCACCTGACCATCAGTGCCAGCAATGTCGCCGGCACAAGCAATACGCTGGCCTTTGACATTGAAATCGCTCCGCTTTCACCGGACATCATTGGCACTTACATCGGCTACATCGATGCATGGGAAGAGATCAACGGTTCGGTCGGTTCACGCATCGATCTCACCACCACCAGTATCGCAGGTGTCAGCGGTAAGATCACCACCGGGGGTACGGTGCAATCTTTCACGGGGAGGCTCACCACAAATGCCATCGATCCCACCAGCGCCACTTTCAACCTCGCCCTGCCGCGTGCGGGCGGCACGCCGCTCAATTTACAATTGTGGCTCGACGGTGGCACCAACACGCTCCTCGGTTCACTGGAGGATGATGCCATGAACATGGCCTTGATCACGGGCTGGCGTAACGCATGGACAACAACCAACAAGGCGACCGGCTACCTGACTCTGCACACCTTCAGTCTCGATCCGGGAACGGATCCTGAGGCGCCGCAGGGTTATGGTTACGGCTCCTTCACCCCGCTGGCGGCAGGCACGCTGACGGTGGCCGGGAGATTGCCGGACAACAACACTTTCACGACAGCGGGTTTTCTCGGGCAGAATGGCGAAGCGCTCATTTACCAGTCTCTCTATTCCGGCAAAGGTGCCTTTGGCGGCACTCTTAACATTTCTCTCGGGCCCGATCCCACCGGTAATCAACTCACGGGCCTCTGCTCGTGGCTCAAGCCGCCGACGGCCACGGCTTCGACGGAGACTGTCTATCGCGCCGGTTTTGGCCCTGCTATGGTCAATGCAGAGGGCGGCGCCTATCCAAAACTGCTGCCAGGCCAGATTCTTCTGGATCTGCCTGATGCCGATGACAACGCGTCGCTTGGATTCACCATGGGCGGACTGGATACCGAGGGGGCTGAGTTTGATCTAACCTTCACCCTGATGAATCCAAGTCCCACCGGACTAACCAACAAAGCCATCATAACAACCGATCTTGGACTCAATCCCAACCGTGTCACGCTGCCGACGCTCACCACTGGAACGGGAGCCTTCTCCGGTCAGTTCATCCTGCCGGGCCCGACCACCGCCCTGAACCGCACCGTGATTTTCCAGGGGCAGATTGTGAACAGCGCCTCGGGCATGTTTGGCTGCGGTTTCTTCCTCATGCCTGAACTCCCCGAGTTCGGGGAAACCCTGGCCACTTCGCCCAAGAATTCTGGTCGTGTTCTGCTGCAGGCGACACCGCCGTGAGTCAACTCACGCCGGGGTGAATCTCAGGGGGCGATTGTTCCCTCCAGTTGGTTAGGTGCGGCCTTCACGGTTGCGCGGTGTTTGGCCACTGCCGTTTGGATTTGTGTGATGATGTCAGGGTGCGTGGCCGCCACGTTTCGGATCTCGCCGGGATCTTCCTCCAGGTTGTACAACTCGGGCACCTCATGCGTCACCGGCTTTTCAGGGCCATAGGCAGGCTGGGTGATGAAGTGCGCCTTCCAGACTCCGACCCGCGCGGCGTAGAGGCGCTGGCCGCGGTAGTAGCAGAAGATGTCGCGCTCGACCCCGCCGGTGCCCAGGAGCAGCGGCGTGATGTCCCTGCCATCCACCACGCGATCCTGCGGGATCGCGGCACCGCCAAGTTTTGCACAGGTCGTGAAGAGATCCATCGTGCATGCCACATCGCGGCACACGGAAGGCTTGATCTTCCCGGGCCACCAGGCCAGGCCGGGCACTCTCATGCCGCCTTCCCAGGTGCTGCCCTTGCCTTCGCGCAGCAGGCCGGCGCATCCGCCGGTTTCCCCCATCAGCAACCAGGGGCCGTTGTCGCTGCTGAAAATGACGAGCGTGTTGTCGGCCAGCCCCTGATTGCGCAATGCATCAAGCACGCGACCGACGCTCCAGTCGAGTTCCTCCACCACATCGCCATACAGACCGCGTGCACTTCTGCCCTTGAACTCGGGCGAGGCAAACAGCGGTGTGTGCGGAAACGTGTGCGGGAAGTAGAGGAAGAACGGCTTGTCTTTTCCTTCCGTGATAAACTTCACCGCCTCCTCGGTGTAGCGGCGCGTCAGGGTTGTCTGATCCGCCGGTTGCTCCACCAGTTTCAGACCGCGATACAGCGGTGCATTCCAATACGCCGCCTTCTGCTCAGCCAGCGCATTGGCCATTTTCGGATTGCCGGCACTCGGGTTCATGTCGTTCGAGTGAGGCAGGCCAAAGTGAACATCAAACCCATGATGCATCGGATGATGTTTTGGATCGTTCGACCACACACCGAGATGCCATTTGCCGATGCATGCCGTCCGATAGCCCTGCTCCTTGAGTTGTTCAGCCAGGGTTACTTCCACGTCTGGCAGTCCGCCGGTGGAGTTGTTACGCAGCACGCGCACCTGATCGTGGCACATGCCGCTGCGGATCGGGTAGCGGCCTGTCAGAAGGGCTGCGCGGCTTGGCGTGCAAACTTCTGCCGCTGAGTAGAACTGCGTGAAGCGCATCCCCTCGGCCGCCATGCGATCAAGATTCGGCGTACGAATCGTCGGATGCCCGTAACAGCCGAGATCGCCGTAGCCAAGGTCGTCCGCATAAATGATGACTATGTTGGGCGGCCTGTCTGTCGATGCAGCGGCGGAGGTCAGCGCGGCAGGGAGTGCGATGCACAGGAAACAAAGTTGGAGAAGGGAACGAAACATGGGTGGTCGCAGAAAACGCCGCCACGAGCAGACACCTTGCCGGACGTGATGCCTCATGAGCCTGCCTCAAGATTTTTTCAGACGCCATCCATCGATCATCTCTTTGGTCGTGGAGTGAACGGTCCGTTTGCGCTGGCCGATGCAATCCTGATCAACGCCATTTTCTCGATGACCACCGGCAGGAAATCTTTCTCAAATCAGCTCTATAAGCCCGGAGACATCGATGGGCTGGTGAATGAAAAATCTGCTGTCATTGGTTCAATAAACTGAACTCGACCCCCAAATCTATGCCCCTTATTCCTCTGCCCGGGAATTCCGCTGTCCATGATCATGCGGGCATTTTCTCCACTGGATTGCGTTTCTGCATTCCGCAGGTTACAGCCCCATCCCATGCACACCTTCGCCGATCTTGCCAAAGCTCTGAACCGGTCCGCGGTGTATCTTTCCGGCCTGCAGTCGCGCTTTGAGTTGCCGGCCTTTGACGGGGCGGGTTATCCGGCAGCCTATCTGACCTTTCTCCAGACGCTGGTGCATCTGCGCACACTCGGCATCACGGAGGAGACGCTGCGGGATCTCTGGCGCATGGAGAAGAAGCTCATGGTGCTGCTCCATGCCGACACCACGGCATCACCCACCTGGTTTCTGGATTCCTGCGGTCTTGTCACGAACCCGAAGCGGAGGCTGCTGCTAACCAATTATGAACTGGGTGCCGGGGTGCATGACGAGGGCGTGCAGCTAAGCCTGAACTTTGCCGTATCCGCCCCGGAACTCTTTGCCGGCCGGGAGATGGGTGAGGATGCGCTGAGGGTCCTGAACGATTACCGCAGGCTTCATGCGCGCATCCGTGCCGAGGTGAAAGCCGAGGCGGCGCAGGTCCGTGAAGCAGCGGCCTGGGCGCGGCGGATGTGGGCGGTCGGCCCCATTTCATGATCGCGCTTTTTCCACCCGCAGCACCTCCAGCGTGAAGCCCTGGAGATTGTCAAAGGGGCGCACTTCACCTGTCACCTGGACGATGGGATAGCGCACGGTGTTCAGTCCGTGGAGGCGGTAGGCCGTGGCGAAGATCTCGCATTCGACGATGCCGCTGCGGTCGCAGATGGAGATGAATTTCATGGGCTGGCCGTCCTGCTGCAAATGACTGCGACTGACGATGATGAGGCCGCAGACGGTGACACGTTGATTGGGGTAACGATGAAGATCGGCAATCGGGCAGTAAGTCTGCCAGGCGATCTGCGGGTGCAGATCGAGCGGGTGGCCGCTGACGGTGTAGCCGAAGAGGTCCATCTCATCATGCAGCCTTTGCAGCAGGGTGGGCTCCGCGCGGAAGGTGGCGCGGATGTCATCTTCGCGTGCGTCACGAAACAACCAGTCAGCCCCGGCATTCACATCACGCGAAGAATGCAGGCAGCGCCAGAACTGCTCCGTGCGGGTGCCGCCGAGGGAATCAAAGGCCCCGGCTCGGATGAGGTTCAGCACCTCCTGGCCTTCCGGGCGCACGCGCTCGCAGAAATCACGCACGCTCGTGAAGGCGGAGCTGGAACGCCCGGCACGCCAGCGTTCAAGCGTGCCCGCGCTGAGATCCCTGATGCAGCGCAAGGGCACGCGAATGGCTTTGCCCAATGGCGGGGCAGGGGTGCCGCTGGAGATGTCAGATGGCTCAACCGTGAAGGCATCCGTGAGGTGATTCACATCAGGCGAGAGAAAGCCGATGCCGAGGCGGCGACACTCCAGCGTGTAGACCAGTGCGGAATAGAAGCCTTTGCCGTTGGTGAGCACACCGGCCATGAACTCGGCGGGGTGGTAGTGTTTGGCATAGGCTCCCTGATAGGCCTCGACGGCATAGGCCGTGCTGTGGGCGCGGCAGAAGGCGTAACCCTGAAAACCGGCGATGAGATCCCACACTTTTGCGATGCTTTCTTCATCACGCGAAAGGGCGCGCGCGGCGGCGGTGAATTCGATTTTGATCGCGGCAATTTTGGCTGCGTCCTGCTTGACCAAAGCACGGCGCAGCACGTCGCCACGACCGGCGGGCAGTCCGGCGAAGGCCTCGCCGATCTGCAGGATGTGCTCTTCATAAGCGACGACACCAAAGGTGGAGCGCAGCACTGCCGCGAGGCTTTCATGCGTGTAGCAGACGGGTTCGAGCCCCTGAGCACGCCGGGCGAACTGGGCCTTCTTGAGGCCATTGGCCGCGCCGGGACGGATGACTGAAACGATGGCCACGAGGCGGTCGATGTCACGCACGTCAGCCATGCAAGCGAGGCTGGTCATGGCGGGGCTTTCGATGTGATGCACGCCGCGCGCGTTGCCGGTGGCGATCATGTGCCAGACGCCGGGATCACTCCAGGGCTCGACGGGTTGAGTGCGCGCAGGCTGCTCGGTATCGCCAGCCGCGCCGGTTTCGAGTGAATGCAGATTCAGTGCCCGCCCCTGCGATTGCAGCGTGGCCTGCGTGTCCCGCAGCACGGCGAGACCACCTTGGGCGAGGATGTCGAGCTTGATCAGTCCGACGGCCTCCACGGCATCCATGTCAAAGTGTGTGGTGGGCCAGCCCTTGCCGCTGATGAAGGTGGGTGTCTGATCACGAATGGGATCGCGTGAAAGCACCACGCCGCAGGGATGCATCTTGGCATAGCGCGGGAAGCCATCAAGCATCCCGGCCATGAGCAGGGCGGTGCGCAGCGGTTCCTCCTGCCAGGCGCTGTGGTCACACTCGCGTGAATGGGCGATGGCATCGGCGGCGTGCCGCGCATCGGTCCATGGCATGTGACCGGTGAGCCTGCGGATCTCGTTTTCAGCCACCCCGAGAACCTTGGCGACATCGCCAAAGGCACTGCGGGCCTGAAAGGTGTTGAACCCGCCGACCATGGCGGCGTGCTCGGGGCCGTAACGGTCGAGCAGGAGCTTCACCACATCGTCTTTGCGGTCGTGCGCGAAATCGATGTCGATGTCCGGCAGCTTTTGCAGCACCATGCGGTCGCGGTTGAGGAAGCGCTTGAAGTAGAGCTCAAAACGGATCGGGCAGACATTGCTGATGCCGAGTGCATAACAAACAAGAGAATCTGCCGCACTGCCGCGCGTGATCCAGCCGATGCCGAGCGCGGCACATTCCTGAAGCAGATGCCAGACGGTGAGAAAGTACTCCTCGTAACCGACCTCGGCGATGATGGTAAGCTCCTCACGCAACTGCGCCTCGTGCTGCTTAGATTTGGCTCCATAGCGAGTGCGCAGACCGGCATGAGCGAGCTGATAAAGCATGGCGGCTGGCGTGCTGCCATCTGTAGGCGTGTAGCGCGGGAAGCGCAGAGTTTTGAAGTCGAAGGCGAACTCACACTGCTCCGCGATGTGCTGCGTATTGGCGGTGAGCTGCGACTGAAAGGCAAAGTCGCCTCGGCGCTTCTGCGGATGCTTTTCGTGCAGGAGCGTAAGCGTTTTCATGCTTTGCAGAATGTCGAAGAAGACGCGGTCCTG
>CAJCCF010000582.1 GCA_903960845.1 uncultured Verrucomicrobiota bacterium | reverse complement strand
GTCGGCATTGATTCGGCACAATTCAGCCAGCCGCTCCAGCCGCTGGGTTTGGCCCAGCCGCAACATTGCCGTCACCGTCGTCGTGCGGAAGTTGATCGGCTCACTCGCAAACTGACAGCACAGCCCGAGGCGCAATGCATTCTTCGCAAGGTTGGCTGATTCTTGGGTCTTGGATGCCTTGCACGTGCTTCGTTTGATTTCAGGGTTAGGCCTGCTACGAGTTGTCGAAGCGCTGAATCCAGCGGGTATCGGTGCGGCTCATGTCGGAGTGTAGCGGAGACTAGAGAGAGGGAAATGAAAAACCTCGCCGTTCTCCAGCCATGGCCGGGTGAGGTGTCGCGTGCACCAGCCACGCCCTGGAGCTGCCTCGCAACAATTTCTACCTCACCCCCAATCGGCTCAAAACCAAGGTCCACAGGGGCCTGCTTCTCAGTGCAGGCAGGGGCAATTCTCACACCACCTGACGCACGCCTTCGGCGCTGCTCAGGGTGGTGAGTGCTCCATCAGGCAGAGCCAGAACGAGGTGGCCTTCGCTGTTTAGATCCATGGCGCGGCCGAAGAGTTCGCTCCCATCGACGGTCGCGCGAATCTGGCGTCCGATGAGCCAGCTGCGTTCACGCACCTCAGCCACGGCTTCATGGAAGCCATGATCCAGGCGCTCAAACTGGGCATGAAGCTGACGCAACAAAACAAGCGCAAGCTGCTGGCGATCCAGCTCGCGAATGATCGGGCGTTGAAGCCCGGAGAGCAGTGATGTCGCCGAGCTTTCCAGATCAGGCGGGAACTGATCCGTGTTCACATTCAGTCCAATGCCGAGAACCAGCGCCATGCCTGTCTTTGGTGTCACCACCTCAGCCAGCAGACCACTGACTTTGCGATCATGCAGATACACATCGTTCGGCCACTTGATCATCGGCTGCAGTGGCAGCTCGATTTCGATGGCCCGGCAGATGGCCAGGGCGGCAAGTGTCGTCAGCCGCGACCACAGCGCTGCGGGCACTTCCGGACGCAGCAGCAGAGAGAACATCAGATCCTTCCCTTTCGGCGTGATCCAGCGGTTGTCACGGCGGCCGCGTCCGGCTGTTTGCGATTCGGCAAAGAGCACCAGCCCCGAGGCTTCGCCTGACAGTGCGGCCTCGCGCACGGCATCGCTCGTGGAGCCGATTTCATCGACCACCTGCACACGCCAGGGCAGCGCCTCAGCCTCGCAGGCGGCATTCAGGGCGGAGGCATCGAGTCGGCTCATGGCAGTTGATCACCCGGATGCAGCTCCTCATGATCGCCCACGCATTCCAGATGCGTGGTGATGTGCACCTGATGATTCACGCTGTGCTGCACGGCGCTTTCGATCTGTGTGGCGGTGCGGTGTGCTTCGCGCAGGGAGATGTCATCAGGAAAAAGGAAATGCACATCGACGTAATGCACGTGCCCGGCATTGCGATGGCGCAGCGCATGAAAGGTCACCCCGTGTTTGGCTGTCTCACGCGCCAGTGATTCATCCAGCGCACGAGTCAGCACGGGATCGGCATGATCCATGAGTCCGATCACGCTTTGACGCAGCAGCTCATAGCCTGATATCAGGATGTTCCCCGCCATGAGCAGACCGCACACCGGATCCCACCATGACTGCCCAGTGAGATGCATCAGCCCCAGACCGACCAGGGCACCCAGGCTTGTCCAGCAGTCAGTCAGCACATGCTTGCCGTTCGACACCAGAATCAGTGAGTTTTGACCGCGCCCGACCCGCAGCAGATACCATCCGAGACCGCCATTGATGACAATGGTCAGAACCGTGATCAAGACACCTGAACTGAGGTTGGCCACCTCTGCACCGCCGATCCAGCGGCGGATCGATTCATAAATGATGAAAACCGCCGCCAGCACGATCAGCCCGCCCTCAACACCGGCGGAGAAAAAGGAAATCTTGCTGTGACCGTAGCGATGATCTTCATCCGCCGGCTGACCTGCCAGCCACATGCTGTAGGTCGCAAAAATGACGCCCGCCACGTGAACCACCGACTCCGCCGCATCCCCGAGAATCGCCGCCGATCCGGTCAGCAGATACGCGCCCATCTTCAGCACGAGCATGACAAAACCCGTGATCAAAGACAGCCGCATGGCCGCAGAAGCGCTGGCTGAGGAGGAGGTCATGACAGCAGCAGCTCGCACACACGCTCCGTTTCAGCCAGACTCTCCAGGCACAACCAGGGCTGATGAACACGCAAGGCTTCCGCCTGAAAATGCCCCGTGCCAACCGCGAGGCAGCGCGCGCCGATCGCATGGGCGCAGGAGATGTCCTTGGGCGTGTCACCAATCACGATCACCTCTTCCACCGAGTAGGTGCGGCCCGTGGCCTGTGTCATGCGCCGCATCGCCACAGGGCCGAGCAGATTGCGATCCTCTGCATCATCGCCAAAGGCTCCGTCGACAAAACGTGAGCCCAGATCGAACCGCCTGAGTTTCATCTCAGCCCCGCGCCGCACATTGCCCGTCAGCAGGCCGATGTCCGCCCCGCCGGAAGACTCAAGTGCCGTCAGCAGCGCGCCGATGCCGGGCAGTGTCTGACCGGCAAAGGCTTCATCATGCAATCGGCGGTGCAGATGTCCGAGATAGCAATCGAGATAGGCGGAGACCGCCTCCGGCTCAAAGTCACGTCCCGCCTGACCAAACAAGCGCCGCAGCACCCCGCCATCCGTGGCCCCGGCAAGATCGAGGGGCGGCAGTTCATCACGCGACACACCGAAGATTTCCTCCGCAGCATCCAGCAATGAAGCACCACCGGCACCCCCCGTATCGAGAAGGGTTCCATCAATATCAAAAAGCAAGAGTCGTGGCATGAGTTGGGGCGCAGCCTTTAGGCGGAGTCGGTGGCGGAGGCAAAGAGAATGACGAAATCCAAAGGTTGAATGACGCACCCCTGCACGCCGGATCATCCATCATTCTGCATTCGACATCCGTCATTCTTCATGGTGATATGTCATATCCGGCCATGAATACTCTTTTCCAGGAAACCACTTTCCTCACCAATCTATATGCCACTCCGGCGGAATGGCAGCGCGACTTGTTTTATTCAGTGGTCCGCGGCGGGCATCTGCGCGCCGGCTATGAGCACCGCATTCAGAGGGAGACTTACCCGGGCCATGAGTTGATTCTTTGCATCAACGGTCGCGGCTGGGTCCAGGTGAATGGCAAGCGGCATGACATCGCCGCCAATGAACTTCTCTGGGTGAATTGCCACCATCCGCACGCTTACGGAGCCGTCACCAAGGAACCCTGGGAGCTGTACTGGATCCGTGTCGAAGGACGGCCTCTGGAAAAAGTCGCCAACCTCCTGGAGATACGCTCGCAGCCGGTCATTCGTAATCTCGAGACCCGACAGGCCTGCCTGGAGTTCGAGCGCACGTTCCAGCACATGACCGGGACCCGGCCCAGTGATGCCGCGCTGGTGAATGCCTCCGTGACGGCCCTTATCGCCCTGGCCTTTGAAGCCCGCCTGTCGGACCCCGACATGCTCCGGCCCGAGCTGCCCATGCCCGTGCAAAAGGCTCTGGAAAAGATGCGCCTCTACTTCCACACACCCATCCGCGTCATCGAACTGGCACAGCTCGCCGGGATGAGTGAAAGCCATTTCAGCCGCCAATTCAAAACCGCCATCGGCACCAGCCCCATCGACTGGCTGCGGCGCGAGCGCATCAATCAGGCCAAGCACCGGCTCATCGAATCGGACGATGCCATCAAGGAAGTCGCCCGTCAGGTCGGCTACAGCGATCAGTTCTTCTTCAGCAAGGACTTCAAAAAGATGACCAAGCTCACCCCGACCCAGTTCCGCGAGCAGGAACGACAGCCCTGAGATCCATGCCGCACGGCGTTTTACCAAAGGCCGCTAGAGGTGCTTGCCAGCCATTAAACCCGGCCTAATCTCCGCGCTCCTTTTCCCGGCTCCGGCCCCATCTCCCACCCCCACTCATGAGCACCCACGTTAAACTTTACATCCCTGGTCCCGTCGAAGTCAGCCCCGACACCTTTGCTGCCATGGCGCAGCCAATGATGGGCCACCGCGGCAAGGGCTTTCAGGATCTGTATGCAGAAATTCAGCCGATGCTCCAGACGCTGTTCGGCACCAAGCAGCAGGTCTTCCTCAGCACCTCCTCCGCATGGGGCGTGATGGAAGGCGCGATCCGCAACCTCGTGAAGAAGAAGGTGCTCAACTGCTGCAATGGCGCTTTCTCCGACAAGTGGCTCGATGTGTCCAAGCGCTGCGGCAAGGAAGCCGAAGCCTATCAGGTCGAGTGGGGTCAGCCGATCCTGGCCGAAGAAATCGACAAGCGTCTGGCCACGGGCGAGTTCGATGCCGTCACCTTCATCCACAATGAGACCTCCACCGGTGTGCTCAGCCCCATCGCTGAAATCGCGGCGCTGAAGAAAAAGTATCCTGACGTGATGTTCATCACCGACTCCGTCTCCGGCTTCACCACCGTGCCGGTGAATTTTGATGAGCTTGGCATCGACGTGCTGCTCACCGGCAGCCAGAAGGCTTTTGCACTGCCACCCGGGCTCGCGCTGTTCACCGCTTCGGAAGCAGCCATGGCCCGTGCAGCGACCATCAATGATCGCGGCTACTACTTCGACTTCATCGAGTTCAAGGCCAATGGCGAGAAGAGCATGACGCCGAGCACCCCCTGCATCAGCCTCATCTATGGCCTGCGTCATCAGCTCCAGAAAATCTTCGCTGAAGGCATCGACAACCGCTACGCCCGCCATGCCAGGCTCAACGACATGGTTCACGACTGGGTGCGCCGCAATGGCTTCGAGTTCTTCGCGCCTGAAGGCTACCGCTCCAAGTCCCTGACCTGCGTCGCCAACAACCGGAACATCGACGTCGCCGCCTTCATCGGCCTGCTGAAAAAGAATCACAGCATGATCATCGACGGCGGCTACGGCAAGCTGAAGGGCAAGACCTTCCGCATCAGCAACATGGGCGACGAATCTGAAGCCAGCATCGGCGTGGTCATTGCCGCGCTGGATGACAGCCTGTCGAAACTGTAACCGCAGTCTTTGAATTGAAAGGGCGCGCGAGGTGATTTCCTCTCGCGCCTTTTTTCATTCTGGCGGGTGGCCTCAAGTAAATCTCATTGACGCTTCCGTCACTCTGGATTCATCTCAGCTTCGTGACCGAATCAACCGCCCCTCAACGCCAACTCCTGGATGCCGCCGGGGTGAGCCGTTGCCTCGATCAAATCGCCGCTGCCATCCATGAACGCTGGCCGGATGAGCCAAAGCTTGCCCTCGTCGGGGTTTACAACCGTGGCGTTCCTTTTGCCGAAGCCCTGGCCCAACGGCTCAGAGTCAAAGGCCGCGAAGTTGAACTGGGACGCATCGACATCACCCAGTATCGCGATGACCTGCAAACCATGTCCGTGCTGCCGAAACTTGAGGGCTCCGAGATTGCCTTCGATCTCGATGACGCCGTGGTGATTCTTTGTGACGAGGTCATTTACACCGCCCGCACCACTCGCGCCGCGCTGGATGAACTGCTGGACTTTGGCCGCCCGCGCTGCGTGCAGATCGCCGCCCTGGTGGATCGCGCGGGCCGTGAATTACCACTCAGCGCCGAGTATGCCGGCATCCGCGTGGACCTGCCAGCCAATGAGCGCGTCGGAGTTCGCTTCGTGGATGGCGATGGCCGCGATGAAGTGTTTGTGAAAGCCTGGGAAAAGAAAAACGCATGAGCATGAAACCCCGCAAAGACCTCCTCGACATCGCTTCACTGACCGATGAGGAAATCGAATTCGTGCTGGCCAATGCCGTGCCCTTCAAAGACCTCTTCAAACGCAGCGTGAAGAAGGTGCCCACGCTCAAAGGCCAGACAGTGCTGACGCTGTTTTACGAGCCGAGCACACGCACCCGCTCCTCCTTTGAAGTCGCCGCCAGCCGCCTTTCCGCCGACGTCACCCACTTTGACATCGAGTCCTCCAGCGTGGTCAAAGGCGAGTCCGTTCTGGACACCGTGGAGACGCTGGAATCCATGCGCGTGGACTACATCGTCGTCCGCCACAAGCAGTCCGGCACGCCGAGCCTGATCGCCAAACACACCCGCGCCAGTGTCATCAATGCCGGTGACGGCTGGCACGCGCATCCGACTCAGGCGCTGCTGGATGCCTTCACGCTGCGCGAGAAATTCAAAGACCTGCGCGGTGCCCGCGCTCTGATCGTCGGCGACATCCAGCACAGCCGCGTGGCCCGCAGCACCAGCCTCATCTTCCGCCGCCTTGGCATGAACGTCGCCTACCTCGCCCCGGGCTCCATGATGCCGCGTGAGGTGCCGCAGGAGATCCCGCAGTTTGGCAACTGGACGGATGCGCTCGAATGGAAACCCGACGTCGTCTATCTGCTCCGCGTGCAGAGCGAGCGCATGGACGAGCCCTTCTTCCCCAGCGCCGCCGAGTATCACAAGAACTATGGCCTCACCGACGCCCGCGTGGATATTCTCCGCGAGCGCAAACTCTGGCTCATGCACCCAGGCCCCGTGAATCGCGGTGTCGAGATCACCGACCGCGGCATGAGCTACGAAAAGTGCCTGATCAATCAGCAGGTCGAAAACGGCATCGCCGTGCGCATGAGCGTCCTCTACTGGCTGAAGCCGGGTGCAGTCTAACCGCCTTTTGAAAGAGTCCCCCGGCAAGCGGCTTCCCCAGTGAACCCTGACCATCGCCGTTCAGCAGATTCAGCCGCTGATTTTAAACCCGGGCAGGCTGCCCGGGATCAGGCGGGACATCCCGCCCCGGGCTCAGCCTTTGAAAACGCCACCTTGCACGTCAGGGACTGCTCCCCATCTTCCGCGCTCCTTTCCCCACTCACTTCATCATGGAAAACGTCATCATCATCGGCACCGGCTGCGCGGGTTACACCGCCGCCATCTACTCGGCACGCGCTAATTTCAGCCCGCTCCTCCTCTCCGGGAACATGCCCGGCGGTCAGCTCACCACGACGACAGAGGTGGAGAACTTCCCCGGCTTCCCCAACGGCATCATGGGACCTGAGCTGATGATGAACATGCAGACCCAGGCGGAAAAGTTTGGCGCGCGCATCGAGTACACCCTGGTCAGCAGCGTGAAGAAAACCGCAGCCGGACACTTTGAAGTGATCAGTGAAGACGGCACGGTGCGTGAAGCCAGATCGGTGATCGTCGCCACGGGCGCCTCACCGCGTCATCTCGGTCTGCCAAATGAAAAATCGCTCATCGGCCGCGGCCTGACGAGCTGCGCGACCTGTGATGGTGCCTTTTACCGCAATGTTCCCGTCTGCGTGATCGGTGGCGGCGACAGCGCCTGTGAGGAGGCCGGATTCCTAACCAAATTTGCCAGCACCGTGTATCTGATTCACCGCCGCGACAGCCTGCGCGCCTCGAAGATCATGGCGGACCGCGCGCTCGCGAATCCGAAGATCAAGCCCGTCTGGAACAGCACCGTTTGTGAATACCTGACTGATGAAAAGGGTGAGATGCGCGCCGTGATGCTGGAAAATCTGGTCACCGGCGAAAAAACCGAGCTGGACCTGAAATGCGTTTTCGTGGCGATCGGCCATGTGCCAAACGGTGCCTTCCTGGGTGATCTGGTCGATACCGATGAGAATGGCTACATCCTGCAAACCAAGGGCACGCGCACCAAAACGGAAGGCCTCTTTGCCGCCGGTGATGTGGCCGATCATGTCTACCGCCAGGCGATCACCGCCGCCGGTCAGGGATGTGCCGCAGCCCTGGAAGCCGAGCGCTACCTGGCAGAGCTCGGCGTGCATTGAGTGAGAGAGTCGCGTCCGGCGCAGCGTATGCTCCGCTGATGAATCTTTCACGACGTCATCTCCTGCAAAACAGCGCCTCAGGCTTCGGCCTGCTGGCTCTGCGTGACCTGTTGCAAGCGGAGCAGGTGATGATGAATCCGCTCGCTGCAAAGAAGCCGCATTTCCCGGCACGGGCCAAGAGGGTGATCTTCCTCTTCATGAAAGGCGGTCCGTCGCATGTGGACACCTTTGATCCGAAGCCGCTGCTGGATCGTGATCACGGCAAGCCCCTGCCCTTTGCGCTGCCGCGCGTGACTTTTGCCAAGACAACGACGCTGCTCAAATCACCCTGGAAGTTCAAGCAGTATGGCGAGAGCGGTCTGCCGGTGAGCGAGCTCTTCCCGCATGTGGCAAAGTGTGTCGATGATCTCTGCATCATCCGCTCACTGCACGGCACCAACCCGGCGCATGGCGGTGCTCTGCTCAAGCTGCACACCGGCAGCGACACCCAGGTGCGGCCGAGCATGGGATCATGGATCACGTATGGTCTCGGGACGGAGAACGCCGACCTGCCCGCTTTCATCACGATCTGCCCGACACTCGCCCACGGCGGCGTGAACAACTGGGGCGCAGCCTTCCTTCCAGCCTGGTGCCAGGGCACGCCACTGGGCAATGCCAGCGTGCCATCGACTCAGGCCGTGGTGAAGAACATCGCCAACGCGCGCACCTCCCCCGCCCTGCAGCGGCTCCAGCTTGAACTCGCTGCCAGCCAGAACCGTGATCATCTCGCCGAATCCAGCGCGGCATCGATGCTGGAGGCACGCATCAATTCCTTTGAACTCGCCTACCGCATGCAGACCACCATGCCGGAGCTGCAAGACCTGCGCGGCGAATCTGATGCCACGCGCAAGCTCTACGGACTCGATGATCCGGTGACGACCAACTTCGGCCGCCAATGCCTCATGGCGCGGCGCTTTGCCGAGCGTGGGGTTCGTTTCATCCAGGTGACACACAGCGACTCCAATGTGCAGTGGGATCAGCATGGCGACCTCATCAAAGGTCACACCAAGAATGCCGCCGAAGTGGACAAGCCAATCGCCGGGCTCCTGCATGATCTCAAATCACGCGGCCTGCTGGAAGACACCCTGGTGCTCTGGGGCGGCGAGTTCGGCCGCACGCCGGTGGCGCAGGGCACGGCGGATGGGCGCGATCACAATCCCGAGGGTTTCACCATGTGGATGGCGGGTGGCGGCGTGAAGCCGGGCACCGCCTACGGAGCCACCGATGACTACGGCTACTTCGCGACTGAAAACAAAGTCCACATCCACGATCTGCACGCCACCATGATGCACATCCTCGGCATGGATCACGAAAAGCTCACCTACCGCTATGCCGGCCGCGACTTCCGGCTCACCGACATCGCCGGGCATGTCGTGAAGGATATTTTAGCTTAGCTGGAAGCCGGAAGTTTAGCCGGCCCTCAGAACAGCAGGGCCTCTGCCGGATCTCCCGCGGCAAGCGACTGCCCTTCAGCGAGCCTGAGCAGGGCGTTTGCCTGACTGAGGGCAAAGAGCGCATGACTTTGCTGGAGCCCCTGAGGACGGAAAATGCCATCCTGAACCAGACCGCGTAGGTAGTGCGGACGTCCGCCATCATTGTCCAGGCTGGTCGAAACCCGCACGGGAACAACCGGCATGGAGACATCGCCAGCCCCCATCCAGCGCAGAAGCGCAGGCCTAACAAAAAGCTGATAAGCCACAAAGGAGGACGCGGGATTCCCGGGCAGGCCAAAGATGAAAACGGGTCTCCCGTCTGAAGCGCGCGAGGTTTTGGCAAACAGGAAGGGTTTACCTGGCTTCACTTTCACACGCCACAGATCTGGCGGGATGCCGAGCTGGAGCAGTGCCGGCTTGATCTGATCGTGATCGCCGACGGACACACCGCCACTGAGGATGATGATGTCCTGAGTCTGGATGAGATCGTGAAGCAGCGACACCGTGGCCTGCAGGTCATCACGACAATGCACGGCCTGAGTTTCATGAATACCGAGCTGCGCAAGCAGGCCCTGGAGCATGACGCCATTGCTGTTGTAGATCTGGCCGGACTGCAACGGGCCGTGGCCAGCCGGCACGAGTTCATCTCCCGTGCTCAGCACCGTCGTTCGGGGTGTGGCGTGGACATTCGCCGTCGCGCATCCCTGAGAGGCTAGCAGCCCGAGCCTGCCCGCCGTGAGCGCCTCACCGCGGCGCAGCATGATTTGACCGACACAGAGATCAGCACCCACCCGGCGGACATTCTCACCTACCTGCACCGGTTCGCGGCACAGGATCATTCCATCCTCGCGATCCACATCCTCCTGCATGATCACGGCATCTGCACCAGCAGGCATCGGAGCACCGGTGAAGATGCGAATGGCGTGACCGGGCTCACAGTGCAGTTCAAGATTCATGCCGGCAGGCTGCTCCGCACTTACGCTCAGCTTCCGCAGGCCCACGCTGTCAGCAGCGTGCAGGGCGTAACCATCCATCATGGAATTGTCGAACCCTGGAATCGGCACACTTGCGATGACTTCACGCGCTGCAAAGCGTCCGAGTGCGGCGAGCAGCCCCAGTTCCTGCACGGGTCCCGGCGGGATGGCCGAGAGGATGCGCTGACGGGCTTCGGTTTCAGTGAGCATGATGGGATTTGGGATGTTGGATTTCCACCTCAGTTCAGAACGGGCCTGAATCCGTCCCGCGCCAGACCTGGCCGGTTCACTTCACCGGGGGTTCCAGATCTCCGGGATTCGGCGCGGTCTCGGCACCAGGTTGGGCAGGCTTGGCAGGTGGTGTTGGGTTGGTGGAAAGGGGCGGCAGATTCAGTGGGATGAATGGAAGCTCAGGCAGCTTGAGCGTGCTTGGCGGCGAGACCGGAACAGGTGGTGGTGCCGGCGGAGTTGCGGGTGGCGGAACCTCCGCGCCCGTCGGCAGCAGCACGAGACTGTTCACCGTCGGCAAGCCTTCCTTGATGTCCGCAGTGAGGTAATGGCCCTTGCGCTCGGGAGAGAGAATGAGCTTGGCTTTTTTACCATCGGCACTCACCGCCGTGAGTTCTGATCCGGCACTGAGATTGGGCATCAACTCGCAGCGGATGAGCACGTAATTCTGCTCCGGATTCACCATCTCGATCATGCCGATCAGGGTCACCGGACCGGTCTTCTCTTTCCCTTTCTTTTTCTTCGTCGCGCAGCACGGAACCAGCAGACACAGGATCAGCAAAAGTGACAAAGATCTCATGGCGGCGGCATCGGAGACGTTCAGTGCGCGGCGGTCTTCATGAGCCGCTTGCCCAGACAGATCAGGCTTTTTTCTCCACGAATGAAGATCTGCCCCTCACTCATCGCGGGTGAAGCAAAGATCTTTTCCTGGAGTTCGCTCTCCGCCAGCAAATCGTATTTTGCGCCCGGCTTCACGACACGCAGCGTGCCGAAGTCATTGATGAAAAAAACCTTTCCCTCCGCACTGACGAGTGAGGCGTGGTGCTCCTTCATGCGCTCCTCCCAGGCGATGTCGCCGGTGGCCGCGTCAAAGCAGTGGGCGATGCCCGAATCGGAAACGATGAGGAACCAACCCGACTCACAGAGGGGAGATGGCACATAGGATACGCCCTTGTTGGTGCGCCATTTGATGTGCGTGTTCGTGACATCACCTTTGCCATCAGGCTTGATGGCCAGGATATGATGCTCGGGGAAACCTCCGCTCATCAGCAGCAGATTGGATTTCTCATCATGCACAATGGAGGCCACGAACTGCTCGGTCGGACCATCGATCATCCACAGCAGACGGCCGTCATGCGGATCGTAACCGGTCACGCATTTGGTCCCGGACAGCACCATCTGCGTGCGGTCGCCGATCTGGCGAATCAGAGGCACGCAGTAACTGCGTGTTTGGTTAGGCCGCTCAACGCGCCAGAGCTGGCGACCGTCCTTTCTCGACAGGGCCACGATGTAACCCGGGCCGTCGTGATCGCAGTTCACGATCACCTTGTCCTCAAACAGGATCGGGCTGCTGCAAAAGCCATGCTTGCTGGCAAAGACACCCGGACGCACCTGCCAGAGCTGATTGCCGCTGAAATCATGCGCACTCACCACCACATCCTTGCCATTCAGAAAAGCGGTGAAGACCCGTTCGCCATCCGTGGCTGGAGTGCTGGAGGCGTGACTGTTGAGGCGGTGCTTGCCTTCCAGCGGCGACTTGAGAACAGCTTTTTCCCACAGCAGCTTGCCGTCGGCACGATTCACGCACAGGAGCACGCGCTGCTCGGATTCAGCAAGAGCCGCCACCGTGAAGATCCGGTCTCCCCAGACGATGGGTGAGGCATGCCCCTGGCCGGGAAGTTCCGTGCGCCAGGCCAGAGTTTTTTCCGTCATTGATTCCGGAAAGCCCTGATCCAGGCTTGTGCCGTCCATGCGGACACCGCGCCATTGGGGCCAGTTTTCGGACCAGGCAGGGACCGTGGCGAGCAGAAGAAAACAAAGCGGGAAAAGTCGTTGCATGAGGTGAAGACTATCGGCTCGGGCCAGTCGCTTCAATCATCAAAGTCGCCGGACGGGCGGACTGATCAAAAAAGATGGGGCAAAAAAACCTGCACGAGAGCTATTGACCCACGCCCACTAAACTGGCAGCATCTCCACCTATGGCCAAAAAATCCAGCACCAGCACCACTCCCCGTAAACCTAACGCAGCCCTCATGAAGCCCGTCCAACCGGATGCGATTCTGGCTGCTGTTGTCGGCTCCACCCCACTGTCTCGCGGTGAAATGACCAAGAAGCTTTGGGAATACATCAAAAAGAATGGTCTCCAGGACCAAACCAAGAAGACCAACATCAATGCTGATGCAGCTCTGAAAGCTGTCTTTGGTGGCAAGAGCCAGGTGACCATGTTCGAGATGACCAAGCTCGTCTCCGCACACGTCAAGTGAACGGTCTCCCCTGAGATTCCCCGTCTTCTCAAATCGTCACTGACCTTCACCGGCAGTGACGATTTTTTTATCCCCTTTGACCTACATGCGACCGGGGACTTGAGTTCTGAACAAAAGCGCTGGATGCAGCGTAGCCTACGTCCACATGAAACCATTCATCCTCTGTTCATTCATTGCCCTGTCCCTGCATGCGGCCGAATCCGACAAGACGGCAGTCGCCGCCTTCACCGCTCCGCCGGCAGCGTGGGCTGGACAACTGGGTGACTACCGCTCGCCACTGCTTCTGAAAGAGGGCCGTCAGGCGAAGACACCTGGCGAGTGGCAGCAGCGGCGCTCGGAGATCCTCGCCGATTGGCATGCCATCATGGGGGAATGGCCACCCGTGATCGTGAAGCCCAAACTCGAAGTCGTGCAGACCACGCATCGAGAGACCTTCACTCAGCAAAAGATTCGTGTGCAGATCTCAGCCGACCAGATGACCGACGGTTACCTGCTCATCCCGGATGGCAAGGGCCCCTTCCCCGCCGTCTTTGTGCCGTATTATGATCCCGAGACCAGCGCCGGTCTCAGTGACAAGCCGTTGCGTGATTTCGCCTATCAACTCACCAAGCGCGGCTTTGTCAGCCTCGCCATCGGCTCGCCGGGCGGCGATGCCCGCCTGCCGGTGCTCACGGCCGGAGCGAAATGCCAGCCGCTTTCCTACCTCGGTTATATTTCAGCCAATGCCTGGCACACCCTGGCGAACCTGCCGCAGGTGGATGCAATGCGCATCGGCATCGTCGGCCATTCTTATGGCGGCAAATGGTCCATGTTCGGCGCATGCCTCTGGGAAAAATATGCCTGCGGCGTTTGGTCAGACCCGGGCATCGTCTTTGATGAAACGCGCGGCAGCATCAATTATCAGGAGCCCTGGTATCTCGGCCTCGATCCCGCCATGACCCGCAAGCCAGGGCTTGTGCGTGAAGACAGTCCGCGCACAGGAGCCTACAAGACACTCATCGAACGCGGCCATGATCTGGTCGAACTGCAAGCGCTGATGGCACCGCGCCCGTTTCTCGTCTCAGGTGGTGCGGAAGATCCGCCGAAGCGCTGGGTGCCGCTCAATCACCTCCGTGCGGTGAATGCGCTGCTTGGCCATGACGACCGCGTGGCGATGACCAACCGCGAAAAGCATGATCCGAATGACGAATCCAATGAAGTGATCTATCGGTTCTTTGAGCGCTGGCTGAAGCCCTAGACGCCCCGCCAAAACTCACCCGAATCCATGATCTCCAGCGCTTCGTTTTTTCTCGCCCTCCGCTACCTGCGCCCGAAGCGCTCGCTGGTGTCCATCATCACGCTGATATCGGTGCTCGGCGTCATGCTCGGCGTGGGTGTGCTGGTGGTGGTGATGTCCGTCTTCAAAGGCTGGCAGGTGGAGTTCAAAAAAATGCTCCTTGGTTTCGAGCCGCACATCGTGCTCATGCAGGATGCACGCTTCACCGGTCAGGTGCCGGAAGGCTCGCCTCCTCCGTTCCGATCGAACTGGCGTGATGTGCTCAAACAAATGCAAACCCAGCCCGGCGTCATCTCCGCCACGCCGATGGCTGAAGGCATGGTCGCCGCGCGCTTTGGCAAGTCCGACCCCGAGGGGGTGGAGCTTTTCGGCCTGAAGCAGGGCGCCGACAATGCCCTGCTTGCCAAACTGACCAAGCACCGCATTGCGGGTGAGTTTGATCTCAAGCGCGACAACATCATCATCACCGACCGGCTCGCGAAAAAGCTCGGAGTGAAGGTGGGTGACACGTTGTCCATCCTCGCCAGTGACACCATCCGCCAGATGATCCGCGACCTGCGCCAGGCCGAAGAGCAAAAGGATGCCACCAAGGCCGCCGCCGCGCGTGAGGAGATCGTCGTCGTGCCCAAGGATCTCACGGTCACCGCCATCATCCGCGCCGACACCGCCGGCGAGCGCTGCTACGCGCCGCTGCATGTGGCGCAGGAGTTGTTCAATCTGGAGGGAGATGTCAGCGGCATCGAGATCGAACTGACTGATCCTGATGCCGCCGACCGTCAGGCCATGCAGTGGATCGAAACGGAAAAACTGCCAGCCGACTGGCGTCCGCGCACCTGGACGGACATGCACGGCTTCATGCTCCAGAATGTGGAGAATCAGCAGTCGCTCATGTACTTCCTGCTCTTCTTCATCATGCTCGTCGCGGCCATCTGCGTGATGAACACCACCATCACGGTCACCGTGCAAAAGCGCCGGGAGATCGGCATCCTCACCGCGCTTGGTTCACGCTCGGGTCAAATCATCGCACTCTTCCTGGCCCAGGCCGGCATCGTCGCGATCCTGGGGATCATCAGCGGACTCATCGGCGGCATGACGGTGCTTTATTATCGCAACGATCTCCGCGATTTCATTACCGCCAGGACGGGTCGGGATTTTTTCCCGCAGGACATTTATTTCCTCAGCGAGATTCCCTCCCAGGTCCATGCCGGCGACCTGAGTTCCATCTGCGGGCTTGCCATCATTCTCTGCCTTATGGCCGCCCTCATTCCCGCCTGGTTCGCCGCCAGAGTCGACCCTGCTGTGGCTTTGCGGGATTGAGACTCAAGGCAGTCCCAGCCCCTTCTTCACGGCAGCCTCGATGGCACCGCCCTCAGGCTCGGCATCCGAGCCGAAGCGGGAGATCAGCGCCCCATCTTTGCCAATGAGGAACTTCTCAAAATTCCACGCCACTTCGCCGCCGCCGGAAGTGAGCTGGACAAACAAAGGATGCTTCTCCGCTCCAATGATCTTCACCTTTGAAAACATTGGAAAGGACACGTTGTAGCGGCTTGAGCAGAAAGTCTTGATTTCCGCTTCACTGCCCGGCTCCTGACCACCGAAGTCATTGCACGGGAAACCCAGCACACTGAATCCCTGCTTGGCGTATTTTTCATGCAGCGCCTGCAGCCCTGCATACTGGCCCGTGTAACCACACTCGGAGGCGACATTGACGATCAGCACCACCTTGCCCGCATAGTCCTTCAGCGTGGCATCCTTCCCATCAATGGTTTTCAGTGGGATGCTCTGGAGATCGGCGGCGGAAAGAATGGCGGCAGTCATGACAATGGTGGCGATGAGGGTCTTCATAGGGCGGGCAGTTTACAGGGGTGAGTGATGGTTGACGATTGTTTTTGAAGTTCTGTCATTCCTCCCCGGAAACACGGCCGCGATTCTTCTTCACCTGTCCACGGCTCTTTTTCGTCTCCAGAATGCGCCGCTTCAGACCGCGTGGACGCGGGCGATTCTGACGCCGGGTCTTCTCCCGCTCATTCTGTGCCGCCATGCGCGCCTCATTCAGAATGGACTCAAGCCGGTCGCACAACTCCATCCGGGCCCAGTGGCGGTTCATCACCTGCGAGCGATCACGCTGGCAGCGGATCTCCACGCCGCTCGGGAGATGCCGCAACATGACCGTGGACGAAGTCTTGTTCACCTTTTGTCCGCCCGGTCCGCTGCCACGAATAAAATCCTCCTGAATGTCCTCCTCACGAATGCGGAGCTTCTTCATGCGCTTCACGAGCGCGTCATCGTCTGGCAGAGGCATGAGCAGAAGTGCTCTGAACATGCCCGCGAGTCAACGGGCGCTTCATCCCATATCATGGCTACCCTTGGTCTAATGGCCGGAGCCACCCCTCTCGCTGACCTAACGTGACGACCATTGGAAACCAACGGCATTGAGGCGCTGCACACAGTTTTCACTCAGGGTGCCGTTGCGGTGCTGCAAGCGCTGGGCAATAACCCATTTGGCGAGCTTTGGATTTAGCTTGTAGCGAAGCGGAACATTGACATGGCCGGTGAGCCGCTTGTAACCAAGCAGTTCCGCAAAGAGTCTCTCCCATTGAGCGCGGCGGCGCGCCTCTGAAGTGGACGACACCCAATTAAAGCCCAATGCATCCAACTCCATGATGCGGTCGGGACTCAGCAATCCTTTTTTCCTCAAAGAACGCATATTTGACACCCAGTTGCCGAGCTTGGGATTGGCCGGGTATTTGGTCGGCACATCGCAGTGACCGTTCAACAAGTGAAAGGAGCGGAACTCAGCAATGCGTGCATTGAATTTGTCAGATGCAGGGCGCTCTGTGTTGGAATTCTGCGCCAGTCTGCCAATGGGCTTCCAATCAAAGCCCATCTCATCGAGTCGCTGAACGTAATCCTTCCTCAACTTGCCCCGGCGATACATCGAGCGCTGCCGCACGACCCAGCCACCGAGTTCCCTGTCTTCTCCGCGGTGTGATAGCACACGAGTGTGTCCGTTCCGTTCCTGAAAGGCGCGCAACTGTTCAAAACGCTGCTCCCAGATCATTGCAGCCCCCTGCCCCCGATCAACGGTCGGTGTCAGTCCATGGGTCGAGGGGTTCCAGTCAAAGCCGATGGATTCCAGCCTCTTCTGCCGTGCATAGCGCAGACTGCCCTTACGATAATATACGCGCTGCGACACCACCCAACCCCGCAGGCGAGTGTGCTCCACGCTCATTTTTGGGATGCGCGTGTGTCCATACTTCTGCTGAAAGGCGACCAGTTCAGCAAAACGCCGGTCCCAAATCATGGGCGACGGCGACTTCTCATCAAGGGTTCGAACCGGCCCGTTTTTATGAGGAAACCATTCGAATCCAATGGAATCCAACTGCTCGCGGCGTGAGGGACTCAGGCGCCCTTGCCTCTGGCAGGCAAGCTGTTCCAAGACCCACTCCCGCAGGCGCCGGTCCTCCGGATTCGCTCTCGGAACGCGCATGTGCCCATTTTTTCGCAGGAAGGCGGCAAGTTCGTGAAAATGCCCTTCCCAAATCGTATCCGCCAGCGTGGATTCTTTCTTGGGAGGCACGCGATGCCAGTTGAAACCGAGTTCGCTGAGCCGGGCACTCTGTCGAGTGTAGAGCAAGCCAAACTCATGAGCGTGCCGCTGCTGCCTGATCCAGCGCGCCAACTCCGGATCTGCAGTCCATCGGGCGGGGACATTGGTGTGCCCCTCCGCTTGCTTAAAGGCTACTAGTCTAGCAAATCCAATTTCCCAAGTAAGATCACCCAGTGTTAATTCAGCCTTTTCCTGATTTGTTGCAATCCCGCCAGAGCTTAACTGATTTGCTTCCAATTCATTTTTGAGACTTGTGTCTAGTAACATAGTTAGGAAACTCTGCCAATACAAAACAACATTAGCAAGATCGATATGAGCATTGAGAGACTTTTACTCAAGAATGTATCCGCCAGACGTCCTGAGTTAAGAGCTTCCTTCTGATTTGAGATGCGATGAGAAACATCCCACGGAATTGCGCGTTCATCCGTTAATCATCGACCCTCGTTTTGCCATGAAACCCATCCTGACACTCCTGCTCACCTCTCTGCCTTTCGTCCTCAATGCTCAAACCAAGCCCGCTGCGGCACCCGCAGTCGAAGCGCCGAAACTCACCGAGCAGCAGGTAAGCAGTGTGCTCGGGCAACTCAAACTACTTGAGTCTGACATTCTCGCCAAACGCGGCAGCAATCTCACCAGCATCCTGGCCAAGCTCAATGCGGCGCTCGCCAGTGAACAGGCCGCCGCCAAATTCTACACTGACTGCGACCTGCTTGTGAACAGCGAGCGCAAAGAGGAAAGCAAAGCCGAGGCGCGCGCGCGTGCCGAACAAATTGAGCGAAACCTTGACCGCAAAAGCAAGGGCGGCGGCAAGGCGGATGACGATGGGGACAACGGTCTCGCACTTCGCTTTGGCCTGCGTTACCTGATCATGACACTCGAGGCTCATGAAGCGAAGGATGAAGAGTTCAAAAAAATGGTCCCCAAACTTCAGGCCTACATCAATGATCTCGTCGCCTCGGCACCCAAATTGAAAGGCCGTGCTTTCGGCATGATCGGCCGGGTCTGTGGTGGCAACAGCCCGGTCATCAGCGCTTTTCAGCTTGATCGTTATCTCAACCGCAAAGGGTGGAGCCGCAGCCCAACGGATATCGCCGGCTTTTACAGCGCCACCATTTTCCCGATCGCTGAGGAGGAATCCAAGGACAGTCTGCCCGCCCTCTGGGATGCGCGCATCAATGCGGATGCAACCTTCCGCAAAGAGGACATGACCGAGCCTGACTTCCTCCTCTGGAGCCAGAACGAACTGCCAAGCCTGCGCTGGCAGAGAGCCACCTACCTTTATGCAAAGGGCCCCTCCGCCATCAATGCCATGGCCGACATGCTCAAGCTCATCAAAGACAACCCGACTCACGCCGACGCACCAAATTGGGTGAATGAATTACGCATACTGGTGAACCAGTCCTCCCCAACTCCGGCAACCAGTGAGGCTGACAAGCCCTCGGCCAACTGAGCCCATGCTGGCACCGCTACTCCGCAGCTTCCGCTGTGCTTTTTCCGGCATCATCTGGGCGCTGTGCACACAGCGAAACCTGAGAATCCATGCAGCCGCCACATTGTCGGTGCTGATCCTCGGCTGGGTGGTGGATCTTGTCCCTTGGAAGTGGTGCGCGGTGCTTGGCTGCACCGCCCTGGTATGGGTGGCTGAATTATTCAATACCGCTCTGGAAACACTCTGTGACCGCGTCACCTCCGCGCATGATGAGCACATTCGCCGTGTCAAAGACGCCGCCGCCGGGGCTGTGCTCGTCGCGGCCATCATCAGCGTCATCGTCGCTGTGATCGTTTTCGTTTAGCAATCTCCCGGCAGGAAATCACTGCTGGCAATTGGCGGATATCAGAGGCAAGGCTGATGCGTCGAATCCCCCCAAAAACATGCCTTCACACGCTCGAGCAGCACTCATCATCGTCGGCCACGGATCCACTGTAAACCCGGACTCAAGCACACCGACTCACCAGCACGCCGACACCATCCGGCAGCGCGGTGTTTTCAGCGAGGTGGCGTGCTGCTTCTGGAAGGAAGAGCCCAGCATGCGCGAGGTGTTTGAGAGCATCGACAGCCCGGTCATTTACATCGTGCCGAATTTTATCAGCGAGGGTTACTTCTGCCAGCAGGTGCTGCCGCGTGAATTGCGCCTGAGCGGCCCCACGACACTGCGCGATGGCAAAACGATCCATTATTGCAACCCGGTTGGAATTCATCCGAACATGACGCGACTGCTCCTGCAGCGCGCCGATGAGGTGGCCCCCGGTGTCCCGCGTGCGGAGACGAGCCTGATCATCGTCGGTCATGGCACCAACCTGAATGAGAACTCAACCAAGGCGATTCAGGATCAGGTGAAACTGATCAGCGAAGGCGGCTACGGGTTCGCTGAAGTCATCGACACCTACATGGAAGAGGCGCCCTTTGTGGCCGACTGGCACAAGCTCACGACTGCTCCCAATGTGGTCGTTGTGCCATTTTTCATCGCTGATGGCCTGCACAGCTTTCAGGACATTCCTGTTCTGCTCGGCATGGAGAAAGAAACCGGCAAGGCTCTGAGCCAGATGGATGTCTTCCGCCAAAACCCGATCGAAATGTACGGTCGCCATCTTTATTACAGCAGCGCCATCGGCACCGAGCGGTTGATGGCGGAGGTGATTCTGGATCAGGTGCATGACTTTGATCAGAAGCACCAGGTTGGTTCGGGGATTGAAGATCCGGGTTCCGAATTAACCCAACCCGCAGCCCTGGCGGCATGGCTTGAAAGCGGGCGCACGGTGATCGGGCAGGTCAAAATCACCCCCTGTGGCACGGGCTACATCCTGCGGCACATAGAGGATGCCGACACCGACAGTCTAACTAAAGTTTCGACACCCGAAGCCGCGCGTGAGATCTCACGGGTTGATGCGGCTGGCGAGTTCCGTCCGATCAAAACCGCCCCCACCCTGAAGCGTGGCTGGCAGCTTGAATTGGGCAGTCTGGCGGAGTTGCAACTAGCCCTGGAGTTCTTTTACCCGGCAGCCTTGGGCATGGCCCGCTCGCAGCAGGTAGGCACATTGAAACCGGTGCCGCTGCGCGAGTTGCTGGGACGCCAGACCGGCATGTACCGCTTCGCCAACGGCATCACCGACGAACAGGCGGGCGAAATGATCGGCAAGTGCTGCGCCACCGCGACGAAGTGCCTGCGCCGCATTGTCTTCCCCCTCGATGCCACGCAGCCTTTAAGCGGCCCGGCCACGGCGAAACTTGGCAATGACGCCGGCCATATGGAAGGTCAGACCCATGCCATTCCCCTGCTCTGCATGGAAGCCTGCAATCACATCGTCTCCGCCGCGCGCAAGGTGGCTCGGGCCAATTTTGAGGAGAAAGAGGTTAAGGGTTCGCAGTGACTTGCTTCATCCCTATCACAGCACATTCACGGCGGCGCCGCCATCGACGACAATGCCCTGGCCGGTGATGTAACTGCCGGCCTCGCTGGCGAGGAGCAGGGCGGGCCCGGCGAGCTCGCGTGGGGCGGCCCAGCGTTTGAGGGCGGTGCGGTCGGCAAAATATTGCTTCTCTTCATCGCTGAGCAGCTTGCCGGGCATGTCGGTCAGAAAGGGGCCGGGACACAGGCAGTTCACGGTGATGCCAAAAGGCCCGAGATCGAGTGCGCTGGCACGGGCCAGGCCGATGAGCGCGGCCTTGCAGGCACAATAGACATTGCGTTTCAAACGACCACCGACGCCGAGCACGCTGGAGATGTGAATGACTCGGCCCCACTTCCTTGCCTTCATGCCGGGAACCAGAGCGCGGGTCAGGGACATGACACTGGTGAGATCGACCTCGACATTGCGATCCCAGACCTCATCAGTGATTTCATCAATGGCCTGTGGATTGTTGATGCCCGCGTTGTTGACGAGGATGTCGATCTTGCCGAGTCGCTTCTGCGCCTCATCGGCAAGCGCCCTGACTTGAGCACGGTCAGCCATGTCGGCGACCATCCATTCGACACGCACGCCGAGCCCCGCACCGATCTCCGCTGCTGCCGCCTGAAGTTCCTCCGCGTTGCGACTGGAGATGAAAACATCTGCTCCTGATTCGGCAAAGCCGCGCGCCATGGCTTTACCGAGTCCTTTGCTGCCGCCGGTGACGAGTGCGCATTTGCCTGAGAGATCAAAGAGAGGGTGGGTCATGCCGCCCATCCAAGACGAGGTGTCCGCACTTGCACGGACTTTTTTCTCAAAGACGAGCTTCTCTCAAAGCCCGCACCGCCGCGGCATTCGAGGCAAAGGCAAAATCATCCAAAGGAACCTCCTCAAGCGGCAAAGCAAACCATTCGGAAACCTCGCTGGCCTGTGGCTGCACGGCATCGAACGATGCGATTTGGGCCATGTAAAAGAGATCAATTGTGGGCCAGACGAAACCCTGAAAAAGATAACGGTTCGGCAGCGAGACCAAGTAACGGAAAGACGAGGCAGTGATGTCGAGGCCCACTTCTTCCAGCGTCTCGCGGGCCGCGGCCTCTTCTCCGGTTTCACCGCCCTCGACGACACCACCTGGCAGGCCGAGTTTTCCAAGCCCCGGCTCACGCGCACGGCGGGTCACCAGCAGACGTCCCCCGGCATCCAGGATCAGTGCGCAGGCCGCGGGGATCGGCGTGATGAAATGCTGGAAATCACAGGCAGGACAAACAAACTCGCGCACACCGCGGGCGATCAGGCCAGAACTGCCGCAGGCTGAACAATGCTGGAAAGGATGCGCCATCATGCGGCAAGGCCACTGTCATGGAGGTTGTCTTTTATGCCCGGCAGACATCCGGGCAGAGCAGTGGGACCTGGAAAAATTGAGGAAGAGGCTTTCAACTTCATCCGGGATGAAGTAGCGCGGACCCGATGAAATGACAGCCCCTTAGTTTTGGATTTCCGCGCCGCATGCCGTGGAGGCGCATTCAATGTCGGAAATGAATCCACCCTCATCACCATTTGGACGTTGCATCGCCAGAGGCATCCATGTATCACGGTTCAAATCCACACACTCAATGGTTGATCACACTGGCACCCGGAAATTCAAACGCGTTCTAATTAAACTCAGCGGTGAGGCCCTCAGAGAGCCTGGCAGCACCGACAATATCAGTCCTCCCATCGTGGAAGACATCGCCGCGCAGATCAAAGCGGCGCATCAGACCGGACTGGAAATCGCCCTCGTCGTGGGTGGTGGTAATTTCTGGCGCGGCGTGAGCGCGAGCAACAAGGGCATGGAGCGCGCCACGGCCGACTACATGGGCATGCTGGCCACCGTGATGAACGCCCTGGCGGTGCAGTCCATGCTCGAAGCCATGGACGTGCCAACACGCGTGCAGAGCGCCATTGAAATGAAAAACGTGGCCGAGCCATTCATCCGCCGCGTTGCCATGCGTCACTTGGAGTTAGGCCGCGTGGTCATCTTTGCCGCCGGCACAGGGAATCCCTTCTTCTCCACCGACACCACCGCCGCACTGCGTGCTTCGGAGGTTGGCGCCGAGTGCGTGTTCAAGGCCACCAAGGTGGATGGCATCTACGACAGCGACCCGAATAAAAACAAGGACGCCGTCCGCTTTGAAAACATCAGCTTCCACGACTGCCTGACCAAGCAGCTCAAGGTCATGGACGCCACCGCCTTCTCCCTGTGCATGGAAAACAACATGCCCATCATCGTCTTCAGCATGAATGAGCCGGACAACATCCGCCGCGCCCTCATCGGTGAACAGATGGGCACGCTGGTCAATGCTGCAGGCAAGCCCTGAGCTACCTGATCTGAGGAAACTGACAGATTTGTCTCATTTGGCCGATCTTACTGAAGCCAACCGCCCTCATGTCACGCCTCCTTTTCCTGCTTCTGTTCCCTCTCCTGCTGGTCGCCCAGCAGCCCGCTGTGCCGCCTGCGCTCACCGAGTATCAGGGCCGCACCATCGCCCAGACGATGCACTGGCAGGGAGCCAGCTGGCTGATCCGCCACAAGCGCGACCGCGAGGAAGCCACCCTGCAAATGCGTGAACAGCTCAAGCTCAAGCCGGGCATGAGCGTCTGCGACATGGGCAGCGGCAACGGCTACCACACCATCCCGATGGCTGAGGCGGTGGGTAAGGACGGCAAGGTCTATGCCGTGGAAGTGCAACCGGAAATGATCGAGATGCTGCACAAGCGCGCCGCCGAAAAAGGCATCACCAACATCGTCAGCATCATCGGCGAGATGTACGATCCCAAACTGCCGGCGGCCTCCTGTGACATGATTTTGCTGGTGGACGTTTACCACGAGTTCTCGCATCCCGAGCAGATGCTCGCCGGCATGAAAAAAGCGCTCAAACCCGATGGCGTCATCGTGATGGTCGAGTTCCGCTCAGAGGATGACAGCGTGCCGATCAAAGCTGAGCACAAGATGACCAAAGCCCAGATCAACAAGGAACTCACCAGCAACGGGTTCAAACTCGTCCGCGAGTTCGACGGCCTGCCCTGGCAGCACATGATGTTCTTTGGCATCGCCGGGACAAAGTGAACACCGCCTTGCCTCGCAGGCATCGCCGTTTAGGCTCGGGCCGCTTTGATTTCGACCCACGACTCATCACTCAACTGGACGCGCCGCTTTTGGATACTGCTGGGCTGCGTGTTTGTGTTTCGCGCCCTGTTCATGCTTTTCTTCTGCTCGCAGGCGGATCTGGCGGGGGATGAGGCCTATTACTGGGACTGGGGCCGCAGGCCGGACTGGGGTTATTACAGCAAGCCGCCAATGATCGGCTGGATCATGGGTGTGGTGGGCTGGCTGACCGGCGATGCGGACTGGGGCATCCGAGGCACGGCCCTGCTGCTCGGCACGGGCACGATGCTGGCGCTCTTCGTCCTGACCCGGGCACTCTATGATGCACGCACGGGCTTCATGGCATCGGTGCTGATCCTGCTCACGCCGGCCAGCGCGGGACTGAATCTCTTCCTAACCATTGATGCGCCATTGCTGCTGACCTGGACCACGGCGCTGGTGCTGTTCTGGTTTGCCGCGCAGAAGCCGGCCTGCTGGACGCGCTGGATGAGCCTGGCACTGGTGATCGGCATCGGCACGCTGAGCAAACAAATGATGCTTGTTTTCCCGCTGCTGATGGTGGTCTTCGCGGCAGTCTCCAGGGAGGACCGGGCCCTGCTGAAAAACCCTCGGATGTGGTTGACCATCGTCACCGGCGCGCTCTTTCTCACGCCGGTGCTGTGGTGGAACCAGCAGCACCAATGGATCACGCTGGAGCATACAAAGCATCACTTTGACACCAAGAGTCTCGATGCGGTGAAATGGCTGACACGCACCCTGGAATGGCCCGGGGTGCAGGCGCTGGTGTATTCACCCGTGACCTGGGCGGCGCTCATGGCGGTGATGTGGCTCGGCATGAGACAGTGGAAAACCATGGCGCGGCGCGAGCGCTACCTGTTGCTTTTTTCAGCTCCGGCCCTGGTCATTTTCACACTGCTCGCCCTGCGCCAGCGTATCAATCCGAACTGGCCGGCGGTGTTCTATGTGCCAGCCTTCATTCTGGTCGCCGCGTGGTTCTGCGGGCACCTTCCATTCGGCCATGCCGAAGCGTGGAAGAAGTGGACCCTGCGGGTGGCAGCGCTGTTTGCCATCGTCCTGCACCTCGTGGTTCCAGTCACCTTCCTGACGAGCCTGAAGGGTCACAAAAAACTGGCGGATCTGCTCGGCTGGAAGGAAACCGGCAGGCAGGCTGGCGCGTTTCTGGACAAGGTCCCCCGCCCTGCCAACACGTTCGTCATGGCGCTCGGTCACCGCTACAGCGCGGCACAGATGGCTTTCAACATGCCGCAGCATCCGCGCACTTACCGATGGGAGCCTTCTGGGCATCCAATGTCGCAATATGAAGTCTGGCCCGGACCCGAGGAGCGGTTGGGCGATGATGCCCTGATCTTCAGCGCCGGTGGCCTGCCGGCTCAGATCACCGATTGCTTTGACAAAACAGAACCACTGGGCCGCGTGGAAGTGCCGCTTGGCGAGGCTCCCCGCATCTTCGAAGTGTTTCTCGGCCATCGACTCAAGACCTGGAAGAAAGTAGGCGCTCAATGATTTCCTGGGATCTCTCCGTCCTCCATCACATCAACCGCGAGTGGACCCATCCGCTGCTCGACTGGTTGATGCCCGCCGTCTCGGCGGTGAATGTCTGGCTGCCACTGATGGGGCTGGCCCTGCTGCTGGTGCTCCGGCACAACGGCAGGCGCGGGGTTCGATTGATTCTCTGTGTGGCGATGGCGCTTGGCATCAGTGACGGCCTGATTTCAAAAAACCTCAAACATGCCATCGGCCGCGTGCGCCCTCGTGATGCCATCAGCGGCGTCATGATCCGGGATTTGGGCAGCGCCTCACCCGAATTTCTGCGTCTCTTCAAGCCACCTGTGCAGCACTTGAGCAAGCCGCGCGGAGACACTCGCGGGAGTTCCTTCCCGAGCAGCCACACCATGAACATGTTTGCCTTAGCCACCGTGATTGCCCTGACTCACCGGCGCTGGGGCTTGATCATGTTTGTCATCGCCACACTCGTGGCTTATTCGCGACTCTATGTCGGAGCGCACTGGCCCAGTGACATCCCGCCATCCATCGGCATGGGGATACTTGTGGGCTGGGTGGTGACGCGATTGATCACGCGTTTCACGCGAAAGTGGCTGTAAACAAAGCGGGCCAGATCGTGAGACCTGGCCCGCCATGAGAATCTAAGCTGAAGGCTGAATTACAGACCCTTGCTGACGATGTACTTCACGAGATCGACCACGCGGTTGCTGTAGCCCCACTCGTTGTCATACCAGCTCACGAGCTTGAAGAACTTGCTGTTCAGCTCAAGGCCGGAACCGGCATCGAAGATGGAGCTGTGCTGGTCGTGCATGAAGTCGGTGCTCACCACTTCGTCGGAAGTCCAGTTGAGGATGCCTTTGAGGTAGGTTTCGCTGGCCTTCTTCATGGCGGCGGAGATTTCGGCGAAGCTGGTTTCCTTCTCGGTCTTCACGGTGAGATCCACCACGGAGACGGTCGGAGTCGGCACGCGGAAGGACATGCCGGTGAGCTTGCCCTTCACTTCCGGAATGGCGAGACCCACGGCCTTGGCGGCACCTGTGCCGGATGGGATGATGTTGATGGCAGCGCTGCGGCCACCTTTCCAATCCTTGGCGCTTGGGCCGTCCACGGTCTTCTGCGTGGCGGTGTAGCTGTGAATGGTGGTCATCAGACCTTCCACAACGCCGAATCCTTCTTTCAGGAGCACGTGAACAACGGGGGCCAGACAGTTGGTTGTGCAGCTTGCGTTGGAAACCACGTGATGCTTCGAGGCATCATACTTCTCGTGATTCACGCCCATGACGATGGTGATGTCCTCATCTTTACCAGGAGCGGAAATAATGACCTTCTTCGCACCTGCGTCGATGTGACCCTGAGCCTTGCTGCGCTCGGTGAAGAGGCCGGTGGACTCAATGACGATGTCCACTCCGAGTTCCTTCCAAGGAAGAGCGGAAGGGCCTGCACGCACCGCGAGACATTTAATCTCATGACCATCGACGACGAGAATGTCGTCTGCCGCCAGATCAGGGCTGGACTTCTTGGAGGAGACGTTCTCGCGGGCTTTACCCTGCGTGGAGTCATACTTGACGAGATAAGCCAGGTTGTCAGCAGGCACGAGGTCGTTCACTGCCACGACTTCGATCTCTTTGCCCAGGAGGCCTTGATCACAGATTGCGCGAAACACGAGACGACCGATGCGCCCGAAACCATTGATGCCGATTTTAACCATTGTGTGTGTGGGATTGAGGGGGATTACCTGAAACAGCAGAAAGTGCGCCAGGGGCGCGATGCATAACCGAATGGAAACAGAGCGTCAACCATGGGTTCCGCCCGGGTTGGGAGCAAGTGGGGCACCTGACTCACTTCAGCGCGGCAAACCCGCAGAATACGTGGGAATCCTCCGGTGGGCGCTCGGACAACGGCTCATCATGGTCCAAATGATCCCTGCAGGCAGTGAAAAATTCATCCTCCGTCGTCACACGGCGGATTCGGTGCTCCAGCTGACCTTCACCGATCCCTGTGGTGATAAAGACCATGTAGCGCTTCATTTTCTGCACATGCGGGCGCACATCAAAACGCGGGTGAAAGGCGGCGGTCGCATCGTAGAGGGCCTGGATGTAGTTGAGCATGTCACGCCCGGTCGGCGCAGGCACGCTGCCCCCCTCCCAATGGGCGCGGAGCTGGGCAAACAGCCAGGGATGGCGGATGGCACCACGCCCGAGCATGAGACCGGCGGCCCCGGTTTGCCTGAGGTAGGCCAGTCCCGAGGCCACATCCACGACATTGCCATTGGCGATCACCGGGCAGGGCATGGTCTGCACCGCCAGGGCCACCGAATCAGGATGCACAGGCGTTTTGTAGGCGTCGCGAACCGTGCGGCCGTGGACGGTCAGCGCCTGAATGCGGTGCTTTTGAAAAACCTCGAGTAGCCGAGGGAACTCGGACTTGTCAGCAAAACCAACCCGGCATTTCACCGTGAACCGCCCCTGAATGGCATCGCGCAAGGCAGTCAGGATTTCATCCACACGCTCCGGCTGACGCAGCAATCCACCGCCGGCATCCTTGCGACAAACGATGGGCGCTGGACAACCGAGATTCAGGTCAATACCGGCGACTGGATGCTTCTCCAGCTCGCGTGCCGTGCGGACGAGTGCCGCAATGTCCTGACCGATCATTTGGGCGATCACCGGCCGTCCCGTGTCGTTCTCCGTGATTGAGCGCAGGGTGGTCGCATCGAGCCCCGAATCAGCGGTGACGCGGAAATACTCCGTGACATACAAATCAGGTCCGCCATAACGAGCCATCAACCGCATGAAGGGCAGATCGGTCACGTCCTGCATGGGGGCCAGGACGAGCCCCGGACGGTGAGTTGGAAGGAGATCGCGCATTCCGGAAATCACACTGAAACGTGGACAGCGTGCTATTTGGTCTTTTTGAGAACCGGTGCCAGAAGCTCCAGCAGCGTTCCCCGGGCGATGTAGAAGACATCGGGATCACCCTGCACCTGGCCGAAATAAAGCGTGGTATCCATGCCTGCCTGGGTTGGGGCAAAGTTAAGAATCGTGTCCCGGGTCGGCCCGGTGTTCGTTCCGGGTTCTCCGAGGGTGACGACCACACGCAACGCCGGGTTTTGCAGCGCCGTGATGGCATTGGTCACATCCCCTGCCCAGTCCTGAACACTGAACTTGGACAGCGAACCGGCCAGTTTGTCAGCCTTCACACGGTCAATCAGAGCGCTGATGTTTTGACCGGCACGCTCACCGGTCCATTGCGCTGTGGTGGCGTCGTATTTCAGCACCACGGGCGGCGCAGTGCCCGCAGCGAGGCTGATTTGACGCAGTGCAAACTGGGTAAATCGTAACGCGCCGAGCCCCTTCCATTTGATCGCTTCCTGCGGGATGCTGGGCAGGATGCTTGCATCAACTCGATACACGGACGGTTCGTTCTCATACTTGGCAAAGAAGTCGGTGCTCTCTTTGTTGGTGCCAAAGATCAGTTTCGACGGCTTGGCCGAGCCCTCGGTCCACGCGGCGGTCATGAAGGGATTGTCGAGACCGTATTCCGTCAGGTTGGAGGCGCTGTCGGCGGTGAACTCATGAATCTGAAAAGTGTTCAGCGCTTCGAAAAACTTGATCACGCGATCTCCATTGGCGGGCTCCAAGCGCTTGTGCCGGCTGAGAAACCAGGATTCGTTTTTCTTTTCGAGATGAATCGGCTGATGCAGCGCGCTGGTGACATCCACCTGCGTGACCGCCTCCTTGTCGATTCGCGCCAGCATCCGGTCTCGCAGATCGTTAGGCTGAGCCCAGAGATTGGCGAGAGACTTTGAAGTGATAGTGAAAACAGGCTTGCGATAGCTGACCTGCGCCGTGGTCGTGACCGCGTCCGCGACCGGTTTCATGAGCGTGATCTCAAAAGGCTTGGCCAGTCCTTTCACCACCACGCTGATCTTCAGATCCTGCACCGTGATGTCCGCCAAACCGGTTGCGGCGACAGGCGGCTTGGTGCCGCCGGCAGGCTCGGCGGCCTCCTTGATTTCCAGATTCAGCAGAGCGGAAAGCAGTTCGCTGATGCGTTCCTTGCTGCCGCGAGTGCTCAGCGGTTTCACCAGCATCCAGGGTGCCCGTTCACTTGCGCGAGCCAGCTCGATTTGACCGCCTGCCTGCACCAGTTTCACATTCAAGACCATGTCAGCAGGCAGACGCAGCAGCTTGGCATCACGCCAGTCCTGTGGTGTGGTCTTGAGCATCTCCGGCAGGGTGGTCTTGGCGACATATTGCGCAGGCTCCTCACCTGCTTTGGCTGACGCCAGCGTCAGGTAATGACTCCCGCCGACAGGCGTCTGAGCGCCGAGGGAAAGCTGCAAAACATTCGCAGCCCCGGACATCAGCTGCACCGTGTGATGCGGCTTGTCGAGCTGGGTTCGCGTCCATCCGCCATCATCAAACTCATCCCGGTGCACGCGGTTGATCCAGCCGATGTTGGCGAGTTCGGCAAGCAGCTTGGCAACCTTGGCAGGGTCGGCCAGATCATTGAAGGGGCGCCGCACCCACCACCGTGATCCGTCCCAGGAAAGACTCACCCCGTCGCCACCACTGGAGTCGATCTCGATCTGGGTGATCTTGGCGCGATCGAAACGGCCGGGGCCTTTTTTCATCTCCAGCAACTCGCGTGTCGACGGCAGGTAACGCTCAATACCGACAATGACAGCGCCGAGAGCGATGACGAGAAGCAGAAGCAGAAGTGTGGTGCGCAGGCGCATGTCTCAGATGCTTGGGTTGGAAGTTGGTGAGCGTTCGAACTGGGGGATTGAACGTTCGTGATTCGTTTCTCATGCCGCCCGGCGACTGGCCCATACCAGCATTCCCAGGCAGAGCACAAAGGAGGGAAACACAAAGGTGGTGCTCCAAAAGATGATCTCACCCTGCTTCTGCGTGAGCTGGATGCGGTAGCTGTGCTTTTGTTTTGGAGGAATACCGATGTAGCTCTCGCGATTGATGATCCAGTTCAGACTGCCGGCCACGAAATCGCGGTTCACGGCCAAGGCGGACTTTTTGTCGAGCATGGACGAATTCCCCACCACCACCATGCGGCAGCTGTCGACACGCTGTTTCTCATCCGTGACCGTTCCGCGCTCGATGGAGGCTGCCAGATAGATGGGCTTTTTGTTATCCTCGTCATCAACCACAGGCAGGTCTTCCAGGTAGTTTTTCTCACCCCAGTAGCGGTCGGTGGCACCGATCAGCGGCTGCACGGTGATGTTTTGATTCTTCAGATACTCGTCGTCAAAACGCACCTCAAGCGACTCTGACTGACCCGGAAGTGTCGTCGTGCTGGCAGCCAGCTGCCGGGTGATGGTGGACTCATCATCAAAGACAGCCTGCACGGAAAATTCTTTCCGCGTACCGGTGCCCGTGCTCTCGGCGTAAAGAACGCGGTCGCCGCGCGGCAGCACGCCCTGAAGACCAAGGAAGGCATTCAACCGGGGCGTCTCGCCCGATGGATCGAGAAGCACCAGCATGCCGGAGCGCTTGCTTTCCCAGTAGGATTTGATCATGGCGATCTCACTCTCCGACAAATCATAACGCAGCCCCACAAGCAGCACACCATCCGCATCAGCCGGGACCTGACTGACTTCAGTGAGATTGAGCGGGAAGAGTTGAAAATTCTGCTGCCGGCCAAGTTCGCCGATGCTTACCATCGCATCAATCAGCGAGCCCTCGGTGCGCGCGCCTTTGCCGACGACGATGTAAAACTTCCGCTCCGCGCCCTCGACGACATTGATGATCGCCGAAGTGATGGCATCCTCACCGCGGAATTCCTTGATCCTGCGCTGTGTCTCCGTGCTGTTTTCACGCACCACGAGCTCCTCCTCCGTGATGAAGCGCGTGCGCGAGCCAACACGCACCACGACACCACTTTGATCCAGTGGCAGCCCCGTCTCGGCTTTCAGCGATTCAGCGCGCTCAATGTCACGGACTGGATCGATGGAGCGCACCTTGACACGCCCGCGTCCCTTGAGCCGGTATTCCTCCAGAAGTGTCTGCACATCCCCGTAAATCTTCGAATCACGGGCAAACACATTGGCGATGAAAACATCCTTCGAGAGCTTGTCCAGATAGTTCAGTGTCGCGGAACTGATGGTGTAATTCTGCTGTGGGCTTAGATCCCAACGCGCGTGGTAGCGGTAGCTGAGGCGGTTGATGCCGAAAAAAATCGCCAGGGTGAGAAAGATCTGCACAAGCACATTCACCCCGATCCCAAGGCGGCGCGGCATGGGCGCGGAAGCGGGAGTGGTGGTTGGTGGGGTGTCAGACATCGGTTTGATAAGGGGAAATGAAAAGTTGGGGTAAGGATCAGACGGGCGGCAGCGCTTCAGGCCATGTCACGGACGCCATCTTCTGAACTCCAGCACATGGTGTGTCAGGACCAGAAACAGCAAAGCCAGACTCGAATAGTATACCAGCGGTCGCGTGTCGATCAGCCCGTTGGTGAAGGTGCGGATGTGCTCCGTGCTCGCGAAATAATTGATGATGTCGACAAAGGATTCTGAGACCTTCCGGCCGACCACCATGATGAAAAGACCCGCCAGGAAATGCAGCAGGCTGAAGGTGAACGAGATGATCGCCGCGACGATCTGGTTGGAGGTCAGTGAGGAGGCAAAGCAACCAATGGCCAGATTAAACAAGCCCATCGCCAGCAGGATGATGTAGCTGCCCTTCAGGCCGCCGGAGGGTATCTCCACCTGCCCGGCCGTGATCCAGTCCACGAACTGGAAATTGATGTAACTCGGGACCCAAAGCACGCAGTACACGAAAAGGGCTGCCAGATATTTTGAGAGCACCACCTGCCAGGCATAGACCGGCGTTGTGAAAAGCGTCTCAAAGGTTCCCATCTTCTTTTCTTCCGCAAACAATCGCATCGTCAACAGCGGGAAAATGAAGAAGTAGGACAGCCAAAACCAGCTCGGCTGAAAGATCCATGTTACGATCGATCCATCACTGGGAGCGCTCTCCAGCACCGAAAGCGCAGCGCGAAACGAGTAACCGCTCAGCACCATCACCAGTGCCAGAACGATGTAGGCCACCGGCGAGACGAAAAATGCCCGCAATTCCTTTTTAAAGAGTACCCAGAAAATTCGCATGTGATCAATAGTCCATCATTTACCCGGCTCCGATGCAGCCAAGTCCACAAACACATCCTCAAGACTCGGCAGTTGGCGGTGCAACTCACGGATCTTCCATTTTTGAATCAGCGCCAGATCCGCGAGTGCCTCACGCACATCGTGCCGGGCCTCGACGCGCAGAGAAATGAAACGCCATCCATCCAGTTCACTGTCCTGCGTTGCCTTGCGCACGCCAGGCAGGGCCTCGAGCAGAGCGATCACATCACCATCGCCCTGCATCTCGATTTGAACCAGGGAGGCCGCGCGCAGTTTGCGGGTCAGATTGTCCGGTGTGTCGACGGCACGGATGCGTCCCTGATGGATCATCAGAACGCGATCACACACTGCCTCAACCTCTTGCAAAATGTGGGTAGAAAGCAGGATGGTGTGAGCCGGGCGCAGACTCCGCAGCAAATCGCGCACCTGCCGGATCTGCACCGGATCCAAGCCGTTCGTTGGCTCGTCCAGAATCAAAAGCGGCGGCTTGTGAACCAGCGCGTCTGCCAGCGCGACCCTCTGGCGGTAGCCTTTGGAAAGATTGCCGATCAGACGACGGCGGACATCCGTGATCGCGCACATGTCCATCACCTCACCCACGCGGTGGCGCAGCACAGAGCCGGACAGTCCCTTTAATTCAGCCCGAAATCGCAGGTACTCTTTCACCCGCATGTCGGTGTAAAGCGGTGCCATCTCAGGCATGTAACCCACGGAGCGGCGCACCTGAATGGATTGATGGTAAACATCAAACCCATTCACCGTCGCCCGGCCACTCGTCGGCGGGATGTAGCCGGTCAGCATGCGCATCGTCGTGGACTTGCCTGCGCCATTTGGTCCCAGGAAACCCACAATCTCACCCGGCTCCACCTGAAATGAGACATGATCCACCGCAGTGCGTCCTGCATACTGTTTGGTGAGATCCTGAACTACAATCATGTCGTGGGTGGGGGGACGGATAAAAACGGAGGGAACAGGGATTAAAGCCCGCTCGTCCCGCGATGGCAACCCTGGAAACTGTTTTAGCGCAATTGGCCGGTGCCATCAGAGGCCAGAGTATTCGTCCGGAGAGATTGTAACGCGCAATGTCGATGGTGACCAATCTGCCGTTAATCTGTCACTCAAGGCACCAGTTTCGTGTCCCAGACCCAAAGTGGAGTGACCGCTGCGGATTCGACCCATCCCCGCAGGTTTTCGGGCTGGCTGGGGATCTCGACATAAAGCCAGGTGCCGCGCTTTTCCAGTGTTCGGACCTGACTGCCTGGAGGCAGCGGAATGACGGTGCCACTGGTGGCCGTGGCGGAGGTGTAGGAGTTCACGTCAGGCTGGGTGACAATGCTGATGCCTTCAACACGCTCAGTACTTTCCGGCCGTAGCGCGGCCAAGGCCGAGGCTGGCACAAGGATGAGCAGGCCAATGGCAGAAACAATCACAGGCCAGATGGCGCGGCGCCGGCCAGTGAACACACGCCAGGAAAGCGAAAGCAAGACCAGCCACAGTCCAACGGAAGCGAGGATGAGCCACTCATTGTGCGTGAGCCAGGTGCTGGCCGCAGTGAGGGGCGAAGCTGAACCAAAAGTCAGGTAACGGCTGCGCTCAAACAAGTGACGCAGATTCTGCCGAAGTTCCGGTGTGCGACCATTCAAGAGCTGCGCGCGCTGATACCACAATGCGGCACGTCCCAGATCTTTTTGCCGGTAGCGGGCATGACCGATGAGTTCGAACACCTCGGCACTGAGCAGTGGCGGATTCTTTTTCGTCAGTGATTCGGCGAGGTATTGAGCCTTGGTGTAATTGGCATTTTTGAGTTCGGTGACGGCTTCACGATAAATGTCATCAGGTGTCGTTTCGGGCTTGCCGTCCGCCGCCTGAGCAGTTCCGAGACAAAGGAGTGCCAGTGCGATGACGCTAAGTTTGGCCAGCGATTTCCGCATCAACTCTGACAAGGTTTGCTGCATGCTGCGGCGCTCGGAGCTGGTCAATGGTGCGGCGGGGGCGGCGCTGAAGTTGGTGTTGGCGTAGCGGTCGAGAATGGCTTTCAAAGCAGGATCCGCTGCGGGTGAGGCCCCACTGGCGGTCTGAATGAATTGAGCGGCGCGGTGCAGGAAATCATGATCATCAGCACCCGCCTTCTCGAAACTGCTCCAGGCCTCACGCAACTCCCCTGCCCGGCCCGCGTTGCTCTCTTCACGGCGGCGGCGGGCAAAGGCAAGCACGCTCGCGAGCGCAAACAGACCGACCGGCAGCGCCTGTGCCGTCCAGAAGGCGCGGCTTTTCAGCAGCAGCATCCCGGTCGGCGCGATCCATTGGGAACTGGCGGCTGGATTGATCAGAATGTCCGTGATGTCCGCCTGGGGATCGACCACCGGCGGAGGCAGGTCAGCCACCACGGCGGCGCCGGCTGGAGCCGATTCAGATGCGGCAGTGGCAGGCGCAGGCTTCATGGCCAGAGGGATGGGCTGAGTCCGCAGGGTGACGTATTTTTTCTCAGCAGCGCTGAAGAAATTCAATTCAAACGGCGGAACGGCGGGATGCACCGCCTCCGGAACAAGGACCTGAGAATAACCAACCTTGCGTTCAAGCGTCGGCGTCTGGTTCTGGTCGAGCTGGCCTTCAATGTTGTAGCGCTTCGCCGGGTACAGCTTCCATCCACCATTGGAAATGATGGCGGGCGTGGTGATTGCATCGAAATTGCCGGCCCCGGTCACCGTCAGCTCAACCGAGACCGGATCACCGACAGTGAGATCAGTCGGCGTGGCACTGGCAGTCATCTGGAAATCGCCCACGGCACCACTGAAATTGGCCGGCTTTCCCTCAGTCGGAAGAGGCAGGACTTTCAAGGTCACCTGCTGGCTTTTGACCACCATCTTGCGTGGCTCTGAAACTCCGCCGAAAAAGCCCTGCGGAAAACCGGGCGGAAGGATCTGGCGCGGTTGCCCTTCCATCGGCACTTGAACGAGGAGCTCCAGCGTGGCGGGCCCAACCTTCAAGTCACCGGTTCGGAGAGATGACAGGGTGCTGCGGAAAGTGAGCACGTAGTAACCAATGCCGTCGATCACCGTGCTGGTCTGTTCGTTCGTCTGCGGGAACCGTGCGATGGCAAAATCACTTTTCGCAATCTCGATGAGACCGAGGCGCTGAAGTTGTGTCTGGCGTGGCACATAAAGGCTGCAATTCACCGGCACGACCTCCCCCTGATAGATTTCTTTTTTGCCCAGCTCGATCTGAAGGATGGGTGCATTCTTATCCTCGGCAGTCTGGCCATTGCTGGCATTTGGAAAAGCCGCGCCGCCTTGTTCCACGTTCAATTTGACCTCATTGGTGGTCATCGACTGGCCGTCCACAACGATGGTTTGCGGAGGGATCACAAACGACCCGGGTTCCGAAGCGGCAATGCCCCAGGAAAGCTGAAGGGACACGCTCTGCCGGCCATTCACAATGCTGATTTGCTGGGAGGTGGACACACCGCTGGTCTGCGCGATCTGAAGTGGAAAACGCAGGCCGGGCAAACTCTGAACCTGGCCGTCCTGCACGGAAATCACATAGTTGATCGTCTGGTTAGGCCGGGCCTTGTCCGGTTGCACATAAGCGCGAACCGTCGCGGCCTGAGCGAGACTGAGAATTAAAAATTGAAATGTGAAAACTAAAAACTTCATGCAGTCGTTGGAGGGTTGCTTGCAGTTACCAATCCTTGCCGTTCACAGGCGCATCCCGCGGACGCACCAGCAGGGCCTTCTTTTGATCATCGGCATAGGTGCGCAAAAAGGAGCGGGCTTCATTGCGGCTGAAGCCGGTGGCGTCATCCTTCTCATTGCCTGCCATTTCAGCCTCACGCTGTTCTCGGCGCTCACGGGCTTCCGCACTTTCCTGATCACCTTCTTTGCCAGCCTGGAGCTTGCCTTCCTGCTCCTTCTCTTTGTCGCCGCCCTTGCCGTCTTCACCTTCCTCGTCCTCCTTCTTGCCGAGGCTTTCTTTACGTGACTTATCCTTGTCCTCGCCATCGCCGTCGCCTTCCTGATCGCCGTCGTCGGATTCGCCCTTCTCACCCTTTTCGCCCTTCTTACCTTTTTTGCCTTTATCGCCCTTCTTGCCGTCTTTGCCTTCCTGCTCGTCCATCTTCTTTTGCAGTTCCTCGAGGCGCTTCTTCACGAAGTCACGATTCTCCTGCACCTCTTTGTTGGCGGGGTCGATTTTTAAAGCGGCGTCGAAGTGCTTGACGCTGTCACGCCAGGCTTTGAGGGAAAATTTCGGCTGCTTTGCCAAAGCGCGGTCACCCTGATCATAGAGACTGTGGGCCATGCCGCGATGCGCCTGGTTTTGTGTGCCCCGGTCCTCCGATTCCAAGGCTCTGCTGAATCCGCCAACGGCGCGGTCGTAGTCCTTGATCTGGTGCGCGGCATTGCCGAGTCCAAAAGCAAATTGCTGACGCCGCGCTTCAGATGAGGAACTTTTCATCAGCTCTTCGTAAAGCTTCGCCGCATGGTCAAAATCGCCCTCCTTATAGGCATCGAGCGCCTGTTGCGGATCGGGCTTTTTCGAGCCGAATACGGAGCCCAGAAACGTGTCATTTGCCTGAGCAGCTGGAGTGAGGAAGCTCCATGCCAGGAGGGCCAGTGCGGGTGTGTAGGTTTTCATGCGGGAGGAGGGACGGATGAGCCAGGCGCTGACAAGCAGCAGCATACCGATAGACAACGGCCAGTAAAAACGCTCAATCGGCTTCACAAGTTCCTTCGCCGCGTTGGTTTGTGCCTGAAGGGCGGAGAGCAGGTCTTTGACCACGGAAACGGCCAGAGGCTGGGAACCAAGTTTCATGTACCGGCCACGCGTGGCCGTTGCGATTTCCTGAAGCACCTTGGGTTCCATGCGTGTCTTCACCACATTCCCCTGCTGGTCGCGCACAAACTCGCCGGCACGCGCGGGATCGGGATCAGGAATGAGCGCCCCGGCCTCCGTTCCGACACTGACGGTGAGCACGAGAATGTTCTTCTGAGCAGCCTGTTTTGAATATTCGGTGATCTCGATGTCCGGCTCGCCGCCATCACTGAAAAGGATCAACCCATGATTCCTGGCGGGACTCTTTTCAAATGTCTCCACCGCAAGTTTGAGAGCGCGGCCGATCTCACTGCCGCCGCGTGGAACGGACGTGAAGTCGAGCGATTGGATGGCCTCAGCGACCGCATCGTGATCGGTCGTCAATGGGGCCTGAAGGTAGGCGTTTCCGGCAAAGGCGATCAGGCCCACACGGTCGTTTTTCAACGAGGCCAGCACGTCCTGCGTGGCCAGCTTGGCCCGGGTGATGCGGTCAGGCACGATATCGTTTGCCAGCATCGAACGGGAGGTGTCGATGGCGATGATGACATTTCTGCCCGACTCCTGCTGCACGATCTTGTCCTCGCCCCAGCGCGGCCTGGCTAGGGCAAAGATGAAGCAACCGAGGGCCAGCAATTGCAGCGTGAAAATGATCCAGGATCTCCGGAGTGAAACGCCCGTGACCAGCATGTCCCTGAGCCGCGGTGAAGTGAAGGCGGACTGCACTTTCCCTGCGCGCCAGTCCGCCCACAGCTTCAACACTGCCAGAAGCGGCAGGATTGAGAGACAGTAAAGGATCTTTGCAGCGAGGAAAGTCATGGTGGCAGGAGTCAGGTGGCAACAGCCATGGGTGAGGCGTTCAACAAGGTGAAGCGAAGCAGCAGCGCCAGCCCCAGCAACGCGGAAGCGGCGGCCAGCGGATAAAAGAACTTCTCCTCGACCTCCGTGATGCTGCGGTGCTTGATCTCTTTTTTCTCAAGCTTGTCGATGGTGGCAAAGATCTCCTGAAGCGCACCAAGGTCCTGCGCCATGTAGAAGCTGCCATTGCCGATGCGGGCCACTTCCTGAAGCGTGCCTTCATCGAACTCCTGCCTGCCGCTGGTGATGACGCGACCGTTTGGCAGGGGGATCATGTGAACGCCCGGTGTGCCGATGGCAATGGTGTAAATTTTTTGCCCGAGTGTGGCGGCGAGTTTGGCCGCATCCGGTGGACTGAGTTTGCCGCTGTTGTTCGCGCCGTCGGTGAGCATGATGATCACCTTGCTGGGCACGGTGTCCTTGTCGAGACGGCGGGAGGCGGCGGCCAGACCTGAACCAATGGCCGTACCATCCTCCATGACGCCCGTCTGCACACGGTCCAGATTCGCCTCCAGCCAGTCGCGCTGAAAGGTCAGCGGGCAGGGCTGATAGGGCGCACCTGCAAAGGCGACGATGCCGATGCGATCATTCGTGCGGCCACGGATGAAATCGCGCATCACTCGTTTCGCCGCCGCGAGCCGGTTGACCGGACTGCCGCCAATGTAGAAATCCTCGATCAACATCGAGAGTGAAACATCCACCGTCAGACAGATGGCGATACCTTCAGTGTTGTCTTCATCATGGGAGATGACCTTCTGCGGCCGTGCCAGCGCGAGGATGCCCGCAGCGATGCTCAGCAGCACCAGCCCCATGGTGAAACCTCCGCGCGATGACTTGGCCTGAGTTCCCAGATCACGCAAAAGGAAGGTGGTGGAAAAAGCAATCGTGGGTGCCCGTCCCGGCTTGCCCCGCCACCAGGCCATGACCGGAAGAGCCAGCAGAAGCAGCAGGCACTCAGGCCGTGCAAAGATCATGTCGCGAAAAAATGGAATGCTCATGCGCGGTCCTCCTCAAGTGACTCAATAGCTTTTTGCACCAGCGCCGCAGCCTCAGCCGGGTTTGCTGGCACGGGCGCAAAGGCGAGCTGGTCCCAGACCTCAGCCAGCGACTCATAACGGTTCAGGCGTAGCGAGGAGGCGGGGATGCCGCCACGCTGAAACAGTTCCTGCGTCGTGCGGAACGGAGCCGGGATTTTATATCGCTCCATGAAGTATACCCGCAATGTCTCAGACACGGCCATCGCAGTTTCAGACGGTGGCAACCGAGAAGATTGCACGAGGAGATCGCGCAGACGGTTCATTGCCGTTTGCCATGGTTTTTTCAATTGTGGCGGCCTGGCTTTCGAGGGGCGCAAAAGCAGCCAGATGACGAGAGTCAGCATGAAGATGACCACTCCGGCCACCAGGGCATAGACCAACCAGTCAGGCCCGGGAGCAACCATGGTCGGAGCAGGCAGTTCGGGATGCGGCAGAGGCTGCGGGGGTGGCCCCTCAGCCTGCGGTGCCTGGGCAAGAAACACGAAGATCCGGTTCATCCGCGTTTCCTCCTTTTGCGTGACCGGAAATAGGCTTTGAGAGCAGGCACGTAATCGTCGTTCGTGCGCACATCGAGCCGCTCCACGCCATTTTTCCGCAACATCCGGTTCAGTGTGTCCTGCCGGTCACTCATACGCTGGGCATATTGTTGGCGCACGGCCGGATGAGACGTGTTCACGATGTACTGCTCGCCCGTTTCCGGATCCTCCAGGCAGACACGTCCCTGATTAGGCAGTTCCCACTCGCGCGGGTCGGTGATCTGGGCGGCGACGACATCATGCTTGGCCGCCAGGGCACGCAGACTTTTCTCCCAGGCATCATCCTTCGTGAGGAAATCTGAAACCACCACCACCAGGGCGCGATGGGCGATGCGCTCCAAAGCGAGATCCAGGGCGGGCACCAGATCGGTGCGGCGGCTCGCGGGCTGGATGTTGAGAATGTCACGCAGGCAGCGCAGTGCATGACTGCCACCTTTCCGGGCAGGCAGGTAATGCTCAACCTGATCGGAAACAAGCACGAGCCCGACCTTGTCCTGATTCTGCACCGCGCTGAAGGCAAACACAGCCGCGACTTCCGCGGCACGCTCACGCTTGCTGTCTTCCTGACTGCCATAGTCGCCAGAGCCGCTGACATCGACCACCAGCATCACCGTCAACTCGCGCTCCTCGATGTATTTGCGCACAAAGGGTTCGTTCATGCGCGCCGTCACATTCCAGTCCAAAAACCGCACATCATCCCCCGGCTGGTACTCGCGGAAGTCATCAAACTCAATCCCCTGCCCCTTGAACCTGGAATGGTAAGCTCCACCCAGCGTCTCCTTGACCATGCCGCGAGTGATCAACTCAATGCGCCGCACGCGCTTGAGGATGCGCTTGAGGCGTTCGTCGTCATTGGGAATCGATACAGGCATGCAAATGGCAATCCGACCTTGGTTTCAAGAATTAGTTAGGGGGCTGTGTGGCATCAAGCCGGGAACAGCGGACTAAAACAGCTTAAGGCACTGGCAGCTTGTCGAGCAGTTGCTTGATCACATCCTCACTGGTCACGCCTTCGGCCTCGGCTTCGTAGCTGAGAAGGATGCGGTGACGCAGAATGTCCGGAGCGAGATCCTTGATGTCCTGCGGCGTCACAAAATTGCGTCCGGCTAGGAAGGCCAGCGCCTTGGTAGCCAGGGCCAGATTGATCGTGCCGCGAGGTGAGGCACCACAGCGGATCAGCAGTTTCAAATGCGGCGCAACAGTCTCCGGATTGCGCGTGGCATGAATGATGGACACGATGTAGTCGCGGATCTTCGCATCAATGTAAATGCTGTTCACAATGTCCCGGCTGGCAACAATGTCCGCCGCCTGGGTGATCTGATTCACGTCAAGCTTCGGCGCACTGGTGGCCATGGCATCAAGCACCTGACGCTCTTCCGTCGGTGTGGGATAGATCACGCGGACTTTGAAGAGAAAGCGGTCAAGCTGAGCTTCCGGCAGGGTGTAGGTGCCTTCCTGATCGATCGGGTTCTGAGTGGCCAGCACCATGAAAGGATCCGGGAGCTTGTAGCTTCTTTCACCGATGGTGACCTGCCGCTCCTGCATCGCCTCAAGCAGAGCGCTTTGAACCTTGGCAGGAGCACGGTTGATTTCATCCGCCAGCACCAGATTGGCAAAGATCGGGCCGAGTCGCGGGGTGAAGGTGCCCTCCTTCGGGTGATAAACCATGGTTCCCACGACGTCTGCCGGAAGCAGGTCGGGCGTGAACTGAATGCGCTTAAACTCGGCGTGGAGGGCACTGGAAAGCGTGCGCACCGCGAGTGTTTTAGCCAGGCCTGGAACACCTTCGAGAAGAACGTGTCCATTGGTCAGCAAGGCAACCAGCAATCGGTCAACGAGTTCTGTCTGACCGATGAGCACCCGGGCGATCTCCGCGCGAAGCGGGAGAACCCAGGAGGCGGATTTGGCGATGGTTTCCTGATCGGGGACGGCGGGGGGAGGAGCAACTGATTCAGACATGCGGGGAATAGGTCAATGGGGCGGGCATGAGAGTCAAGACTGTACCCGCATGTTCAAAACGCCGCCCGAGACCATCTGCTGCAAGAGAATTCTCAAAATCCTCCAATGAAGAGGCCGGTCGAAAACTCAACGCCCGTGGTGGCGACCGGAAGCCAGGCCTGCAAAACCACCCGAAGTCGAGTGGACTGGCATTGGAGTCGATGCCTGGATGATCGGCCTGCCGCCATGATTTGAGTGCCCGCCTGGCATCGGCCCGGATGGTGACCCGAAGGAATGGCCGGGGGACGAATGTAGAAAGGAGGGAGGTGAAAACGTGCGTGTTGCAGGCGGCCTGCTCATGATGCCACCGCCTTGGAACATCGAAGGCCGCGTCACATGTGAACCATGATGACTGCCGAACGATGCCGGAGGCTGGCATGAGTTGTATCCGCCCCGGTATTGCGAACCGGCGTAGCTCGGGCGTCCATAGCCATAGCCCGAATTGCCGTAGCTATTCCCCCAGCCGCTGCCGCCAAAGAAAGACAAACTCGTGAACGTCGGGGTGTAATGCGGCGCTGCATAAACGCTGTTATAACCCGATCCGTAATAGCCTGTGCCGGCATAGCCGTTGCCATAATTGCGGCTGTTTGAGCAGCCGTTTGAATAACCGCTCCTGTAGTTTCCGCCAGCCATGGGGTAGCCATAGGGATCGACAACGCAGGAAGAAAGTGACAAGCCGCAGATTGCTGCACAGCCCAAGGCTAAAAGTTTGTTTTTCATAGTGGTGCCTTCTCTGACTTCAGCTTCGCGGGATCTATTCAGCGCATTTATAAATAACCTTTGAAGAAGCCCAAAGCCGTCCTGCTGGTGCTGTGTGCCACCTCTTCCGGACTCTGACCGCGGAGCACAGCCACAGCGCGCGCCGTGTCAGCCACATAAGCGGGCTCGCAGCGCTGACCGCGATGAGGCACCGGCGCGAGATAGGGTGCATCCGTCTCCAGCATGTAGTGACCGTCCGTCACCATGCGCACCGCCTCACCCGCCGGGCCTGGATTTTTAAAGGTGACAATGCCGGTGAAGGAAATCAGATGCCCTTGGTCCAGCAGTGGCTGCGCCTGCTCCAGCGTGCCGGTGTAGCAGTGGAAGACGCCGCGCAGGCGCCCGCTGTAGGGCATGACCATGGCCACCAGATCATCCCAGCTCTCGCGCTGATGCAGCACCACATTCAGCCCCAGTTCGCAGGCCAGATCGAGCTGCAGACGCAGGCACAGCGACTGATGCGCCTTCCATCCAGTCAGATCAAAACCCTCCGGCGGCGCGTGAAAATAATCGAGACCTATCTCCCCAATGGCCGCCACCTTGGGATGCCGGGCCAGTTCACGCAGTTCGTCGATCCATGCCGTGCCTGAGACCGTGTCCACATCGCAGGGATGAATACCGACGGCGACACGCACCCCGGGTTCCTTCTCGGCGATGGCCAGACATTTGCGCGCATTATCAAGGTCTGTCGCCGGCACCATCATGCGAGAGACCCCGGCGGCATGGGCACGGCTAAGAATGTCGGCGAGATCGCCATCAAACTTGTGACTGCCGAGGTGGGTGTGCGTGTCGAAGAACATCCCTTTGATCAAGCATCGCAACCCATCTTCAACAACCGTAAACGCACCATTCATCCGGCGGTCATGAGGCGAGCGTAGGCTCTTCCTCAACCTCGTCTCCCGCGGCGGAATCGGATTCATCCGCAGCGACACGCCCGGACTCCATGACGGGGCCAGACTCTGTCACGCGCTCCGGTTCAACGGCAACCTGGGGCTTGTATTGATGCGCCTCATCAGCAGCAGCTTCCACTTCAAGGCGCAGCTCCTCCATCTTGCTGGGCCTTTTTTCCTCGGCGGTCATGCGGACACCGACAGGTTTGCTGATGCCAAATTCCTGCATGGACACACCGTAAATCACATCAGCACGGCTCATGGTGCGCTTGTTGTGCGTGACGATGATGAACTGGGAATTGTCGATGAAACTGTCCAGCATCTTGAGGAAGCGGGAGATGTTGGACTCGTCCAACGGAGCATCCAACTCGTCGAGAACACAGAAGGGGCTTGGCTTCACCTGATAAATGGAGAAGAGCAGCGCCACGGCAGTCATGCTGCGCTCACCACCGGAGAGAAGGGAGATGGTCTGCAGTTTTTTACCGGGCGGCTTGGCGATAATTTCAATACCTGTCTCCAGCGGATCAGTATCGTCCGTGAGCATGAGATCGGCTTTTGCCGTGGCGCCAAAGAGCTCGCGGAAGTTGTTGTGGAAGAAGTTCCGAACGAGTTCGAACGTCTCCAGGAACATGGTCTTCGTGGTCTCATTGATTTTGGCGATGACTTCGAGCAACTCCTCCTTCGACCGCACCAGATCGTTGTGCTGAGTGTCGAGGAAATTGTGGCGTTCCTCGAGCTCTTCAAACTCCTGGATGGCATCGAGATTCACCGGACCAACACTCTCGAGTTTCTGGCGGAGATCACCGACGACTGAGCCGACAAAATCCCAGTCAGGCTGTCCTTCTTCACCTGGAATGATGACGTCATCAATATCCATGACCTCCTCGACATCCGTTATCTCGATGGCGGAGGCTGCTTCAATCGCGTCTGATGATTCAGCCTGGTCTGATGATTCATTTTGATCCGTCTCAGCCAGCGTGGCTTTGCGTTTTTCACTTCGGCTGCGGCTCTTTTTCTGCTCATCAATGCTCAGCATGAGCGCATGGTAGTCGGGTTCAAAAGCGCTGATGTGGAAGGAGTAGCGCTCCTGCACCTGACTGATGAGGTTTTCCAAACGCAGATCCACCCGCGTGAGTTGGACTTCAATGCGGTTGCGTGACTCGCTCAATCCATTGGTTTGCAGGCGCAACTGGACGAGCTGATTCTCCAACTCGGTGACACGCTCAAATGCGGCGGCACGCTCCTCTGTCTTGCCCTGCAAATGCTCTTCGATGGCGGAGATGGCACCGCGCTGGGATTCGACCTGCTCGGCGAAGCGCGCATTTTCAGCCGCGCTCTGCTCGATGCGGCTGCGCCAGGTGTTGATCTCAAGATCGAATCGCTGAATGGCGGCCTGCAGTTCGTGCAAACGCGTGGCCATAGGCGCCTTCTGACGCTCGATGGATTGCAGCGCGCTTTGTTCCAGCGCCAGCGCAGTCCGGAGTTCGTTGAGACGTTCGCTGGATTCGAGTTCGCGGCGCAGAAATGCCTCCATCTCCAACTCCAGTTCAGCCTCATGGATACGGGCCGCTTCGACCTGTTCCTGAGCGACGGCCGCCTCTTCCTTCTGCCAGGTGATTTGAGCCTCGGCGGCCTGGATGCGGTTGGTTATCTGGGCCTGATCCCACTCGACACTTTCCAGTTTGGTCGTGGCCTGTTGAAGCGCACGCTGCACGACAGAAAGCTTGCCGGTGAGTGTGGAGAAACCTTCACGCACACGCTGACTCTGCTCGCGCAAGGTGACCTCTTCGGCCTGCATTTCCTCAAGCTCATGGCGGAGTTGCTCCACAGCTTCCTCTTTTTCCAAAAGTTGAAATTCAAAACCCTCCAACTCCACACGCAGCGCGCGCACTTCAGCTTCACGGCGGAGCATGGATGCAGCTTCCTCCTTGGTCGCCCCGCCATGGATGACACCATCGGCGGCAATGAACTCGCCCTTCAATGTAGCGATGGCCACATCATGAAGCTGGCGCTTCAAACGCATGGCCGTATGCAAATCCTCGACGATCAGAACGTTGTTCAACAGGCGGTCAGTCAACTCCTGCACTCCGGCCTTTGCCCGCACTTTATCCACCGCCCAGGCAATGCCGCCCTCGGGCACCAGTTGGCGATCAGGCACCGCGCGCATGGTGGCGAAATCGTGCGGAAGCAGCGCGGCCTTGCCAAGCTGCTTGTCTGCAAGGCGATCAAGAATCTGGGATGCCAGTTCACTGTCCGTCAGCAAGACAGCCTGAAGATGGTCGCGCAATGCGGCCTCAATGGCGGCGATGAACTGCGGCTCCACCTCGATGGAGGAAGCCAGAAGACCTCTCACACCCACCGAGAAAACTTCAGGATTGTCGAGACCACGAAGCACCTGCTGCGTCCCCTCGGCCAAGCCCTCCCCTTTTTGCAAAAGCTGCTCGATGATTTCAATGCGTGAACGGCGCTGAGTGACACTGCGCTGAAGAATATTCAATTCCTCATTCAAAGTGTCACGATGGCGGCGCTTCTCGATGATATCACGCGCGCAGTTTTTCGCCTTCTCATCAAGCTCGTTGCGGGTGGATTCCAGGTCCTGGATTTCACTCTGAAGATTGTCGAACTCGATCTGGCTGGCTGCTTTCACCTGCTCTGCCGACTGGCGGTCATGGGCCAGTGTCTCATGACGCTGACGGTCATTGACGATCTGGTTGTTCAGACTGTTTGCGCGCGCATCAGCCGCAGCGATCTGGCCTTCAAAATGGCGGATGCTCTCGCGAACTGACCGGCGGTCGGCATCAAGGCGGCTGCGGTCCGGCGTGATCGAATTATGAATGGCGGTGTGCTCGTTGAGCGCGAGCTGGCGCGTCTCCAGATTCTCACGGATTGAGAGCACCTGCTCGTCAGCATTGATCATTTCGCGCCGCTGCTCGTCGAGATTGCGCTGCCCCTGCTCGATCTGTTCTTCGTTCTGGCGGATGCGCCCGTGCAATTCTTCGCTGCGCTCGTTGTTAAAACCGATGCGCCCTTCCGCGCTTTGCACCTGGCTGCGCAACTCCTGCGCCTGCTGGCGGAGCGAGTTGATCTGGGACTCGATGCTGTGATACGCCTCGCGAGTCTCGCCGGCCTCAACCTCTGCGGTTTGCAGACGTGCCTGGAGCTGCTCAAGCTGCTCGGTCATCATGCGCACATGGTTTTCAGACTCGTGCTTTTCAGCGCTGAACTCCATGTAGTGCTTGTGGGCAAGATGAGTGTCGAGCATCCGCACGTCATCGAGCAAGGTCTGATAACGCCGGGCCTTGGCGGCCTGACGCTGCAGCGTGCCCATCTGGCGTTTCACTTCCGCAATGACATCGGCGACGCGCAGCAGGTTGGCTTCCGTGTATTCAAGTTTGCGCAGAGCCTCCTTTTTCTGACCTTTGAATTTCGTGATGCCAGCAGCTTCTTCGAACACCATTCGGCGATCTTCCGGTTTGGAACTCAGGAGCATGTCAATCTGGCCCTGCGCCATGATCGAGTAGGCCTGACGGCCAATACCTGTGCCCGAAAACAAATCATTGATGTCCTTCAAGCGGCAGACCGTGCCATTGAGGCGGTACTCGCTGCGGCCATCACGAAAGACGCGTCGGCAGATGGCGACTTCGTTGTAATCCACTCCCAGCGCAGCTTCACAGTCGGCCATGGTTAGGATGACTTCGGCCATGCCCACCGGTTTGCGCTTGTCCGTGCCATTGAAAATGACGTCCGCCATCTCGTCTCCGCGCAGCGCTTTGGCCGAGGTTTCCCCCAGCACCCAGCGGATGGCATCCACGACATTTGACTTACCACAGCCATTGGGACCGACGATGCCGGTGACGCCTTTGTGAAACTCGAATTGAGTCTTATCCGCAAAGGACTTGAAGCCGTGAAGGGTAAGGGTCTTGAGATACATGGTGACAGGAATGGGTTGAACTGAGTGAATCAACCAGACCCGGCACTAACCCAGCAAGAGAGAAGACTTATTTTCCCTTATCTTGGGCTTAATTAAGAACTCCTAAACAAGATGTGGGGTTTTTAGAGGGGTAATCTCTGTGAATAAAGGTGGCCGCTGTGAACAAGCTGTCCCCCCGGTTTTGCCCGTCACATGTCACCGGCTCAGAACTCTCCGCGAAACACGCAGCGTGCGCTTGGTGTCTCGTAAATCACGATCTCGGCGAGACCGGGGAGTTGGGGTGCAAGCTTTTTCCAAAGCCAACCGGCCATGTATTCAATCGTGGGGTTTTCCAGACCCTCTATCTCATTGAGATAACTGTGATCCAGAAGGTCCAGCAGCGGCTTCATCGCGCGACTGATTTCAGCGTGATCATAGACCCAGCCGATGACTGGATTCACCTCTCCATCGACAGCAATCTCAACCTTGAAACTATGACCATGCATTTTGGTACATTTGTGGTCGGATGGCAGGTTTGGCAGCGTTTGAGCGGCTTCGAATCGGAAATCTTTGATGATGCGGCAACGCATGGGTCAGTTGATGGCAGGTTTGGTTGTCTGCTCCTTCGGCGGCAGGAGCGTGATGCGCAAGCGATGAACCGCGCCATTGAAAGGCGTGCTGCCCGCGTATTCCTTCAGGCCGGGCAGTGACAAACTTTGTCCCGCTGCGAGACCCGTTTTGGGTTCACCGGTAAAGCCATTGGGGAATGGCGCCAGGCCCAGCATTTCACTCAGGCCCGGCACTGCAAGGGACATGAGTCCGTCCGCATCCATGCCCGCGCGCACCTGGCAGCGACCATTGGCAAGTCTGTCGCCATGGACGGATGTCGCCTTGCCATCAGCAAAGACAGTCAGAATCGGCCGGCCCGCCAAAAGATGCAGGGCATAACCGAGCTTTTCATCGCCCTGATAAACGAGGGTGCTGTTCTGATCGGTTCGCGCATTGAAGTCGAAAGACGCCTCGATAAAGAAACCGCGGCCGGTGAGTGGCGGAGCCTGGGCTGCTTCAAGCTTGTCTCCGATTTCCAGTTTCAGATGCACACCGCCATCAGCACCCGGCGCAGCTGCAATTTGATCAACCGTGCGTGAGGCGCTCAGGAACTCCTTCGGAAAAAATGCGGCAAGATCCTGCTTCAAGGCCGAGTGTTCCGGCTTGCCGGCGAGATTGACCCACTCGTGCGGATCGGCCTGATGATCATAAAGCTCCTCGCTGCCATCAGCGTAGCGGATGTAGCGCCACTGATCCGAACGCGCAGCATAACTCACGCGATCACCCCCGCCCAGCGCCGTGATGGCCGGACGCTGGCTCAACGCGGCCGGATCACGCAGCAAGGGTTCAAAACTCAGGCCATCAAGATGCTCCGGCTTCGCGACTTTTGTCAGATCACAGAGTGTCGGATACAGGTCCACCAGAGACACCGGCTGCGCGCTCACGCTGTCTTCCCTGGTGATGCCCGGAGCATAGATCGTTAGGGGCACACGCGTGGACTCCACCCACAGCATGCCGTCCTGCCATAGCTGTTTTTCACCGAGATGGCAGCCATGATCCGAAGTGAAAACAACAATCGTATTCTTTGCATTCGATCCGGCATCCAGGGCGTCGATCACGCGACCCAGCATCGCATCACAAAAAGCCACTCCGGCCAGGTAGGCCTGCACCGCTTCCTTCCCATGACCTTGCTGCGCGGTTCCGGCCTGATGGCTGGCGGATTTCACCTGGCTGCGGGCAGTCTCAGGCACATCAGCAAGATCATCTTCATTCACCAATGGCATCTGGATATCCGCCAGCGGGAACATCTCGAAATACTTCTTCGGCACACGCGCCATTTGGTGAGGACGACCCAGACCAAGAGCCAGGAAAAAGGGTTTGCTGCTCTTTTTTCGCAGCAGTTCGGAAGCCCATGACGTCATCACGCCATCGTCCGTGAATTCATCAGGCACCTCGACATCAATCCAGCGCCAGAGGTTCAGACTTTCGGATTTCTGGCCTGTGTGCGCTTGCAGGTCTGTGAACTGCATGCCCGTTCCTTCATAGCGCGTGTCCCAGGCCACATCCTGATCGAAACCACGCCGGTCACCGGCCCAACTGGCCAGCAAATCTTCATTCGCATCATGATTGACGTGGAAAATTTCCCCGCCAGCAGATGTCGTATAGCCCATCGACTTGAAGTGCTCAGGCAAAGTTGGTTTAGCGGTGACCTGCGCGCTGCGCTGCCAGTCCTGCTCACGGCCAAACACGCCACTTGATGAGGGCAGCATGCCTGTCAGCAAACTGGTGCGCGAAGGATTGCACAAGGCGTAGTTGCAGTGCGCATTCGTGAAGCGCATCCCGCGTTTTGCCAGTCGATCCATGTTCGGCGTTTGCGCCTGCGGATGTCCGCCCATCCAGCCGACAAAGTCCCGCAAATCGCTGGCGACAATAAACAACACATTGACGCTTCCCGAGCTGCGCCGCCTTGATTTAGGCGCGGAATGAATCAGTGCCGGCAGGGCGAAGAGCAGGAGCAGCAGGATAAGTCGACGGGAGAAAGGCATCAGCCCACAGGAGCATTCGGTGCGGAGTTGTGCAACGTCCTCCTCGCTGCGGATCGGTTGCATTTCCCGTTTCTGATTTCTGACTTCTGCATTAAAGGAATGCCTGTGAACCTCGCCACCCAGATCACGATCTTTCGCATCCTGCTCATCCCGGTTTTCGTCGGGTTGGCGATCTATTACGGGGAAAGCGTAAAGGCGGGCGCGGCGAATGAAACGCTGCGTTTCTGGACCATCGCCAGTTTCGCCCTAGCTGCCATCAGTGACGCGGTGGATGGCTACATCGCCAGGCACTACAACCAGGCCACACGGCTCGGGGCCATTCTCGACCCACTGGCGGACAAACTGATGCTGCTGTCCGCCGTCATCGCGCTGAGTTTCACGGGCTGGCGGCAGCATTTCCCGCTGTGGTTTCCGACTCTGGTCATCTTCCGAGACGTGGCAAGCATCGGCGGTGCTTTCCTGATCGATTACCTCACCGGCAAATGTGTCATCAAACCGCACTGGACGGGCAAGGTCTCCACCTTTGCCCAGTTTGCCGCCGTGCTCTGGCTGATGCTCGATTTTCCTCATCTCCTCTGGCCGACGGCCATCGCGGGTTTTTTCACCGCCATTTCAGGAGCCCTCAATCTGGCTGCTGCAGTGCGTCAAGTGCAGCACCATGAAGGCCAGTCCTGAGGTGCCCCCCCTTTTCACCGAAATCTCAATGTCGGTGATACATTTCTGAAATCCTTCCAAACCTGTTCTATGGTCGCCGCCCCCCGAACCTTACCGCTCCTGAATCATGTTTAAAACCGTCGCCATCGTAGGCCGCCCGAATGTGGGCAAGTCCGCTCTTTTCAATCGCCTCGCCGGCATGAACATTTCCATCGTGCATGACCTGGCCGGGGTGACGCGGGACCGAATCACCGCCGAGTGCCGGCGTGGCCCGCAGATGTTTCAGATCATGGATACGGGCGGTATCGGCGCCAACACCGAAGACGTGCTGACCGAGCAGGTGCAAATCGAGGCAGCCATCGCGCTCGAAGTCGCCGACCTGCTGCTGTTTGTCGTCGATGTGTTTGAGGGCATCACGCCCATTGATCTCACGCTTGCCAATCTTTTGCGCCGCACCAAGCGCCCCGTCATTCTTGTCTGCAACAAAGCGGACTCGGAAAAGCGCCGACTCGGCTCAGCCGAGTTCGCCAAGCTTGGCTTCTCCGATGTGGTCGAGGTCAGCGCCGTGCACGGCTTTGGCATCAACAGCCTGGTGGACATCATCTCCGAGCGCCTGGAACTGACCCAGCAGGATGAGGAAACCGAGGCAGCCGTGCGCGATGCCAAATTTGCCGCACGCCCCCTGAAGCTCGCCATCGTGGGCCGGCCAAACGCCGGCAAGTCCTCACTCGTCAATGCCATCATGGGCCAGGATCGCGCCATCGTCAGCGAGGTGGCGGGCACCACGCGAGACAGTCTGGACATCAATTGCACCTTCAACGGCAAGCGCTACCAACTTATCGATACGGCGGGCATTCGCCGCCAGGCAAAGCTTGATGACGATGTCGAAATCTTCAGCGTTCAACGCAGTTACCAGGCCATCAAACGCGCCGATATCTGCCTGCTCGTCATTGACTGCGCCGAAGGTGCCAAGATGCAGGACCGCAAGATCGCCCAGCTCATTCTGGAAGAGCGCAAGCCCTGCATCCTCGTGATGAACAAGTTTGATCTCTACCATCCCAGCGCGAAGCAAAAGGACCGGTTGGAAGAGTTGTCCGAGAAAATGCGCCGTGAGTTTTTCTTCCTCAACTACGCGCCACTGATCGCCACCTCGGCCAAGAACAAGGACAACATCGGCAAGCTCTTTGTCCAGGTGGAAGCTGTGCGGAAAGGCTCGCAAAGCCGTATCGGCACCGGCGTGCTGAATCGCATGATGCAGAAAGCCATTGAAGACACCCCCGGCCCGCTTGGGCGCAGCCCGAAAGCCTTCAAACTGCTCTACGTCACCCAGGTAAATGAGGCGGAAGACCACAACGTGCCCGTGCCGCACTTCGTTTTCTTTGCCAACCGCGCCGCCAAGATGACCGAAGGCTACCTGCGCTTCCTCGAAAGCGTCATCCGCAAGGAATGGCCCGCACCTGGCGTGCCATTCCGGATGAGCGTGCGCGGCAAACAGCCGAAAGACAAAGGGAAGAAGTAAATCCTTCCAGGCATCAATTGGCCTCAATCAACACCTTGCCCGAGTAAATCGGCGAGGTGGTCAGGGCCGAACCAGGGAACACGAAGAATCCTCCGCCGCGGCGGAGGTGTGGCACGATGATGCCTTTGAAATCAGCTTTACGTACAAGAGGGAAAGCGAGTGTGCCGGTGGTGAAATTGCCGACAAACAGGCCCGTGCTGGCAGTGATGCTGGTGACCACCACCTTGTTGAACAAAGCCGCTACGCGGCGAGGTCGTTCGATGTCTAGTTGAGATGAAGGATGCGTGAGCATTTTCGTGAGCGTTATAAGCGCTGTCTTAGCAGTTTGAGGGCCTATGGTCAATCCTCATCTCGTTCGCCGCCGGTTGCCTGCAGCCAAGCATTCGGCCACATCACCCTCATCTGATCATGCTGCTGACGCGGCGCAACCCAGCCACCCGGACTCACCGCCGCGATTGCC
>CAJCCF010000581.1 GCA_903960845.1 uncultured Verrucomicrobiota bacterium | reverse complement strand
CGTCTTGACGAACCGGATCCGCAAATCAGAAAACCTGCGCAACTCTACAGCCTGAGCGCTGTCGCCTATGAAAGTGTGATGCTTGGCATGTTTCAAATTCATCTCGGTCCAGATAACAGGATATGCGATATTGGAAAGTACCCAAAGATCACCGAACTAAAGATTGGCTTCAGTCGTGACGGCTTCCATTGGGATCGTCCTGATCGCCGCGCTTTCATTGCTGCCACACGTAAGGATGGCGATTGGGATCGTGCTTATCTGCATACCACCACGGGCGTCTGCGTGGTGCTCGACGATCAGCTTGTTTTCCCTTATTGCGCTTACTCAGGTATCTCGCCGAATGGCACTCGCGGCATGTATTGCGGGGCAAGCATCGGCCTTGCCACGCTGCGGCGAGATGGTTTTGCCTCGATGGATGGAGCAGGTGTGCTTACCACCCGTCCGGTCATCTTTAAAGGCAGTCACCTCTTTGTGAATCTGAATGGCGACCTGCGTGTCCAGGTGCTCGATGAAGCCAATCAGGTGCTTGCAACCTCCCAAGCCGTCTCGATTGACTCAACAAAGCAGCGCATGGAATTGCCCGGGTTATCCAACTTTATCAACAAACCCGTGCGATTCCGCTTCCATCTCACCCGCGGTTCCTTGTATGCCTTCTGGGTGACAACTGATTCCCAGGGTGCCAGCAACGGCTTCGTCGGCGCTGGCGGGCCTGATTTTTCAGGCACTCGCGACAGCTCAACCTCCCACTGATTTTCTCATGATTCGTTTCCTGAACTGGTTCAATAATCTCTACCCTGTGTGGCTTGTCACCCTTGCCGTGATTGCATTCTTCCGGCCGCAAACCATGCTGTGGTTTGACAAGCCATGGATCTTTTGGTCACTCGCGGCGTCGATGCTCGGCATGGGGCTCACACTAAGTTTGGATGATTTCAAAGCCATCGGACGCATGCCGGGAAGTGTGGCGCTCGGCTTTGCTGCGCAATACACGATCATGCCGCTTTCAGGTTGGCTCGTTGCCACCGTTCTGAAACTCGAACCCGGTCTCGCCGTTGGCATCATTCTCGTGGCGAGTTGTCCCGGCGGCATGGCTTCGAACATGATCAGCTACCTCGCGAAAGCGAATGTGGCTCTGTCGGTGGTGCTCACGCTTGCTTCCACGATGCTGGCCTTTTTCTTCACTCCAATGTGGACCAGCACTCTGGCTGGAAAGTATGTGCCGGTCGATGCCTGGGGTCTGTGCTTGTCCGCCTTTCAACTCACCATTGCACCCGTCGTGCTTGGTGTGCTGATCCGGTGGAAACTGCCGCGCACGGCAGATCGTATCGGTGCCTGTGGACCCACGATCGCCGTGCTGGCTTTCACGCTTGTCAGCGGCGGCATCGTGGCTGCCAGCGCAGAAGCCATCGCCTCGAACTTTGGCCGGCTTGCCATTGCCGCGTTCACTCTGCATGTCCTTGGTTTCGGGGTGGGGTATGTGGTATCCAAAGTGCTGCGCTATCCTGAATCCGTTGCGCGCACTGTGAGCATTGAGGTAGGCATGCAAAACGGCGGCATGGCGGCATCACTGGCACGTGAGCATTTCTCCGCCATGCCTCTCGCCGCTGCTGCAGGTGTCTTCAGCGGGGTCATGCAAAACATCATCGGCGGGCTGATGGCCGCGTGGTGGAAACGCCGCCCACCGTCCGCATGAGCCGTCGTGACATTCATTACTGGAAATGCGACCGTCCGGCCGCCTTTCATGGCACGCAGAGTCGAGTCATTGAGGATGCTGAGATCGAGGGCCAACTTGGCAATGCTTTGCAACAGGGCCTGGGTGCCAAGGTTGTCGAATTAAGCCCCGGATCAGGTCAGGGCAATCATCTCACCTGGAATGCGATGATCGACGGTCAGGTAATGTTCATTCGCGTTGAGAACGGGCCTGAGAAAGACAGCCACCTTTCCGTCGAATCTGCCTTGCTCAATTGTGTTCGCGAGGCTGGCGTGCCAACACCACGAGTGTTTGGCTGCGATGCCACGCGAAGCCGGGTCCCCTTTGCCTGGCAGGCTCTGGAGCGGATTGCCGCCCCTGATCTGAATCATTGGTTCAAACAAGGCGCGTTGGATGTTCGGAGCATCGCTTTCGAAATCGGCGTGGCCGTGGCGAAGTGGCAGAGGATCACCTTCGATGGCTACGGAACTTTACAGTGGCCCGCAGAGTTTCCTGAGTGGAATGAAAGTGTGTTATCGGGCAGCCGATCCTCATACACTGATTATTTTCATGTCCGGCTCGACGAGCATCTCGCCTTTCTTGTGGAGCATGGCTTTCTCAGTCGTGAACAAAGGCATGATATAGCCGCAGAAATCGAAACTCACCGCGCTCTGCTCGATTTACCCACAGGCTGTTTTGTGCACAAAGATCTGGCCCTCTGGAACATCCTGGGCACTGGAAATCAGATCGCCGCCTTCATTGACTTCGATGATTCGATCAGTGGCGATCCAATGGATGACCTCTCACTGCTCGCCTGCTTCCATGGTGAGGATTTTCTGAAACGAGCCTTTGAGGGATATCAAAGCCTGCGAATGCTCCCATCAGATTATCTGCGGCGTTTTTGGCTGCATTTGCTGCGCAACATGATCGTCAAATCAGTCATCAGGGTTGGCGCAGGTTACTTTGATCGCGATGATGGGTTCTTCCTCATTGGCAATGGATCTTCCGGTTCAAACCTGCGCGAATTCACCCATTCACGACTCGCACTGGCTTTGGCTGGTTTGCGCAATGAAAGCAGCCTCAATATTCTCTAACTTATGAAGACACACCTCGGCACCTTTCTTTCCATTGGATCACCTGCTGTCGCCGAACTGGCGGCTGAATGCGGATTCGACTGGGTTCTCATCGACCTGGAGCATGGTTGTGAGTCAGAAGCTGCGCTCCCAAATCAATTGCGTGCCCTGCGCGGCAGCGGAACCATTGCCATCGTTCGGGTGAGTGCGCCGCATCCTGACTTGATCGGACGTGTGCTCGATTGGGGCGCTCAGGGAATCATGGTGCCGCATGTGAACACGGTCGCTGAAGCCGAACACTGCGTACGCTCTGCCTATTACCCACCGCAGGGACACCGAGGTGTCTCGCGAACCGTTCGCGCTTATGGTTATGGCATGAGACTGCCGGGCGATTCTCCGCCAAAGCCGATTATTCTGGCGCAGATCGAGACGGCGGAAGGCGTGGCCAACGCGGATCAAATCGCCGCCGTGGAGGGCATCGACGCGCTCTTCATCGGCCCGGCGGATTTGAGCTATGATCTGAAGGCTCGGAACTCACCGCTGCCTTATGATGATTGCGTGAACGTTATCGCGAAAGCTGCGAAGGATCACGGCAAAGGCTGCGGCATCCTCGTCCGCCATGCGGATGACAAAGAGAAACTCAAAGCCCTCGGCTTCACTTGGCTGGCGATGGATTCCGATCTCTCGCTCGTGCGCGAGGGCTTCAAGCGGAACCTCGAAGTGGCTCGAAGCTGGTGTTAACATAACTCCGCATTGCTTACTGCTAGCCAACGAATTCCCGCTTGT
>CAJCCF010000580.1 GCA_903960845.1 uncultured Verrucomicrobiota bacterium | reverse complement strand
GGTAGCGAGCGGTACGCCGTACTGCTCGCCAAGCTCCTGCGCCAGTTTGAGGTCTTTTCTGGCTAGGCGGGCTGGACCAGGCTTGAAAAACGGGATCGTCGCCGGCTGGTGTTTCGCGGATGGAGGCGAGTTGTTTACTGAGGGCATCGCGCTGCAAATTGAGTTGGGCGAGCGCCTGGCGTTGCTCCAACGCCAGAGACGCCAGAATGTCGGCTTCAGTGATGGAACTGGATTCAATGCGGGAGGTTTGAGCAATCTCTTCGGCCGTGAGCGCACGGTCGTAGAGACGGGCACGGAAAATGCGACAGGCGAGACCTTTGTTCCCGGTGGGTGAACCATGGCGACAGCCGAGGAGGACCTGGCTGGGTTCGGCTTCAAAGACGGCAGCAGGGGCTTTGCGATAAGTCCGTCCGTAGGGTTTGCCATCACGGTAACCGCTGATGGTGCCGTCGGATTGATAGACCACTGCGACGTGCACAGGGCGCGCAGCGGCTTCAGTTTCAGCACTGCCGTCAAAGAGTTCACTCCGGTCAAAAAAGTTGCTGCCAGCCACCCAGTGTTGCGGCGTTTTCTCCGCAAAGACGATGGAGTCAAACAGCACGCCATCTTTTCCCTGCACCGTGAGCACTCCGCCTCCTCGCTGCTTCAGGTTGTCGAGCATCACCCAGGCTTCGAGCGTCTTGGCCTTGAGTTGTTTCGGCAAAGAACCGGTTTTGGCCATCGATTTGCCATCGACAACAAGCGCACCGTTTTCGATGCGGGCTGTCCCGACGAGATTGAGCGGCAGACGTCCCTTTGAGTCGCTCACATCCTTGTCGAACGTCCATTCGGCGAGCGGTTCAGGTGTGTTGACTGGCGCGACGGGAAGCTTGCGTCCCGCTTGGAGTTTGATGCGTGCAGGATCAAGGATGGCGCTGATCCGGCGGTTCAAGTCGGCGAGTTTTTGTTCCTGTTCGGCAAGCGCTCGGGATTGACCGCTGCTTTCCCGCTGGAGGGTCGCGAGGTAGGAGAGGCTTTGCTTCACCTCATCATCACTAGCCTCTCTGGCATAAGCTTCCCGGAACATCTGGCGGAGTCGCGCATCATCCGTGGTGATGCCGGCAGTGCGCAGAGCCCAGTTGCGTGACCAGTCGATGACGCGGGCATCGTTGAGCAAGGTGAGGGATTGCGCGGGGACATTGGTGATGTCGCGTTTGCCACGGGTGCTGAAAGGCACGGGTGCGTCAAAAGTGGTGAGGAAGGGATCGAGGGCGTTGCGAATGACTTTGACGTAGATGCTGCGGCGCGGATCGCCGCTGCCGACGGATTCGCCATACAAAGTGGTGTCGAGTTTACCGGACAGGGTGAGGATGGAATCACGAATGGCCTCGGCTTCAAGCCTGCGGACACTCCAGTGGCTCAGCAGTTTATTCTCGGGATCTTTTAGAATGCTGGCGTCTGAACTCTGCGCACTGCGCTGAAACGCTTTCGAATTCACCATGAGTTTCAGCATGGCTTTGACCGAACCACCCGAGTCAATGAAGCGCTGGGCGAGGTAGTCGAGCAATTCAGGGTGGGTTGGCAGATCACCCAGTTTGCCGAAATTGTCCGTGGTGGCGACCAGACCGCGACCAAAAACGTAATGCCAGAGACGATTGACCATGACCCGGGCAGTGAGCGGGTTGCTTTTCAAATCGGCCAGATGTTCGGCGAGTTGCAGGCGGCCACTGCTGGTGGTGTTGAATGGCGCGGGATCAAGGGCGTCGAGGAACCGGCGCGGGACGATTTCCGAAGGCTGCTTGTGATCACCACGCACAAAAAGGGCCGCGTCTTTGGCATCGGCCTCGATCACGCCCGGGACGCGAGTGGGTTCCGGGATCCTGGCTTCGATCTCCCGGTAGCGCCTGATCAGGGGGGCGATGCTGGCGAACTCTTTGTTGGGCAGTTTGCCTGACTGAAGGAGTTGATTAAGGGCTTCGGCCTGGGAATCGTCGAGACGGTTGTTTTGCCAGGCGGTGATCAGCTGATGTGGGGACTCGGATGTGGTGATGCGTGATCCCGGTGCCGCCTTGTCCTTCGTGATGAGGACATCGGTGAGCCCGAACCAGGAAGGTCCGTTTTTGAATTCAGCGGGTGCGTCAGCGGCGGTGGTGATCTGGAAAAAGATCTCGTCATCCTTCCAAAACTCGAGATCAAGCGAGCGCCAGCCGAGCACCTCGTCTTTGGCGTCCTTGAACTCGATGGCCCGATGAACGGTGCCGGTGCGCGGGTAGTTTTGGACGACGCATTTGGCCTTCACCCCACCGTTTCCCGCCGCGCGGAACCAAAGGGTCCCTCCCGGATTTTTAAAGCGCTTCGAGTAAAGCACGGCGCGATCCCTGGTGGTGAGCAGGTCACTGAAAAAACCTCCGGGATGAATCCGGGAGAGAATGCGGTCGCCTTCGAGGGCGATGGAAAACTCACCCGCTTTGGTCAGGCTGACACCCTGGGTGAGCCATTCGAAATTTGAGAAGCCCGGGCCGCCTTGATGGACTGAAACCGGTGCGCCGGAAGCTGGCACGGCTTTGAGCCACTCGGCAATCATGGCGGCCTTGATCTGCTCTTTGATCTTTGCGAGTTCATGGCGTTCCGAACGGCCCGAACCGGGAGCATTCACATCAATGACGGCCGGGTGCGTGCTGGTGAAGATGCCGTAAAGCGCGTAAAAGTCGGCCTGGGAAATGGCGTCAAACTTGTGGTTATGGCAGCGGGCGCAGGAAACGGTGAGCGCCTGAAATGCCTTGGTGACGGTGTCGATCTGGTTGTCGGTGAAGGTGACCATTTCATCGAGCGAATCGACCGGTGAGAAGCCATGCAACACCATGCGCAGCTGAGCGATGCCAATGGCGCTTTCGTTGATGCCTTTTTTGAGGCGGGGTTTCGGCAGGAGATCTCCGGCGATGGCTTCCCGGACAAGCTGCGGATACGCCACATCATCATTGAAGGCCCGGATGAGGTAGTCGCGGTATCGGTAGGCGTATGGGATCGCCGGATCGCCTTCAGATCCGTAGCTTTCGGCGTAGCGCACCCAGTCCATGAAGTGGCGCGCCCACTTTTCACCGAAGGCAGGCGATTCAAGCAACTGATCGACCGATGAAGCACGGCCGGGAGGAAGCCCGGTGAGGATGAAGCTCAGGCGACGGCGCAGGGTCTCCGTACTGGCTGGCGCTGCCTTTGGAATGCCTTGTTTGGCGAGTTCGGCATCGATGTAATCGTCGATGGATTTGTTCGCCGGCTGATTCGAGAGCGGTTGAAACGCCCACCACTCCTTGCGGCGTTCGAGGATGGTTTTCCAACTGGTTTCCTTGGCGATTTGTTCCCTGGATGGCGGGACATCACGCGGGTCGGCAGCGCCATCGTGAATCCAGCGCTCAAAGTCGGCGATGGCCTGATCGCTGAGTTTGGCGCCAGCTTTGGGCATCTTCAGATCCTCGTGTTCGTGCCTGATGGATCGAATGAGCAGCGAGGCGCCAGGATCGCCAGGCTTGATGACATCGCCGGATTCCCCACCGGCCTGCCAGCCTGCCCGTGAATCAAGCACGAGACCGCCCTTCTTCTTTGTGGCGGTGCTGTGGCACTCGTAACAGTCCTGCGCGAGGATTGGACGGATTTTGGATTCGAAGAACTCGATCTGCTGCGGCGTCGGTCGTGGATCGGCTTTGACGCAGAGAGGCAGACAGGTGAAGAGCGCTGAGAAGATGAAACGTTTTTTCATGCCAGGAGCCTCCGGGTAATGGCTGCGGCGGCTTCGATGCAGAGGCGGCCTGATTTGACAAATTGATCGCGCTTCATGCGATACGATGGCGACATGACGGTGACGGCGGCGACGGGGTAATGATATTCATCAAAGATGGCGGCGGCGACACAGTGAATGCCTTCCAACCCCTCGGCGATATCGGTGGAAAAGCCGCGTTTGCGGGTTTTTGCCAAATCGGCCTCAAGCAGGGGTCGCGTGGCAAGTGTTGCCGGCGTGTATTGCTTGAGTTTGATCGAAGCGAAAAATTGATCGAGTTCAGCCTGCGGCAGATGGGCCAGCACGGCCTTGCCTGGCGCGCATGAATACATGGGAACCTGCAGGCCGACGGTGCTGCTGACCTTGATCGGCTGGGATGAAATGCATTGCTCAAGCACCGTCATCTTGTGATTGGCACAGGCCAGGATCTGCGTGGTTTCGCCGGACTCATCGCGCAACCACTTCAACGATTCCAGGGCGCAAACGACCAGGCTTTTCTCGCGCACCTGAGGCCGGGAAAGATCGAACAATTTGTTGGTGAGAACGAAGCGCTTGTCGTCTTCCCGGCGCTGGAGATAGCCCCGGTTATGAAGCGTGCCGGTGATGCGGAAGACCGAGTTTACCGGCAGATCCAACTCGCGCGCAATTTCGGTGAGGCTCAATCCAGCGCGGTGACGGCCGAGAAGTTCGAGGATGGCCAGCGTGCGCTCGGTTCCGGGAGCGAGGGTGTCTTCGGTGGGAAGGATGGAGGGTTCTCTGAGCATTCTAAATTTAGAAACGATTCTGGATTTGGAATTCTTACTTGCGTTTGTGACATAATCCAGAAAGGCTGTGTCACCATGAAATCCGTCATTGCCGTTCATCCCGGTCATCTTGAAATTCTCGACACGCCCATGCCAAAACCGGACCCCTATCAGGCGCTGGTGAAAACGGAATGTGCGTGTCTCTGCAACCGCACGGACAGTGAACTGCTGCACGGACGGTTTCCAGGCATGGAGGAAAAGTTCCCCTTTGCGCTTGGGCATGAAAGTGTCGGCACTGTGGTGGAGATCGGGACGAAGGTGAGAAACTTTGCGGTGGGTGACAGGGCGGTGGGCGGCCTGTCATTTGATCTGCAAATGGAAGGTGTGGATTCGGGCTGGGGTGGCTTTGGCGAATACACTCTGGCAAATGATCACGGGGCGATGAAGACCGACGGCGTGGCCAATGAGGCGAATGGCTGGGTGGAGGTGTATGAGATCCAGACGAAAGTGGATGCGGACATCCCACCGGAAGAGGCCGTGCTTCTCTGCACCTGGCGTGAGGTGCTGGGCGCGTTTCGCGATTTTCATCTGCAACCGGGTGATGACGTGCTGATCTATGGCGCGGGACCTGTGGGATTGAGTTTTGTGAAACTCGGGCGGCTCTTCGGATTGGGCTGGATCGGCATCGTGGACAGGCATGCCGACAAAAGGGCCAGGGCATTGAGCTTTGGCGCGGATGCAGCATTCATGCCGGATTCAGTCCAACCACCGGGCAAACTGGATGCAGTGATCGATGCCGTGGGACATCCGGACATTCTCCAACAAGGCTTGCCGCTTCTGAGGCGCGGCGGCTCTCACTGCATTTATGGTGTTTTAACCCATCCGGTGCTGCACATCGACAAATCAAAGGGCGACTTCAATTTCAACGTGCTGGTGCATCAGTGGCCGACGCGCCGCTATGAAAAGGAAAGCCAGCCACAGCTCTGCCAGTGGATTCGCCAGGGCAGCCTGACATCGAAGGACTTCATCACGCACCGTTTTCCGCTGGCGCGGATTCACGAGGCGTTTGATGAAGTGGCGCGGCGCGGTGTGATCAAGGCGCTGATTGAATATCCGTGAGCCCTGCCCGCGGAAATCAAACCAGTTCGCAGGTGACTTTCGCGCTCTTGTCCATCACACCGAGAGCGACTGCGCCGGTGCCGACTTTAAGAGCTTTGGCAGCGTGCTTTGGATCGACAATGGCGACCCAGCCAATACCCATGTTAAACGTGTCCCAGCAATCGGCCGGATCAGCGTGGCGGAGCACTTTTTGAACGACGTCATTCTTCCAAGTCGGCACCTTGAGATGGCAGCCGAAGCCGCGCTTGGTGAAGATGCGTCCGAGGTTTTCAACGAGTCCGCCACCGGTGATGTGCGCCATGGCAGCGGGCTTCACTTTGGCTTTCTTGAGCCCCCAGCACTGTTCATGATAAAGCAGGGTTGGTGTGAGAAGCTGTACCGCCTCTTTCTTGCTGAGCTTGATGCTCTCCTTGGCAAGGATGCGGCGCACGAGACTGAAACCATTGGCATGGAAGCCTGCACTAGGCCAGCCGATCAGGACGTCGCCCTGCTTGATTTCAGCCGGGTTGAGAACGTCTTTCTTCTCTGCTGCACCGATGGCGAAACCTGAGAGTTCAACCATGCCATCAAGGACTGCGCCCGGCATTTCGGCGGTCTCTCCACCGGCGAGGATGCAGTTGCAGGATTGCAGATACTCGGACATGCCGGCGATGATGCGGGCGAGCTGGCGCTTCTTGATTTGATTCACGCCGACATAGTCGAGGAAGAGGATCGGGTCAGCACCGCAGGTGAGCACGTCGTTGACATTCATGGCGACGAGGTCTTTGCCCGCATTCTCCAAAAGGTCGTATTTGAGCAGGAGTTCCAGCTTGGTTCCCACACCGTCACAGCCGGTAAAGATCATCGGCTCCTTGTATTTGCTGAGGTCATAGCCGGCAGCAAAGAGACCGAAAGCATTGGCAAGTTTACGCTTCTTTTGCGTGGCCTTCACCAGGGCACCGATGTCATCGACAAAGGAAGCTGCTTCATGAATATCAACGCCGGCTTGTTTATAGGTATGCTTGGACATGGGAAAGTGGGTCAGCGAATCGCTGTCGGGGCGCAGAGAGTGAAGCGCAGAGGCCAGGATGCAAGTGATCGGTTAGGATTGGTGGCAGTCTGTGGTCTGGCGCGCCTGAGGCAGACAAAAATGAGCTGCGGACTCAGATCGGGTCCAGTGCTCCACGCTGGTTGTGGGTGCCGCAGGAGGGGCACTGAGTCACCGCGGGAGCTTTTTTCGGGATGGCGTAGGTGCAGTTGCAGATGCGGCATTGGATGGCGATGCGGCGGCGATGAATCTCTCGCCTCCTTTCACGCCAGAGCGTCCAGATCCAGAATGCGCAAACCAGGCAAACGGCGATCAGCATGACCATGACGATGAGTTCGCTCAACCGGATATTGATCATGGCGTGCTCTCCTTCTCCCAGGCAAAGCCGACCTGAGCCCATTCAACATCTTTCCCATCCGGCTTGAAACGCATCTGGGTCAAGGCTGCATGCAGCTTGACCATGACGGCTGGGTCATCGGACGAATGCAGTGGCAGGGCCATCAAAACCTGCCCGAGATTGCCCACGGCAATCCGGAAGGTGGCTCGCGCAGAATCAGACAACGGAATATCCCGAAGCGTGACATCAGAAATCAAGCGGTCAGCCAGTCCACCGGAAAGCTTCACATGAAGTTTGGACACCTGCCCGGGCTTGCGTGGCAGGACAACCGCGGACAGAGGCGGCAGCACATCGATGTCCTGTGCAAAAAGGCGAGGTCGCTCGCGAGTGACGAGGCCTGCATTGGGTGCTTTAAGCTTGAGTTCAAACCGACTCAAGGCGGCCGAAAAATCCGGAAGTTTAGCCGCCGGCGGCACTTCAGGCTTAATGGAAACTTCAGATGGCAGCAGGGTGAAACTGAAATCCATGGCGCGATTGATAAGAGCGCGCTCGGCAGGAACAGCGGGATTGAGAACCAACATCTGTTGAGCCCTCGCCGAAAGTTTGGTTGCTTCAGGCGACACGATGTGAAAAACGATGAACAGAGACGCAAACCCCAGGCCGGTGATGAGCAACCAGAACAGAAACCACGTCGTGGTGTGCTCGCGCCGGTCCCAGTCAAAGAGCAGGGGCGGCTCTTGTTGATGCGGGTGCTTCATCTCGTGGCGTCAGGATTCGGTGTCGTGGAAAGTGCCACCTCGTAACCCATCTCGAGGGCAAGACTGCTGACCTCGGTAAACCGGGACGTGGGGGCCTGCCTGTCGGTATGCAGAATGATGCGGCGCTCGCCATCCCGGCGTTTTTTAAACTCTGCTCGCAATTCATCCCAGGTGACTCTCTTGCCGTCAAAATACATCGGCGCGTTATCACCTGCCGCGAGGGTGACAATGTGGGCGCGGTCAAAGCCTGTGAGACGGCTGCTTGATTTTGGTTTTTCCACCGTGATACCGCTCTGCACAATGAATCCACTGCTGAACAAAAAGTAGATCAACAGCAACAGGATGCCATTCAGCAACGGTGTCACATAGAGCCATGGGCTCTGCTTCGGCAGATGGCTTTCGAGCTTCATTCGACTGGGAGGAACCTAATTTTTCCGTGCGCGTCCCTTCACCGGCACATCCTCGGCAGCCTGACGGAACTCGACGATGTTATCCGTCGCCTTCGCGTCTTCGATGAGATTCACAATCTCCACCCCGGCACGCTCCAAGTCATGCATGATCGAGCGCGAACGCGCACTGAGGAAAGCAAAGAACAGGTAGGATGGGATAGCCACCACCAAACCAAGCGCGGAAGTGATCAGGCTTTGATACACACCCCGGGCAACCTCGGCTGGCGTGGTGATGCCATTGGCTGAGGACATGTTGGTGAAGCTGTCCAAAAGACCGATGACGGTGCCAAGGAGACCGATGAGGGGACCGACGTGGGCGATGGCATTGAGGATGCCGAGATAGCGCTCCAGGCGGGGGACTTCGAGCTGGCCAGCCTCCTGCACGATTTCCTTGAGTTGTTCCCGCGGTGCATGGTGGCGCAGCAGCGCGGCGTGAATGACGCGGCCGGCAGGCACACGGGTGGCCACACATTCCTGAAGTGCCTCAGCGAAGTTGCGGCGGCGGATCAAAGCAGCCAGGCCGGCAAGGAACTCGCCAATGTTCATGCTGGCGCGGTGGTAGTAGGACAGCCTTTCAAGAAAGATGGCGACAGAGAAACCCAGACAGGTCATGAGCAGCCAGACAAGGGGGCCTCCTTTGGAAATCAGTTCGGTCATGGGATGAAAAATGTCAGTGTAGATGCCGGGAACAAGGGACTGCCAGACCAAATTCACGCAGTTCACTCATCCTCAGCATGATTGATGCCTCTTGATTAAAATTCTAATAACGCGCACCAGTCTAGCCGCCATCCTGGCATCCGCCAACGCATTTTGAGCCCCCCTAAACGATAACCCGCCCATGTTCCCCGCCCCTAGTCACACAGGCATCAAAATCTGCGGAATCACCCAGGAGCAGCAGGCCCGCGCCATTATTTCACTCGGGGCCGATGCGCTGGGCATCAATTTCTGGCCCAAATCCAAGCGTTACCTCCCCATTGAAACCGCAGCCGAATGGCTGCCCGGATTGATGGATGAGACCGTTCTGGTGGCCGTGCTGGTCAACGCCGATGCACCAACGATGGACGCAATTCTCGAACGGCGCTTGGTGCACATTCTCCAATTACACGGCGACGAAACGCCTGCGGACGTGGCCGCACTCTGCGAACGAGGGGTCACAGTCATCAAAGCTCTGCAGGTGCGTGATCGCAGTTCGCTGACTCAGATTGGCACATTCCCCTGTGAATCGATCCTGCTGGATGCCTACAACCCCGGCATTTACGGCGGCACCGGTGAAACCTTCCCGTGGGAGTTGGCCAGAATCGCCCGCGACATGTTTCCGGAGAAGCGCATCCTTCTCTCCGGCGGCCTGACTCATTTGAATGTCAGGCAGGC
>CAJCCF010000579.1 GCA_903960845.1 uncultured Verrucomicrobiota bacterium | reverse complement strand
CCTTCGCTGCGGAACTTCTCGGTGCTGTCGATGAACGGCAGCATCACGCCGATGGAACCAATACGGGCGCTGGGCGTGGCGTAGATGGCGTCACACTGCGAGGCAATCCAATAGACCGCGCTGCACATCTGTCCGGCGCTGAACGCATATATGGTCTTGAGCTTTGCGGCATCGGCCACAGCCTGCGCTAGTTCGGGCGTGCCATTCACCGTTCCACCGGGTGAATTGATGTCCAACAGAACGGATTTCACATCGTCGCGGGCAACAGCCTCAGCAATCGCGGCGGTCACCAGATCCATGTCAGTCGCGCCAAAGAGCAGCGAGGAGATCAGGTCAGGCTGGCGCATGAGAGGTCCATGCAGATCAATGATGCCAATACCGTCCACCACGGAGAGCAACGCGTTGCGTGTGGGCTCAGGCAGTTGAATGCGGGCATCAAAGAACGCCACGGCCTGGGCCACCATGCCTTGCATGGCATCGGTGGTGATCAGCCAGGGTTGGCGGGAGAGAAGAGAATCGAGCGCGGTCACGCTCCGGCGGGAGTGTCAACGCTGTCCGACTTCGGAAAAACGACGGGAGTAACAATCGACGAGTCCAAACAGAGTCAGCACCATTCCCTGGGCCAGAGGCGAATCGACCAGCTTGGTCTGCTCTATCATTATCCAGCAGCCAGCCCACAAGAACGGCTCACCGGAGGCCTGCACGGATTCAAACCAGATCTGGTGCAACCGTGCTTCATAGGCCGGATCATCACTCGATGTCGCCTGGAAAAAATGCCAGCCGCGTTTCACTCCGGCGGCCAACTCGACTTCTTCAATCGGTCTCGCACCGTCCGGCGCAACCGCGTGCGCGAGATGCTGCAGCACGGAGAGGAAACTGAGCAGCCCGACCGTCTGTTCGTGCGTCGCGCCATCGCGGGAAAATGACAGGAGTTCCAAAAAAGCGAACCGCTGTTCAACGGCTAGTTCGTCACATCGCGCGAGCCATTGCTTGTCGGTCAGGCTATTCTGCCAGCTTTCCGCCTTGGCGTATTGTTGTAGTGTGATCAGCGGCACGCGCACCGCTATGACACAGGCGGCGTACTTGCAAGTTCCTGTGCCATGCCTCCACTCGGCTTCCACAGCATATCTAGAGGCACACCGTACTTGGTGGCCGTTTCGATAATCATCTTCGCATCGCGGGCGCGGCGCTCCAACTCTTCACCGAAGTCTGCGCCCAGCTCCTCGTAATGATCGCTGATGGTCTTGAGACCCATCTCCACATCCGAGCGGTTTTGCTGCGCTTCACGGCCTGCATCGACACTGAGCTTGCGAGGGCATACACAACTGATTTTCCACCATCCCTGGACGGCGGACAGTTCGCCACGATCAATGGCATCGCCGATCACATAGAACCACACTGGCTTGATGAAGCGCTGAATGAGGATCATCTGCCGATACGAAAAACGACGATCCGCTTTGGCCACCACCAGGCGCACGCCTGCACCGCCCACTTTGGATGAATCCGCCGCGAATTCATAGGGTAGCACGCCGAGCGCGGCATCCCGGCGAAGATGTTCCAGGAACCCAGTGAATGTGGGTGAGGGGCGTTTTGATTCAAACGAGTCGAGCGACTCATTGGTTTTGAGTGCCACGAGTTTGCCGCCGGTGATGCGTTGCAGGCT
>CAJCCF010000578.1 GCA_903960845.1 uncultured Verrucomicrobiota bacterium | reverse complement strand
TCATAGTGCTTCAGCGCGCCATGCACGGTGTTCACGAGCTGATCAAAGGTTTCATCAGCTTCCATGAGGGACTGCCAGGATGGAATCATCTGCCGCAGCGTGACCGCCGAGAAGGCCTCGTGATCCAGCGCCGCTGCATGCAGCGCGGGAATCGCCGCCTCGCCGGTGGCGATGAGCTGCACGTCCGCCGACTTGGTTTTCAGAAACCGCAGCCAGCTCTGCACATCGGCAGTGCGCATCCCGACGTAGCTTTTGCCCATGAGATAGGCGGTGAGCGTTTCGAGATTGTCGCGACCGAATTTACCTGCGCCAAAACCCTTCTTGCGCAGGCCCGTTTCTGTTTCGCCGATGCCACGCAGCTCGGCTGCCAGCACGAGATGACCCTGCTTCATCAGCGTGTCGATGGGGCCTCCGGGCGCGGCATCCTGCTGCAGGCTGGTGCCGTGAAGGTAGAGCACGGCTTTGCCATTGGGCACCTTCGGTTCAAACAGCAGCGCGGGCAGCTGCAGCCCTGCATCCGCAGTGAGGGCAAGCTTGTGGATCACGCCATCGGCGCGCGCGATGCTGCCGGTGGTTTCCGGTTGCTTGTGGCTGACGGACTTCTTCTCGTCCAGGCCGATGGTTTCGCGGATGAGATGGCGTTTGGCATCGTCATAGAGATCGCCCCAGGCCTTTTCACGCGTGGCTTTGAGTGCTGCCGCGGTATCGGCGTTGATCTGGAAAACGGATCGCTCGCCGGGCATGAGCAGCACCTGGCCCCTGGGCGAGCATTGCAGTTGCTCGGCTGTCCAATCAGCCTGGTTGAATTCGCGCAGCTGCTCATCGCTCATCAGGTCGGGCAGGGGATCCACCTCGCGTATCACCACCTCTTTGCCGAGCAGCCAGCGGCTCATGAATCGCGCCACCGCCTCGCGCAGCTGAATCGTGAAACCATGCGGCGCGTCCGGCGCGGCAATGTCCATGCGCTCGGAGTAACCGAGCCGCGAGTAAAAGCGCTTGGCATCGCGGAACACATCCATCGTGCCCGAGAAATCAAAGGTCACATCCCGCGTGCCCGCGCAGATCAGCGTGGGTTTCGGCGCGCGCATGATGCAGTAGTCCGCCTCATCCATGCCGAAGGCGATCTGGCCAAAGATGTTCTGCTCGCCATCCTGCGGGCCCTTGGTGTCGATCAGCCTGCGAAAGGTCGTCAAATAACAGCCCGGCGCGGCTGCGGCGATCCGGTCATCCAGGGCCATGAGATAGGCCGTTTCGGTGCCTCCGCCGGAGTTGCCGGTGCAGCCGATTTTGTCGGCGATGATGTCCTGGCGGCTTTGCAGATAATCGATCACGCGCATGCCGTCCCAGATGCGGAACTGCGCCACGTTTGCGCCGATCAGGGCGCTGCTGATGCCCATCATCGTGTGCTCCGTGGTGCACATCAGCCGCACGTTCGGATGCGGTGTCGGCACATGCGCCGCATCCTCAAAGACCTTCCGCTGCTGCGTGGGATCAAGCATCTGATAGCGCTCGCCCTGGCCGACGGGGTCATAGCACATCGCCGCCATGCCATGCTTTGCCAGCAGGATCGCCGCGCGCTGATACTGGCCCACCGCCTTTCCATCATGGCTGTGTCCGCAAGGCACCAGCACCGCAGGCCAGGGAGCCGGTGTCTCAGGCAGATACAGATTCCCTGTCACATGAAATCCAGGGCGGCTCTCAAACATGATCTTCTCCACCCGGTAGCCCTTCCCCTGCAGCGTGCCCGTCACCTGAGCGTTCAGCGGCGTCCGCTCCGGCAGGCCGCCGATCTGCTTGAGAAAAAACGCCTTTCGTTCCGACTGCCAGGCCTGCATCGCCTTCGCGCTCTTGATCATCGTTTCAAACGCGGCACTGCGCTGATCGACCATCGCGTAAAACTCCTTCTTCAGCCACACCTCAAGCTGCTGATCCGGCGTGAGTCCGTCAGGGCCCGGCTTGAGAACGGTGAGATCCTCCGCAGCACCCAGCGACACCAAGGAAATGAGAGAAAACAGAAACGCGCGCATCACACCCATACGCCACATCAGCCCAAGACCTTCAAGCATCACGGGAGCATCACGATTTGGGCACCCTTCTACATCTCCATTGGTTTATCGGAGTTCTGGGCGAGCGAGGCTGCCCCGCCGTTCGCCAGCGATTGAACCGCCCAAACAGCGCCTTTGAACGTACATGGTGATCATTGCGCGGAGCCGC
>CAJCCF010000577.1 GCA_903960845.1 uncultured Verrucomicrobiota bacterium | reverse complement strand
TTCTCCGTGAAGCGCCTCATGGGCCGCAAGTTCACCGAACTGACCGAGGCCGACAAGCGCATGCCCTACAAGATTGTGGCCGCCAGCAATGGCGATGCCCATGTGCAGGTCGAAGTCGGTGGCGAAACGAAGACCTACAGCCCGCAGGAAGTCAGCGCGATGATTCTGGCCAAGCTGAAGGCCGATGCGGAAGCAAAGCTTGGCGAAACCATCACCGAAGCCGTCATCACCGTTCCTGCTTACTTCAACGACAGTCAGCGCAACGCCACCAAGGCCGCCGGTGAAATCGCCGGTCTCAACGTGCGCCGTATCATCAATGAACCGACGGCAGCAGCTCTCGCCTACGGCCTGGACAGCAAGTCCGACGAGAAAGTCGCCGTGTATGACCTTGGCGGTGGCACGTTCGACATCAGCGTGCTGGAAATCGGTGACGGCGTCTTCGAGGTGCTCGCCACGGATGGTGACACGCATCTCGGTGGCGATGACTGGGACAACACCATCATCACCTGGATCGTCAATGAATTCAAAACCGACAGCGGCATTGATCTCAGCGGCCAGCCTGATGCCCTTCAGCGCATCAAGGAAGAAGCTGAGAAAGCCAAAATCGCTCTCAGCTCCAGCCAGAGCTACGATCTGAATCTGCCCTTCATCACGGCTGATGCCACCGGGCCAAAGCACATCATGAAAACGCTGAGCCGCTCCAAGATGGAACAGCTCACCGACAGTCTGTTTGAGCGCACCATCAAGCCGGTGAAGGATTGCCTCGCCGCTGCGAAACTGGACGCCAGCAAGATTGATGAGCTCGTCCTTGTCGGCGGCATGACCCGCATGCCCAAGGTCGTCGAGACCGCCAAGAAGCTCGCCGGCAAAGACCCGCATCAGGGCGTGAACCCGGACGAAGTCGTCGCCATCGGCGCAGCCATCCAGGGTGGCGTGCTTCGCGGCGAAGTGAAGGACGTGCTCCTGCTTGATGTGACCCCGCTCACACTTTCCATCGAGACCGCTGGCGGCATCGCCACGCCGATGATCCCGCGCAACACCACCATTCCGAAGAAGCACTCACAAATCTTCTCCACCTACAGTGACAACCAGCCCGGCGTCGAAATCGTCGTCCTTCAAGGCGAGCGCCCGATGTCCCGTGACAACAAAACGCTCGGCACCTTCAAGCTCGACGGCATCCCGCCGGCCCCGCGCGGCGTGCCGCAGGTTGAAGTCACCTTTGACATCGACGCCAATGGCATCCTGCACGTCAGCGCCAAGGAAAAAGTGTCCGGCAAAGAGCAGAAGATCTCCATCCAGGGCAGCTCCGGCCTCAGCCAGGAAGAGATCGAAAAAGCCAAGCGCGATGCCGAAGAGCACGCCGACGAAGACCTCAAACGCAAGGAAGCCGTCGAAGTGAAAAACAAGGCGGAAGCCCTCACGTTCGAGATCGAGAAGCAGCTCAAGGAATGGGAAACCAAAGTCCCCGCCGAGCAGCTCTCCCCGATCAAGGACAAGCTCACCAGCCTGAAGTCCGCCATTGAGTCCGGCGATACCGACAAGATGAAAGCCCAGACCGAAGAGCTCGAAAAACTTTTCGCCGCCGCCTATCAGGCCGCCGCTGCTGCAGGAGCCACCGCCGGTGGTCCTGAGGCCGGCGCCGGTCCCGATGTCGCAGCTGCGGAAACGAAGAGCCAGGACAAAGGCAAAGTCGTCGACGCTGACTTTGAGGTCATGGACAAGGATAAATAATTCGTTAGGGCAGCCGAAACCAACTATTCCGAGCATGCTACAACGGAAACATCGATGGCCTGCCGCTGAAGAGCTTCTTGAAGCTCCTCAGCAGCTGCCGGAACACACCGGATCACATCTTGTGAGTGCCGGCTGTGTTCGGCTGAAGCAGGGCGGCGAACATCTTCTGCTGACCAGTCTGCGACTGGTTCCGGTCATCCTGACGCTGGCGCTCGCGGCCTGCGGCAGGAACGAGGCGGTGAAGGTTTCCGTGGCACCGGTTTCTCCGAAGCCTGTGGCGGTGTCGAATGCGACGCTTGATGCAGAGATCACGGAAGCGCTGACACCAACGACGATCGAGAGAGAATCGGGACTTGAGGCGCGGGCGGAAGAGGTTCTTTCCAAACACCCGAAACTGAATGCCGCTGACCTGCTGAACGTGCCTGAGGTGAATGCCAGCCTGAAGGTGGCCTTGACCAGGCTCGGGGAGGACAAGGCGCTGCAAAATAAAATCAATTCCACCGTCGCGCTGGCGGCGCAAATGAAGGGCCTGTCCGGTGAACCGGGTGCCGCCCGCCTCGATCTCGACGTGACGAAATACGATCGCGCCCGGAAATCCCGGATGCTGCAAACGGTGCTCTCTGAAGATCCAAAACGAATCGTCAGCTTTCTGGCGGAGGAGATCGGCGAGGCCGCTCCTGAACTCGCTTTTGGCGGAGCGGATCGTGCCCGCAACGGCATCGCCATCAAGGAACAGACCCCTCCGGTGAAACCAGCCGGCGCTCCACCCGATTGATCCATCCCACCAAAACTTTCCGCCCGGCCAGCCGGCACACACAACTCGTGTGACAGCAGGCCGGGCAGACAAACCGAAACCAAACAAAACCACAAACCAACCAACTATGGCTAACGCACTTACCCCCCTCGGACGCCGCGTCCTCGTGAAGCGCTCCACCAGCGAAGAAAAAACCGCTGGCGGAATCTTCCTCCCAGACACCGCCAAAGAAAAACCCCAGGAAGCTGAAGTGCTCGCACTCGGCATCGGCAAGGATGACGAAGGCAAAGACGTCTCCACGCTCTTCACCGTGAAGGTGGGCAACAAGGTCCTCATCTCCAAGTACGGCGGCACGGAAGTGAAGCTCGACGGCGAAGACGTCCTCATCATCAACGAAACCGACATCCTCGGCATCCTCGCTTAATCCTCCCAATCCAACCCCTCAAATAACACACTACTAGTTATGGCAAAACAACTCCACTTCGACGAATCCGCACGTCAGGCAATCCTGCGCGGCGTCACCAAACTGGCTCGCGCCGTGAAGGCCACCCTTGGCCCGGCCGGTCGCAACGTCATCCTCGAAAAGAAATTCGGCAGCCCAACGATCACCAAGGACGGCGTCACCGTCGCCAAGGAAATCGAGCTTCCATGCCCTTACGAAAACATGGGCGCCCAGCTCATCAAGGAAGTCTCCTCCAAGACCTCCGACATCGCTGGTGACGGCACCACGACCGCCACGGTCCTGGCTGAAGCCATCTATGCTGAAGGTCTCCGCAACGTGACCGCCGGCGCCAACCCGATCTCGCTTCAGCGCGGCATCATGAAGGCCACTGAGGCCATCGTGGCCAAGCTCAAGGAAATCTCCACACCGGTGAAAGACAGCAAGGAAGTGGCCCAGGTCGCAACCGTGTCTGCCAACTGGGACGCCAGCATCGGCAACATCATTGCTGAAGCCATGGACAAAGTGGGCAAGGAAGGCACCATCACGGTGGAAGAAGCCAAGAGCATCGAAACGACTCTCGAAGTCGTGGAAGGCATGCAGTTCGACAAGGGCTACCTGTCCCCTTACTTCGTGACCGATCCTGAGTCCATGGAAGCGAACCTTGAGTCCGCCTACATCCTCATCAACGAGAAGAAGATCAGCAGCCTCAAAGACATGCTGCCTCTGCTTGAGAAGGTCGCCCGCTCCGGCAAGCCTCTCCTCATCATTGCTGAAGACGTCGAAGGTGAAGCCCTTGCCACCCTCGTGGTGAACAAGCTGCGCGGCACCCTCAACATCGTCGCCGTGAAGGCTCCTGGTTTCGGCGACCGCCGCAAGGCCATGCTCGAAGACATCGCCATCCTCACCGGTGGACGCTGCATCACCGAAGACCTCGGCCTCAAGCTCGAAAACATCGAGCTGACCGACCTCGGCCGGGCTAAGCGCATCACCATCGGCAAGGAAAACACCGTCATCGTCGAAGGCGAAGGCGGCACCGATGCCATCCAGGGTCGCGTCAGCCAGATCAAGCGTCAGATCGACGAAACCACCAGCGACTATGATCGTGAGAAGCTCCAGGAGCGCCTCGCCAAGCTCGCCGGCGGTGTGGCCGTCATCAACGTCGGTGCTGCCACCGAAACCGAGATGAAGGAAAAGAAAGCCCGCGTCGAAGACGCCCTGCACGCCACCCGTGCAGCCGTTGAAGAAGGCATTGTTCCTGGCGGCGGCGTGGCACTGATCCGTGCCCAGGCCTCCATCGGTGACCTTGGTCTTTCCGGTGACGAGAAGACAGGCGCTGAAATCGTCGCTCGCGCGATTGAAGCCCCTCTCCGCCAGCTCGCCGCCAATGCAGGCGTCGAAGGCGCTCTCATCGTGGCCGAAGTCAAGAAGGGCAAAGGAAACCACGGTTACAACGTCGCCACCGCCAAGTATGAAGACCTCATCAAGGCAGGCGTCGTCGATCCAGCCAAGGTGACCCGCAGCGCTCTCCAGAACGCCGCTTCCATCTCGGGCCTGCTCCTGACCACCGAGTGCCTCATCGCTGATCTTCCAAAAGAAGAGCCCGCTGAAGCCGGTCATGGTCACGACCACGGCGGTATGATGTAATTCAGTGAATAAGGAGTCCCCTCAAGGACTCTCAAGGTGGCGACCAGTGTCATGATGATGCTGGTCGCCATTTGCTAAACATTTTGTCCAGAGTCCTCTGGTTGCGCCTGCCGGGAGCTAGCGCCTTCAGATTCAGGATAAAACCCAAAATACGGGCCGGAGGGACACCTCCGGCCCGTTTATTT
>CAJCCF010000576.1 GCA_903960845.1 uncultured Verrucomicrobiota bacterium | reverse complement strand
GTGCAGAAGGACTTGCCCTTCGTTTTGCCATCCGGTGCCGTGTATGAATGCAGCCACGCCAGCGGCATCATCGGGTCGTTCTTCTTGCCTGCGACCGCCTTTGATTTGGGATCAAGCGACTCGGTGACCTGGCCGCGCAGCAGGATGGTGTCGTTTTCCGGCTTCAAATGCACCACGCCATACACATCACTCAACGCGAAGATTTCGCCCACACCACGCAGCACCGCGCTGGAGCCATTCGCCGCCTCCACGACTGAGCGTGCACCCTCTTTCTTGTGCGCTCCGTGATGGCTGACCCACTGCTCACCAAGGATTTTCAGCCCGAACTCGCTCCACTTGAAATCACCCGTCTTGCCGCCGCCGGTGAAGGCGTGGGTGGCGGTGCGGAAACCAATCACAGGTTTACCGGCGTTCAGGAACTTGGCAAAGTTCGCCAGATGCTCGTCCGGAAGCTGCCGGAAACGCGTGCCAATGATGAGCAGGTCTGCATCATTCAGCGTCTCGGTGCCACGGATGTTCTTTTGGTTATTCGGATCGATGTAGCCCGCCTTTTCGTCCGTGGAGAAAAGCACGATGCAATTGAAGCCATGCTTCTTCGCCAGAATCTTCGCCAGCATCGGCATGGATTCCTCGGTGCGGTATTCCTCATCTCCCGCCACCAGCACGATTTTTTTACCGTTCCCCGCCCCGCCCGGATTCGCGGCGATTTCGAGATAGTCCTGCGCGGAAGCGACCGAGCATAGAAGTGCGAGTGAGAAGAGGAGATGCTTCATGATTGGAAAATGGAGGGAGCCGATATACCGCACCGGAAGCAGAAACCGAACAAGAAAAATGCAGCAAATGGGGTTTTTTAGCCCGGCAGGGACTGCGCGAATTCTTCATTGGTTGGGCACTTCCTCCCTTTTCACGCGCCTTGAGGCTTCAGAATGCACCGTGATCCGCCACTCTGGTTTTCGGCGTGGAACCGCGATGCTGTGCGGGTTCATTTTGTTTTACTGTTTCTCCCGGGTTTCTCACCCCCCATGGCGGCACCGTTGTCAGGCGGCATGGACTGGTGCCAGTCGCGCAAGGCCTGGACCATGGCGGTGACGATGCCGGGTTCTTGAGCCGCAAGGTTCGTGGTTTCGCCACGGTCGGCGGCGAGGTTGTAGAGCTGCGGCTTGGAGCCGTCGTATTCGCAGAGGAGCTTCCAGTCACCCTCACGCATGGCAAGATCGGGAAGAGGCTCCTGCAGTGTGGCGGAGGCGGTTTTGCGATCAGGCGGGCGGCGCCAAAAGATCGGCGCGCTGCGTGAGGCGCCGCTTTGGCCGAGTAGAACGGGAGCCATATTTTCACCGTCGAACGTGATTCCGGCGGGCTTGGCAACATTCGCCATGGCAAGCATCGAAGGCGCAAGATCGAAAGCGGCAAAGACAGAGGTTTCATTGTGTGAACCAACTTTGCTTTTCCCGATGAGTCCGGGTCCCCAGGCGATGAGTGGTGATCGTGTGCCGCCTTCATAGAGCGTCGTTTTGGTGCCACGGAAGGGGCCGGCACTACCAGCACCAGGCTCGGGGCCGTTGTCGGAGCAAATGAGGATGAGCGTGTTATCACGCAGGGCAGGCACCGACCGGACATGATCGAAGAGCTTGCCAAACTGACGGTCCATTTCCTCCAGCACAGCATGATACATCCCGCGCTTTGTTTTGCCCCATTTCGCCACCGGTGGCCACCACGGACTGTGCACATCATCCGGCCAGAGATTGATGTAGAAGGGCTTCTTTGCATTCGCCGCTTGGTCGATGAATGGCAGCGCTGCATCAATGAATCCGCCGGTGATTTTTGAGCGCAGCATCCAGGTCACGGGTGAGCCAAGCCTTTCCGCATCGGCCCAGATTTTGCCGGGTTCCTTGTCGCCCGGCTTCATTGTGAGGGGCAGGAGCTTGGGACCCATGCCTTCAAAATTGGTGAGCGTCTCATCGAAGCCGTAGGCCGTGATGGCAGGCGCGTCATCGACATCGCGCTGGCCGCCGAGGTGCCACTTGCCGAAGTGGCCTGTGGCATAGCCGTTCTGCTGAAGAATGCGGGCCAGGGTGGGTGCCCTGGGATCAAGCCAGTTCGTGACACCGCGCCGCTCATTGTCGCGGCGATTGTTCAGATACGAGGTGATGCGCCAGCGCTGCGGATACTGCCCCGTGGTGAGCGCGCAGCGTGATGGCGAGCAGATGGGCGAGTTCACATAGAACTGAGAAAAGCGAATCCCCTCAGCGGCCATGCGATCGACGTTCGGCGTCTTCGCCTCCTTGTTGCCAAAGCACGAGAAATCCCCCCAGCCCATGTCGTCGATGAAGACCATGATGAAGTTTGGCGGAACCGCGGCCAGGGATGAGGCGGTGAGGGCAAAGAATAACAATAAAGCTTTCATGGTGTGTCGGGCGTCGGTTGGGAGACATGAGCGGTGACGGCCCAGAGGCTTTGTTTAACGTGGAGGTGCTTCATCATGGTTTATTCATGGTCTTGCCTCGGGATGTCTGGCGAGAATGGCGCGGAGCCGTTTCACCACATCAGGCTGTTCGGTGGCCAGATTTCTGGTTTCGAGCGGATCAGCCGTGTAGTCGTAGAGTTCGATTTCCGCGCTTTCAGGCGCTGCCCCCGGTTTCTTCCATTCGACGAGTCGATGCTGCTCAGTGCGGATGGCGCGGCCGAGCGTTTTCCGTGGAAACGCATGATAGGCATGGTCGCGCACCCGCGACTTCGGGTCCTTGAGCACGGGCACCAGGCTGATCCCGTCGATGGGCTGCGGACCTGCGGGCGCGGGCAGTTGAGCGAGCTCCGCGAGCGTGGGAAAGATGTCCACGCTTTCGGCAAGCTGGCGCGTGCTGCCGGCGGCTTGAGTGATGCCGGGCGCAATGATGAGCAGCGGGATGTGATTGGCCTGCTCGTAGTTGGTGTGCTTGGTCCAGATACCGAGATCACCAAGATGGAAACCATGATCACCCCACAGAACGATGATGGTATCGTCAGCAAGGCCAAGCCTGTCGAGTTCGTCAATGACCCTGCCGATCTGCGCATCAACAAAACTCGTGCTGGCATAGTAGCCATGGATGAGTTGACGTTTCAGCCCGGGCGTAAATTCCGCATCGTCCTTCTCCGGCACCGGCTTGTAGGCACTGATCTCACCGCCGCGCTTGTGCGCCACCTCAGGCGATCCAGCCGGCAGTTTTTCAAAAACGGGCATCGGCAATTTCGCAGGATCATGCAGCTCCCAGTATTTCTTTGGCGCCGAGAAGGGCAGGTGCGGGCGAACAAAGCCGGCCGCGATGAAAAACGGCGTTCCATCCGCCCGTCGGCGTTGTTGCGCGGCCTGCAACCGCCTCATGGTCTCAGCGGCGACGCGACCATCGGCATACGCATCATCATTCACTGCGGGAGACTCGAAGGCCGCGCCGCGCGGCAGCTGCTTGATTTGATCAAGCTTTTGGTTGGTGAAAAGCGCCTCCTCACGGGTGAGCTGCCCGCCATCCGTGCTTTGTGGATCCAGGTATTCGATGACCTTGTCCTTCAAATGCGGCACGCTGAAGGACACCGGATCGCCCTCATTGCCATGGCCGATGTGGAAGACCTTGCCGAGGGACTCGGTGCGGTATTGTCCATGCTTTGCGAAGTGCTGGGGCATGGTCACCGCGTCAGGCAGCATCTTGCGCAGAGTGCTGCCAAGCCCGTACAAACCGGTCGATGTCGAATGCGAACCCAACATCAGCGTGAAGCGCGATGGCGCGCACACCGCCTGATTGCAATAAGCGAGATCAAACCGCATTCCCCGCGCTGCCAGGCGGTCAATGTTAGGCGTCCTGGCTGCAGTGTCGCCATAACAACCGAGTGCCGGCTTCAAGTCATCGACCAGAATAAGCAGGATGTTGGGTCGCTGCGCCTGGGCCAGGAGCAGCGGACATAAAGCCAGGAGACTGAGCAGTCGTGACATGTTCAAGAAAACGTGACGCCATGCCTTTCGTTTCGCCGCATGTCCTCACGTGCCTATCCAATAGGCACACGGATTCAGAAAGCCCGTCACCAACAATCTCACGCGTGTTTCAACGTTGGTGAAGCTCCGGCTCAAGGCTTCACAGGCTCTGCGGCCTTCGCCTTCCTGGCTTTGCGCTTTTCCTTTTTGGGATCGGTCGCCTCGTTGTCGCTCCCGGCATTCTTGCCTTTGAAGGCGGGGATGTTTGTGGTCGGGAAATGTTTGGCGAACTCGGTTTTGAGGGCGGCGTGCTCGGACTTGGCGGCGAGATTGGTCCACTCGTATTCGTCGTTGCTGTGATCATAGAGTTCTTCGCCGCCGTCAGCGTATCGAATGTAGCGCCAGCGGTCGGTGCGGATGGCATGATTGTTTTGCCCGAAGGTGGTGATGGCAACTTTGTCCCAGGCGGCGGCTGGGTCGGCGAGGAGCGGCTTGATGTCATGGCCTTCAAGCCAAGCGGGCTTCGGCAGATTGACGAGGCCGCACAGAGTGGGATAGACGCTCATGAAATCGACGGGGCTTTTGCAGACACCGCCGGGCTTGGTCACGCCGGGAACGACCCAGATGAAGGGAGCGCGTGTGGCTTCCTCCCAGAGTGCAAACTTCCGCCAATGCTGCTTCTCACCAAGGTGCCAGCCATGATCACCCCAGAAGACGATGATGGTGTTGCTCTTGGCCGGTGATTTTTCATAGGCATCCAGCACGCGGCCGATCTGACCGTCGAGATAGGATATGGCGGCGAGATAAGCCTGCACGGCTTCCTTCCAGCGACCCGATGCAAGCACCGCAGCGTGATCGCCTTCCGGCTTCGCCATTTTGACGCCGGCGGGTGGGACATCATCGAGATCGCCTTCCCTGGTCGGGGGCAGTTGGATGCCGTCCAGCGGGTGCATTTCATAGTACTTCTGCGGAACATTCCAGGGCATGTGAGGCTTGTGAAAACCGAGCGTGAGAAAGAAAGGTTTGTCGTGAGTCTTGCCGAGTTCCGAGATGCCGAAGTCGGCGATGCCTGTGTCTGAAACGGCCTCGTCTCCACCTTTGACGATGGGGCCGAAAGCGATGCCGCCGATGCTGCGGTCCTCGACTTTGCCTTTCTTGACGGTCTCCTCTTGAATGGTGGTCCATTGCTCGGGCCAGCCAAGTCCGCCATGCCAGAGCTTGCCGGTGCCGAGGGTTTCAAAACCCGCGTTCTTGAACTGCATGACGAGAGACTCCGCCGGTTTGAGCGCCAGGGTGAAGGGATTGTTGTTGTCGTAGATGCCCGTGGTGCCGGGGCGCCTGCCGCTGAGCAGAGCAGCGCGTGAGGGATTGCACACCGGAGCTGCGCATTGGGCGTTTGAGAAGGTCACTCCCATGGCCGCGAGGCGGTCGATGTTGGGTGTCTTCGTCTGCTTGTTGCGTCCCAGATGGCCTACCCAATGATTGAGATCATCCACGGCAATGAAGAGGACATTGGGTTTTGCGGTGTCAGCTGCAAATGACGAACCCAGAATGAGGAATGGTGAGAGTAGAACAAGCAGGTGCTTCATGGGCGTGGAAACGTGAGAGTTGGCGGATGATTTCAAAGACTGTGCGAAATGAAACTACTCGCCCTTTTTCTTGGCCTTCCCTTTGCCGTTCTTCTTTGCTCTGGGCTGGCCTTCGTCACTTTTACCTTGGCGGGTGTTGGCTGATTTTTCGGCCTCCAGGCCTTTGTCGCCTTGTTGGATGATCCAGGTGTCGAGTTGGGCTTGAAGCCTGGCTTTGATCTCTGCCAATGCAGGATCAGCGGCGAGGTTTTTGAACTCGTAGGGGTCGGCTTGGAGATCGTAGAGTTCTTCGCCGGGGCGCTTGAAAAGATGAGCGACACGAGCGGCGAGTGCCGGATCGTTTTTCGCATCAGCCTGCCAGGACTCGATGGGCTGGCCTTTGTGAATGCCGCCGATCGTGTAAGTGAGTTCGGGTGCGAGATTACGAATGAGCTTGTAGCGCGTGTCGCGCACGGCCCGCATGGGATAAGGGCCGATGGCTCCATTGGTGCCGATGGTGGTGTGCTGGGCGAAGATACAATCGCGGAGGGTATCCTTCTCGCCGAGGAGCACGGGGAGAAAGCTGCGGCCATCAAAGCCGGTGGCACCGTGGGCATCGGGGCAGCCGACGTCGATCTTCGTGGGATCAATGCCTGCGGCTGCGAGGAAGGTGGGCGTGACATCGACGTATTGCATGAGCGCGGAGGTGCTGCTGCCGGGCTTGACCCTGCCGGGCCAGCGCAGAATGGCCGAGGCATGGATGCCATTGTCATAGACACTCCATTTGCCGCCATAGGGGAAGCTGCTGCCTTGCTCGCTCACGAAGAGGACGACGGTGTTCTCAGACTGTTTGGTGTCAGCAAGCATCTTCATCAGCGCGCCGACTTGTTCGTCGAGTTTACTGATCTCGCCGAAGTATTTGGCGAGGGCATCACGCGTGATGGCATTGTCATGAAGATAAGGCGGCACCGTTATCTTGGCGGGGTCATACCCGGGTCCACGAGTCCAGGGACCATGCGGATCATTTGAAGCGAAGACCATGAACCAGGGCTGTGTGGCATCGCGAGTGACGAAAGAGTTCGTTTCGGTGAGATCATCAGCACCGCCAATGTGCTCATAAGGAAACGAGGCCGCCGGGCCGACGTGGTCCTTGTTCTGCAAGGCCACACGATAGCCCGCGGTCTTCAAATGCGTGAACAGGC
>CAJCCF010000575.1 GCA_903960845.1 uncultured Verrucomicrobiota bacterium | reverse complement strand
CGGCCGCTCGAACTGATTCAGTCATCCGCCTCAGGCAGGATTAACAAAAAACGCCGCAGTGCAAACTGCGGCGTTTTTTTTGTTAAGCATTTGCCAATCGGTGGATCAGTTCTTCGCGGCCACTTTTTGGTCATCGGTCAACTGGTGGCTGACTTCCTCTGCAGCCATCTCAGAACCCGTGTCTCGGGTTGCCGGCCATGAAGCGTCCATGTTGAGCATATCGGGCGGAATCAGCTTTAAAGTGGACGCAGTCTTGGTGAAGCCGCTGTAGGCAAGTGGTATCGCGGTCACGCAGATCCGGTCACCGCCGATACGCTGAACATGCAGGGCTGTGACTTGCGGCTTGTTGGCATCCATCGAGATCGTGTCGCCGACACGAAATGGCTCGTCCTTGATGGTCAGACCAGGCAGCAGAATCTCGATGTCGACATCTTCCATATCAGTCGCCCGTGCCCTGACCACCCATCCGGAGGTGATTACATCTTTTGGGGTTAGCATTCGCAGGGTTAGGACCTTGTAGCTTCCCTGCAGGTAAATGGGTTGTTCGTGCTTGTAGTTGCGGATGTAGGAGCGCTTCAGGATGTCGTTTTTCACGCTCATCTGCTCGCTCGAGTAAGGGAAGAATTCGGTTAGCAGTTCCCGCGCGTTATACTTTTTACCACTGGGCACGGTGAAGGTGGTCCATGGGCGCAGTGGTTCCAGTTTGTGGAATTTCGCCAGCATCTTGTAGTTAAAGGATTTCTCCGGATGCGCGAACACCATGATGCTGAAAAACCAGCAGAAAGTAGCCACTCCCATGAGCAGAGTGATCAAAATAGCCCACCAGAAGATCCCGCCGTCACCTTCCTTTTTCTTGGTGAAATTGCCGCCGCCGTAGGAGCGATGCTCGCTCCCGTCGCTCATAAATCGAATATGCATAACAATTGTGAGAAGGTTATTGGAAGTAATAGCATCGAAATTTTCGAAGAGGTACTGCCGCTATTGAAAAAGGAAAGATTTTTCTGTGAATAACTCGAAATCATCGGCATGAGTCACTCGGTTATGTTGTTTTTGGTTCGAAGGAGGTCCCGCAACCGCAATTCCGGGCAGCATTTGGGTTTTCGACCCGGAAACCTGAATCATTCAGAGCCTCGACATAGTCAATCTGACTATGGTTGAGAAACTCAAAGCTCTGAGGATCCACAATCAGGGAAACACCGCCATGAACAAAAATGGAATCAGTCGCTCCCGCTTGGTCGATTTTCATGGTGTATTGCCACCCTGCGCAGCCACCTTTTTCGACCAAAACACGCAGCCCCGACCCCGCTGCAGCATTTTTCTCCTGCAGCAACTGCTGAAGGTGAAGGATGGCACGGTCGGTCAGGGTGATCATTGGCGGGGTTTTAAGGGAATTCTGATCACCGCTCTTTTCACAGGCGAAGATCACATGCAAGGATTACGTGTCCGATCAAATCAGTCTTTGCACATTCTATGTCTAAAATCCGCATTCTCTCCGACGCACTCGCCAGCCAGGTGGCAGCTGGAGAAGTCGTGGAAAGGCCTGCTGCTGTGATTCGTGAACTGGTGGAAAACAGTCTGGATGCTGGAGCCACGCATGTGACTGTCGAGGTCCAGCGCGGAGGTTCAGCGATGATTCGCATTACGGATGACGGTATCGGAATGGATCGTGAGGACGCCTTGCTGTGCATTGAACGCCATGCCACCAGCAAGATACGCACCAAGGAGGATCTGGCGGCCATCGAAACCTTTGGTTTTCGCGGTGAGGCACTGCCCAGTATCGCCAGCGTTTCCCGCTTTCGCCTGGCCACGCGCCAGAGAGAGGCGCTGAGCGGCACGGAAATCGAAATCATGGGCGGCAAACTCATGGGAGTGAAGGACCATGGTGGAGGATCCGGCACGGTCATTGAGGTGAGATCGCTGTTTTTCAATGTGCCGGCGCGCCGTAAATTCCTGCGGGCGGAGGCCACGGAATATGCCCATATCGAGCAGCAGTTCCGCACCCACGCGATCGCTAATTCGCGGGTGACATTCACCCTGATTCGCGATGGAGGAGTCGCTTTCCATCTGCCGGGCACTCAGGAGACTCTGGAACGCATTCGCGGCCTCGCAGGGGATGATCTTGCAGGCCGCCTCATCAAGGTTGAGCGCACCACGTCACAAGGCGTCAGTGTGTGGGGCTACATCGGCGGCCCCGGGCTGAGCCGATCCAGCCGCCAGCAGCAAATCACCTTTTTAAACGGTCGGCCAATCGAAAGCCAATCCATCAATTATGGGCTGCGGGAAGGGTTTCACACCACCTTGATGAAGGGGCAGTATCCCGTGACCTTTCTTTTCCTGGAGATGAGCGCCGAGGCTTTCGACATCAATGTGCATCCAGCCAAGAAGGAGGTGCGCTTTCACGATGGTTTTGCCGTGCGTGATTCTGTCGCAAGGGCAGTTAGGCAGGCTCTGGAGAATGCCAACAAACTGCCTGAAGGTCATCCGACGCCCGCCCGGGCCATGGTGTCGATGATCGAGTCGCATCAGCAGCAATCATTCACTCTGCCCGCACCTGCACGGAGCGTTGACGTGACGCCGCGTCAGGCACCGGCGTCTTTTCAAGAGCGTGAATTCGTGCCCGCACAGGTTGAGCGGCCGATGTCCGAACCAGCGGAATCTCCGCCGGCACCACTGGAGTTGCCAGTGGTGGAGGTGCAGGCGAGCGCTCCGGAAAAGCCCGCCATGCCAGCCTTCCGCATCATTGGCGTTCTGCACCGTCTTTATGTGCTGATGGAAAGTGCCGAGGGGCTCGTGCTCATGGATCAGCACGCCGCGCATGAGCGGGTGAATTTTGAAAAGATGCGCCGGGCCATGGAGCAGGGCGGGGT
>CAJCCF010000574.1 GCA_903960845.1 uncultured Verrucomicrobiota bacterium | reverse complement strand
CTGCGCTTGCGCCAGTCGTCGCCGTCGAACATCACCGCCGCGTCGTGCGCGAAGTTGTAGTGCGTCTTGCCTTTCTTGATGGGCTTGCCGCTGCGCATCGACCCGGGTGCCGCCGCATTGGAAACGAACCAACCCGCCTTGCGCAGCAGCGTGGGCAAAGGTTCGTAAGGCGCGGCCAGCGACTGCGGATTCTCGACGTCGTGCTCGTGCAGTCCGGTGGTGATCTGCGAGCAACCCAGGATGAACGCCGAGCGGGACGAACTGCAAACCGGCGCCGTCGCATAAGCACGAGTGTAGCGCCGACCCTGGGCTGTGAGCGCATCGAGATTCGGCGTGCTGATGTCCGTGGCACCGTAGGCGCCGGTGTCAGGCGACATGTCATCAGCGATGATCCAAACGAAGTTCGGCGGTTGCGTTGCGGCGGAGGACTCTGCGGCGAACGATGCAAGAAGCGCGAGGAGGATCAGAAGGGGTTTCATGACAGCGATCACGCGAGGATGTTTTTGATCACGTGACCATGCACGTCCGTGAGGCGACGGTTCGCGCCGTTGTGGTAATAGGTCAGCTTCTCGTGATTGAGCCCGAGCAGGTGCAGCACGGTGGCGTAGAAATCATAGACCGTGGCGACATCGACGGCGGCGCGGCGGCCGAAGTCGTCGGTCTCGCCATAGCTCACGCCGCCTTTCACACCCGCGCCCATCATCCAGGTGGTGAAGGCATCGGGATTGTGGTCACGACCACTGGTGCCTTCCTGATGCGTCGGCATGCGGCCAAACTCCGTGCACCAGACGACGAGCACGTCATCCAACAGGCCACGCTGTTTCATATCGGTAAGCAGCGCGGCAGTCGGCTGATCGAAGATGGGGCAATGACGCTCGTAGTCGGCCTTCAACGTCTTGTGTGCGTCCCAGTTCAGCAGGCCGTCCACCGCGCTCGCACGCGAGGCGCAGTAGAGTGAAACGTAGCGCACACCTTGTTCGAGGAAGCGGCGGGCAAGCAGACAGTTCTTCGCGTAAGCGGCCTTGAGCTTGTTGCTGTCGTTGGTGCCGTAGAGGTCATGGACGTGCTGCGGCTCGGCGGCCAGGTCACTGACTTCCGGCGCGGTGAGCTGCATCTTTGCCGCGAGTTCGTAGGCGGCCATGCGGGCGCGGAGTTCATCGTTGCCCGGATGCGCGGCGGCATGCTCGGCATTGATGAGCTGCAAAAAGTCGCGCGTGGCTTTTTCGTCATCGGCTTTGATGGAAGCCGGCCGCGCCAGGTTGCGCAGCGGCTGCTGGGCTGCCATCGAAACGGCCTGATGCTGTGCGGAGAGGAAGCCGTTGCTCCAGTTCGCCTTTCCGTTCGGCGGCTCGCCGCGCACGTCCTGAATGGCGATGTAGGTCGGCAGATTCTCATTCGTCGAACCCAGCGCGTAGCTGACCCACGATCCTGCACTGGGGAACCCCTCGCGGGTGAAGCACGAGTTCATGTAAATGCAGCCCGGCCCGTGCGTGTTCGTGCGGCTGGTCATCGAATGGATGAAGGCCATGTCGTCCACATGCTTCGCCATGTGCGGGAGCATGGTTGAAATCATCTTCCCGCTCTGACCCACTGGCGCGAAGGGCCAGGGCGACTTCATCAAGTTGCCGTTCTTACCCTGAAACGTGACTTCGACATCCGCGCCGGGCATTGGTGTGCCGTGAAATTTTTCCAGCATCGGTTTGTGATCCCACAGGTCCATGTGCGACGCCGCTCCAGGGCAGAAAATCTGCAACACCTGCTTCGCCTTCGGTGCAAAATGCGGCTGGTGCAGCGGCGCAGCGGCGAGTTCGTTCGTGAACAAACGCGAAAGCGCGACACCCGTGATTCCGGTGGTCATTTGGCCGAGAAGATGACGGCGCGTGAGGTCGAGAGAAGTGTTCATGAAACGAATGGAAGGGGGGCTCACTACTGAGACGACTGTGCTGCCGGGTAATGCGGCAGTGGTTCTTAGCCGGGGCCCGCTTTGATCAGAACGCTTTCCCCGTGAAGAACTCCATCAGGCAATGATCTCCTTCACCACATCACCGTAAACATCGGTCAGGCGGAAGTCGCGACCAAGGTGGCGAGAGGTGAGCTTGAGGTGATCAATGCCGAGGAGGTGCAGCATGGTGGCATGCAGATCGTGGATGTGGACTTTACCGTTGATGGCTCGGTAGCCCATGTCGTCAGTGTCGCCGTAGGTGAGGCCGGCTTTGACGCCGCCCCCGGCCATCCATGAGCAGAAGCTCTCCGGTTGATGCTCGCGGCCGTGTTTGTCGATGGGTGATTTGCCACTCAGGTCCTGGCTCCACGGAGTGCGGCCAAACTCGCCGCTCCACAGCACGAGTGTGTCTTCGAGCAGGCCGCGTGATTTCAAATCTTTGAGCAAGGCGGCAACAGGTTGATCGGTCTGAGAGCAGAGTTTTGGGAGGTTGCCGCGAATGTCGCCGTGATGATCCCAGCCGCCGATGCTGACCTGCACGAAGCGCACGCCAGCCTCGCTGAGCTTGCGAGCGAGCAGGCAGGCACGGCCGAAGGTGTTTGTGTCCTTGCCGCCGACGCCGTAGAGGTCGAGCGTGGCTTTGCTCTCCTTCGAGATGTCCACGATCGCAGGCGTGGTGAGCTGCATGCGAGCGGCGAGTTCCATGTTTTGGATCATGCCTTCCATGTTCGCATCGCCATGCAGATCGCCGACAAGACGCTTGTTCATGCGGGCCATGAAATCCATGCGCTGGCGCT
>CAJCCF010000573.1 GCA_903960845.1 uncultured Verrucomicrobiota bacterium | reverse complement strand
AGTTTGAGTTCAAAGCGGTCGTAGCTACCGGCGGCATCGGGCATCTCAAACTTCTTCACCGTCGAGTGGGCCAGCAGGATGATGTGCATCCCGCGTTTCAGCAGCACGTCGAGGCTGGTCAGGAATTTGGCCATCTCTTCCGCCACGATGACGTGGCCTTTGCCGTAGCCAAAATCTTCGATGCTCTCCTTGCTGGCGCGGCGGCAGACGAACTCGGCGAGGCGTTTTTCCAGCCAGTCGATAGTGTCGATCACGAGCGTTCGAAACTCATGCGGCTCAGTGGCGAGTTGGTTGATGATGGCGAGGATGTCCTCCCACTTTTCAGCAGTGAGACGGGCCACATCGAGATGGTCGGTGCCGCCCTCAGTGTCGAGGAACACGGGATTGGGGGCTTGAGAAGCGAGCGTCGTTTTACCGACGCCCTCGGGGCCATAGATGGCAGATTTTTGAGGACGGGTGACGCGCCCGCGACGGAGCATGGATTGCAGGGTGTTTTTCATGGGATGGTGGTTTGGATTTGGGTGAGATGATGGAATGCGGAGTGGAGGAGCCAGCCGAGGATGATCCCGGCGATGAGGCGGTATGGTTGCTGAATCAATGGTTTGCCGGAGCGCAGCCGCGTGATTGGCTGCATGTCCGCAAGTTGCGGATGACTGGAGTGCGTGTGTGTATTCATGAGCAGGGTTATTATTTGAATTGGCCGGAGTATTCCCCGGTTAGAAGGCGGTCTTCGACGCGCTGGAGATCAGCGAGGGCGAACAGGTAATCGAGGTCCTCCACCGGCATGGAGGTGTGCCAGAGGCCCTCTGCAGTTCGGGTGATACTCACGCTCACCTTGCGCGGCTTGTCGGGCAGGGCGGCGCGGCGCGGGATGTAGTTGATGACGTTGGCGTCGGCGGTGGGCATGGCTCAGGCTGATTTGGGTTTTGTGGTGCCCGTCTGATGTGCGGTCAGCCAGCCCCTCACAGCCGCCAGGTCAATCCTGACCATGTCGCCGATCTCGAAGGCAGGCAGGCCGCGCCTGCGCAGGTTGAAGATGTGCCGTTCCGAGCAGCCGAGGTATTGCGCGAGCCGCCCGGTTGTGAAAAGGTCCTCCCTCCCTCTTCGCCCGGTGGTGCCAGAGCATTCTGTTGATTGTAATTTCATGTCCGTCATTCAGTGTTTCTTGGTGGTGCTGCGGCCACGGTTGGTGGTCCGGCGTTTAGCGAATGATGGCAGCTTGGCGGCTTTTGTATGCAGGCTGCCGCACGGGAAAGGCATGTCCGTATGGGAACCGCGCGCCTTCCATTTTCCCAACCATTTGGGCGTCACGGGACCCGTATGGGAACCACCGTTGAGCGGCATGGGAACCCGTATGGGAAAGCCTAAACCCGTATGGGCAAACGTGGCTAATCGCAGGCGCACGATAGGGAGAATGAATAGAATGGAAATATTATGAAACGACAGACTTCACGCACCCGACCTCATCACCTCATTCAGCGGCTGCGCGTCATCGGAGGGTTCCTCGACGGTCTCGACATCCAATTCGCCGACGGTCTCAACTGCATCATCGGACCGCGTGGGGTCGGCAAAACAACCATTCTCGAAATGATGCGCTTCGCGCTCGACACTATGCCGGGCCGTGAGGGCGATCCTTTGCGCACGGCAGGCGGCGCTTGTCACCGAAACCAAAGAGCTACCTGGGGTGGAAGCAAAGTTGAAGGACATGCAGCTGAGCGCAGGCCCCAATGCCGAGGCGATCAACAGCGGTCACGCTCATAAGTCGCTTCGTGAACGTGAGTCCATGGCGCTCAGTGAAGTCTGCAAGGTGTGCGCCGATACGGTCAGGACCGTGGGCGGATTGAAGAACCGGCTGGGAGAAGATGTTGACTCGCTGATT
>CAJCCF010000572.1 GCA_903960845.1 uncultured Verrucomicrobiota bacterium | reverse complement strand
GGACAAGCTCGTCCGCGAAGGCTGCGGCTACACCGGCAAGCACGCGCCCGACTTCATGAAGGCCAAAGACAAATGGTTCCGCGGCATCGACCTCCTCACCGGCCCCGACGGCAACGTCTTCGTCGCCGACTGGTCCGACACTGGCGAATGCCACGACAACGACGGCGTGCATCGGACCAGCGGGCGCATCTATAAGATCGTGTATGGGGAGCCGAAGAGGGCGGAGCCGATCAATGTGGTGGCGATGAAGGATGAGGAGCTGGTGAAGTTGCTCGGGACTGAGAACAACTGGTGGAGCAGAGCAGCAAGTCTTGCAGTCCTCGAAAGATACAGTGGCAACACTACGCCAAACGCCACTATCAAGTTTGGCAGTGAGGGCATAAAGAAGCTTGCTGCATTGGCAAACAGCGAGCCTCCTCTAAGTTCGAGGCAACTGATAAATGCTATTCAATCTTCTGCTGGAGTAACTCCATTTGATGAAGACTTCTCGAGTTCTACAGAAGCCTCTCGGGCTCTAGATCTGCGTATGAAAGTTCAACGCGATTGGCAGCAACTGCTTGATAGTAGATTTAATTCGAGGCCGAAGAGCGACAAAGAGGTAGCTCGGGTCGTCGATGACTTCATTTTGATCTCAGCAGGGCGTCGTGAAACCATTGAGTTTCTACAGAAGCTAGCCCAGACCGACTCCTCCGGTCTCGTTCGCCTCCACCTCGCCTCCGCTTTGCAGCGGCTCCCGCTCGAAGCCCGCTGGCCCATCGCCACGGCGTTGGCGCAGCATGAGGAAGACGCGAATGACCGGCAGCAGCCGCTCATGATCTGGTATGGCATCGAGCCCGCCGTCGCTGCGGACCCGATGAAGGGCGTGGAGTTCATCGCCAGCGCGAAGATCCCCACCGTGCGCCGACTCGTCGCCCGTCGCATCGCCGAGGACATCGAGAAGCAGCCCGCCGCCGTCGATGCGCTCGTGGCCTTGATGACTGAACGTGCGGAAGTGCGCGGCGATGTGCTCGCAGGCATGGCGGCGGGGTTGGAGGGATTCTCCAGCGCGAAGAAGCCAGCAGGGTGGAGTGATGGAGTGGTGGAGAAATGGGTTTCTGGAACCCCAGCCCCACAAAACTCCAATACTCCATCACTCCAGTCGCATGTGCGGCAGCTCTCCCTCACCTTCGGCACCGGCCGAGCCGCAGAAGAACTCATGGCCATCGTCAAAGATCCCGAGGGCGATGCCAATGCGCGGCGCAACGCCTTCACCAGCCTCACCCGCAGTGCCAAGCCTGAGCTGCTGTCCGTCGTGCGCGGTTTGATCAATGACAAAGTCCTCGGCACCGTCGCGCGCAGTGCGCTCGCCGCTTATGATGACCCGAACATCCCGAAAGCCCTGCTCAACCCCTGGCCCGAGCGCAGTCAGGAACAGCAGGCGGCCACCGTCGCCACACTGGTCTCCCGCCCCGGCTATGCCCATGCCTTGCTCGATGCCGTGAAGGCTGGCACAGTGCCCGTCGCCATCATCACCCCGTATCAGGCCCGCGCCATCCGCAGCCTGAAAGATGCCGATCTCACCACCAAGCTCACCGCCGTCTGGGGCGAGCTGCGCGACTCGCCTGAGGCCAAGAAAGCCGAGCTGGCTGATTGGACGAAGAAGCTCACCCCCGAGCGCCTAACCAAGGGTGATGCCGTGAAGGGCAAGACCCTTTTCGCCGCCGTCTGCGCCGCTTGCCACAAGCTCTATGGCGAAGGCGGCATGATCGGCCCCGACCTCACCGGCGGAGATCGCCACAAGCTCACCTACCTGCTTGAAAACATCATCGACCCCAGCGCCATCGTGCCAGCGGACTACCGCATCAGCGTCTTCAAGCTCAAGGACGGCCGCACCATCACCGGCGTCATCCCCGCCCAGACCGAGCGCACGGTCACCGTGCAGACACCGGCGGAAAAGCTGACCATTGAGAAGTCCCAGATCGCTGATCAGCAGCAGCTTGCCATGTCCTTGATGCCCGAAGGCCAGCTCACCGCGCTGGGTGAGGAGAATGTGGTGCATCTCATGGCGTATTTGCAGAGTTTGGGGCCGGTGCGGTAGTGCATTGGCTTCAGATATAGGTCTTATAGGTCGCATACGACCTATGGGGCCTATTCTCCGCTCTGACCTATCCTCCGCGCTTGACTCCGGCCCCAGACCTGAGCACTGAGAAGCCCGCCTTTTCCCCTTTTCCCCGCCGTGGCTAAGAAACCCTCCAAGACCGAAGACTCCTCACCCATCCTCGCGGACAGCGCGCCCATCGAGATCAAGCCGGTGGACGATCTCTACGGCGACTGGTTCCTCGACTACGCCAGCTACGTCATCCTGGAGCGCGCCGTGCCGCACATTCACGATGGCTTCAAGCCCGTGCAGCGCCGCATCCTGCACAGCATGGACGAGCTGGAAGACGGCCGTTACAACAAGGTCGCCAACGTCGTCGGCAACACGATGAAGTACCATCCGCATGGTGACGCCAGCATTGGCGACGCCATGGTGCAGCTCGGACAGAAAGACCTGCTCATCGACACACAAGGCAACTGGGGCAACATCCTCACCGGCGACAACGCCGCCGCACCCCGATACATCGAGGCCCGCCTCTCCAAGTTCGCGCTCGACGTCGTTTTTGCTCCCAAAGTCACCGAATGGTCCGCCAGTTACGACGGACGCAACAAAGAACCCGTGACCCTGCCGGTGAAGTTCCCTCTCCTGCTCGCCCAGGGCGTGGAAGGCATTGCCGTCGGCCTGAGCTGCCGCATTCTGCCGCATAATTTCATCGAACTGTGTGAGGCCAGCATCGCAGCGTTGAGGGGTGAAGAAGTCAGCCTCGTGCCCGACTTCCCCCAGGGCGGCATCATGGACGCCACCGACTACAACAACGGACTGCGCGGTGGCCGCATCCGTGTGCGGGCCAAGATCGAAGAAGGGCCAAAGAAGAACACCCTGCGCATCATCGAAGTGCCCTATGGCACCACGACCGGAGGCGTGATGGACAGCATCGTGACCGCAAACGAAAAGGGCAAAATCAAGATCGCCCGAGTCGATGACAATACGGCGGAGTTCGTCGAAATCGTCGTTCAGCTGCCTCCCGGAACCGATGCCGAGCAGACCATCCAGGCGCTGTATGCCTTCACCGATTGCGAGGTGTCCATCGCCCCGAATGCGGTGGTCATTCAGAATGACAAGCCGCGCTTTGCCAACATCAACGAGCTGCTCAAAGAGAGCGCCGAGTACACCAAGAAACTGCTCGGCGCAGAACTGGAAATCCAGCTCGGTGAACTCGAAGAGAAGTGGCACTTCAGCAGCCTGGAAAAGATCTTCATCGAGAACCGCATCTACCGCCGGATCGAAGAAGCCGAAACCTGGGAAGCCGTGATGGAAGCCATCTGGAAAGGCTTGAAACCACACCTCACTCTGCTGAAGCGCGAAGTCACCAATGACGACGTCGCCCGCCTGACGGAGATCAAGATCAAGCGCATCTCCAAGTTCAACAGCTTCGAGGCTGACGAGCACATCCGCTCACTGGAAAAGGACATCGACGCCGTTCAGAAGAACCTCAGGCAGCTCACCCGCTTCACCATCGCCCACTTCGAGCGCTTGAAGAAAACCTACGGCCCCGGACGCGAACGCCGCACCGTGGTCAGCAGTTTTGACCGCGTGGCCGCCGCGCAGGTCATCATCGCCAATGAAATCCTTTATCTCGATGCCAAGGAAGGCTTCGCCGGCACCGGCCTGAAGAAAGAGGGCGAGCCGATCTGCAAGTGCTCGAACCTCGACGACATCCTATTCTTCACCAAGGACGGCTCGATGACCGTGTCAAAGGTCGCGCCGAAGATCCACGTCGGCAAGAACCCGCTCTACATCAACCTTTACAAGAAGGACGAAGACGCGGTGTACACGCTCATCTACCGCGATGGCAAAAACGGTCCCGTCATGGCCAAGCGTTTCCGCATCGGCGGCACCACTCGCGACAAGCAATACGTGCTCACCAAAGGCACGCCCGGCACCATGGTGCTCTTCTTTGCCCGCCATGAAACCGAGGAGGAAAGCAACGCGCAAAACCTGCTCGTTCATCTCAAGCCCGCCCTCTACCTGCGCACCATGTCGCTAAAATTCCCCATCGCCGCCCTTGCCATCAAAGGCCGCGACTCACTCGGGAATGTCGTGACCAAACACGCCGTGGACCGCATCGTGAATGAGCGGAAGTCAGCGGAAGCGTAGCATAGCCTTTCCAGGCTGTGCGGACTTCACCTGACATCGACACCTGGCACGGCCTGGAAAGGCCATGCTACAACCCCGCATAATACGGCGCGATCCGCCGCGCATGCTCATCATACGCGGCTTCAAAAATCGCCGTGGCTTTCTCGGCACCGACGACCACTCCAGCGGTGAGCACTTTTGGCGGCTGGCCTGCTTTCACGAGACGATCCGCCACCTCGGCCTTGATGGCATTCACCAGCAAACATCCACCGACCGTGCTGCCTGGAGCGACGGGTGTTTCAAGCCCTTCGATCTTCACCATCGCATCACCGATCGGCGCGCCGGTATCGAGCACGATGTCGGCAAAGTCTTGCAGCTTCTTGCCGCCCGGATGCCGCGTGGTGCTGGCATCGGCATGCACCTGAGAGATGATGGCCACCACCTTCACCCCGCGACGCTGAAACTCCCCGGCCATCTCCACCGGCACGACATTGCAACCGCTGGAAGACACGACCAGCGCGCTGTCGCCATCCTTCAGATCAAAATTCCGCAGGATGCGCGCCGCCAGGCCGCTGACGTTTTCCAGGAACATCGCCTGCCGTTGTCCGTTCGCACCAACGACGAGATTGTGGAAGGTCAGGCTGAGTTCGACGATCGGGTTGAAGCCCGGAAACGAACCATACCGCGGCCACATCTCCTCCACCAGGATGCGGCTGTGACCGGATCCAAAAACATGCACCATCTGACCCGCCAGAATGGTCCTGGCAAAGAGATCAGCGGTTTGATTGATCAGCGGGAGCTGCTCGCGAACGCGCGTGATGAGCTGCTCGGACTTGGTGAGGTAGGTTTCAGCGGGAGACATGAGAAAAGGATGAAGGATGAAGGATGAAGTGATGTTGCTATTTGCCGCGTCTTTTGAGTTTGATCACAATACTTGTCAGAATGGCGATGAGTTCCTGTGTCTCACTTTTTACGTGCTGAAAATCGACACCACGGAGGCAGTGTGAGCGTTCGAGAAGTTCCAGCCAGTAGTCTGTCTCGTCGAGTTCTTGCAAAGCGCCCTCCAGCTTGCTGATCAAATCCGCGTTGGATTTCGCCCGCTTGCCTTCGCGGTATTGAGCCCCGACACTTGTTCCAGATTTTAGCATCTGCCGTCCCAATATCCGAGCATGCTCTTCTTTGGGCAGACGACAAAACAAAGCCACGACCTCAACTCCATAGTCAGTGGTCCGCTGCCTCAGGTCTTCTGGTTCTTCATCCTTCATCATTTATCCTTCATCCTTTCAGAGGCGCTCGCAGCGCCATAGGCTCCTGCCCATTCACCTGCCGTAGCCAGTGCCAAACGGACTCGATGCCCGCCGGGGCACCATTCGAATTCATCGAGATAGCTTTGCAATGGTTGCATCAATTGTTCGCCAGCACCTGAGGCGATGCCGCCGCCGAGGATGACGAGTTCGGGATCGAGGACATTGATCAGAGAGACGATGCCGACGGCGAGATAGCGCACGGACTCCAGCCAGAGAGATTTCGCCTCCGCGTCTCCTGCTGCGGCTGCCGCAAGCAGTGTGAGCGTGCTTTCATAACGGCCGCCGCCACGCTCTTGCAGCGTCTTGTTGCCGAGGAAGGATTCCAGACTTCCAGGGGTGTTGAAGATGTCCTTGGGCGCGTTCGCATCGACCGTGATGTGGCCGAGATGCCCGCCGCGTCCGAGGCTGCCTTTGAGCAAACGACCGCCACTGAGCACCGCGCCGCCGACACCGGTGCCGAGCGTGATCATGAACACATCCCGGCAGCCTTTGGCCGCACCGATCCAGACCTCACCGAGCAAGGCGGCATGAGCATCATTGAGCACCTGCACCTCGCGCTCCAGAAAAGTCGGCCAGTCCAATTTCTCCAGCCCATGCATCCGCCCCGGCATCCAGTCGATGCAGCGACCATTCGGATTCGCCAGCCCGGGTGCTGACAAACCCACACGCAATTTCCCCTGCCCTGCCTGCGTCTCCAGTTCCTGCACGATCTCCCGCACGGTGTGGGCAAAGCGTGGTTGATCACCGATAAACTCCCCATCCAGCGTCGGCCTCGAAACACTCGCCCGCATCTCTCCCGAGCCGCACTCAATGAGCGCCGCCTTGATGTTCGTCCCCCCAAGATCAATGCCAATCGCCAGACTCATAGTTTCATCCTTTATCCTTCACCCTTCATCCTTCCTTCTGACACCGTCCATCCGCCATCCACCGCCAGCACTTGTCCTGTGATGAACTTCGCCGCGCGTGACAGCAGAAACAGCGCCGCGCCTTCCACATCCTCCGGTGTGCCGACGCGACCCCCATCGAGCGGCTGCTTGGCGGCGATGAAGCGCTGGATGTCTTCATTGCCGACGGCGCGCTGAGACATCGGCGTCTCCACCAGCGCCGGGGCGATGACATTCACGCGGATGTTTTGCGGCGCGTAATAGCTGGCGATCGACTTGCTGAAACCGATGATGCCCGCCTTGGCTGCCGCGTAAGCATGACTGGCAAAAAACTCCGGCGACGGCGACCAGCCGAGCACGCTACCCATATTCAGAATCACGCCTCCGCCGCCCTGCGCCATGAACTGCCGCACCGCCGCACGGTTGGAGAGAATGACAGAATTCAAATTCAGATCGAGCGTGTAGCGCAGCCCGTCATCCGTCATCTCATGCAGCGGCCCGTCACCTCGCGAACGACCACTGCCGCCGGCCACATGGTATAGCGCGTCCAGCCGTCCAAACGACTCCACCGCCAGCGCCACTGCACGCTCCGCCGTCTCCGGCAGCGAGGCATCGCCCGCCAGGCCGCGCGCGCTGTCACCGAGCAGCTTCAGCGCCGCCTGCACATTCGATTCAGATCGGCTCGACACGACCACCCGCGCCCCATTCGCCACCAGCGCCAGAGCCGCTGACAAGCCCAACCCCGTGGTGCCGCCCATGACGACCACCACCAGACCTTCAACATCGTATCGCGCGTTCATTGGTCGCAGATGATGAAAAGCCCGCGCCCTCTCACAATGCCAAACTGCGGATGACAAGTTTCGCGGTGGGATAGAGCATGGGCGGTGCGGTCACTTCCTTTCTTCGATGTCGAGGATGCGCAGGGGGCTGCTGATTTCCCTTTCGATGGCTTGCCTGAGCCCGTCAGACAAAGTCAGTCCATTGCTCTTTTTGATCAGCTTTTCGACGTTCACACTGTTGTCTAAACGTCCGGCGATAATCTTGCCGCCTCTCCAAACTCGTCCTCGCAACGGTAGTGATTGAGGATCGTTTCTCCAAACTGGCGGCCACGCATGATTGGTGGAGTTCTCGAACACAAAAGGGATCGTGGCGGCATTCCCCGGCTTGAGACCTGCGACAATCATCCAGTGATTTTCGCCAGGACTGACAGCTTCTTCAAAGTTGGGGGCAATGCCAACATTACCGTCTGGAACAAATGGACTGACTTTGCCTCCGAATATCCGCTCATCTTGGACAACTTCCTTTTGAATGAGCTTCCTAAAGACCAGGTTGGCAGTCTCACCATCAGGAAAAACTCCATTGTTGTCTCCAGCATAGATTTTCAGGGCCATGATGATCTGTCGGCAATTATTGGATGTGGATGACTGATTAGCCATTGGGCTAATCCTTGCAAAGGTCGGCACATATAGGCTGGCCATCAAAAGCATGACCACAACGGCAACACTCCACTGCAGCCACCCCCAGCCCTTCTTCGGTTTTTCCGGCTCATTCATGGCTCGATTCAATCAGAGCGGATGGCTCAGGCAAGCTTCAATCTGGAACTCTGATCCCTCGCCCCCGAGGGGAGAGGTTAGGTGAGGGGTTGGAAGGATCGGCCATGCGATTGACGTCCACCGGTCCGCCTGGCTCCCGCTCCTCACCCCAGCCCTCTCCTCGCGGAGGAGAGGGAGCCGGACTCTACAGCCCGACGGCCTTTCGCGGATTCGTATCCAGCAGCAGTTTCAGATCGGCTTTGCTCAGGCCGAGCTGCTGCTGGCCATTGGCAACGATCCGCGGGATGGTGACGGTGCTGCCGACGAAGTGGGAGCCGTCGGGACTGCGGGCGACGAGATCCTCGCCGATCTGGATGTCCCAGCCTGCGAGTGTGAATTTGCCAGGACCGAGACGCGCGGCGGAGATGGCATCGGTGACGAAGATGGTCTTCTCCAGACCGGCGACGCGCAGGTAGTTTTGCAGCGCGAAGAAGTCGATGTGGACGCCGTCGGGGATGAAGCAGAGCCACAACTTGTCACGCAGCGACAGGGCGCGCTGGATGATGTTGTCATGGCGATGCATGAGCATCGGGCAGCCGTTGCCGACATGGGTGAACATCGTCAAACCATGCTCGGCAGCGGCATGCAGTACGTCCAGGCTGGGATTGCAATGACCGGCGGAAACGGTGATGCCGTTGTTGGCCAGAAACTCGGTGACATGGAAGTGCTCATCCTTCTCCGGGGCCAGCGTGACGATCCTGGTGAGTCCGCCTGCGGCATCGAGCAGACGCTTGGTGTCCTCAATGTTGGCGGGCTTCACGCAATGCGGCGGATGCGCGCCGACATAGCCTTTCTCGGGATTGATGAAGGGGCCCTCGATGTGAATGCCGGCGATGACACTGCGCGCGAGTTCATCCTGCTCACGCAAACGCACCAGCGTGCTCATGCGCCGCTCCAGCGTGGCGACGTCATCGGTGATAAAGGTGGCGAGGATGGAGTCGCAGTCATCTTCACGCAGACAGACGCAGGCGTGATGCAGCGCCTCTGCGGTGAGGTCGTCGCCGTTGAAATCGGTGCCTGCATAACCATTGACCTGAAGATCGAGGGGTTTCATGCCGCCTTGATTAGCCGCTCCGCGCCGTTCTGTCAGCAGGGAGATGTGCCGAGACTTGGTGCTTTTGTGTCAGCCCTCCGCACCCATGGCACCGATCAAGGCCTGCCGCAGAGTGGGCACATGCATGTCCGGCAGGGGCTGCGCGCTGATGATGGCGATGTTCATGGCTCCCAGCCGCGTGGCACAAGGGATGACGATGAGATGACTGCCCGTGGCAAGCACCTGGCGCAGCGGCGCGGCCGTCTCAAAAGCAGAGAACGCGCTCATGCGCGAAGTGGCACCCCAGGCCATGATGGCGGAAAGCACCATGCCCGAGCGTGCAGGCTGGCCCCAAAGCAGGTTACCCTGATCACCCACCACAAACAATTCACTCTGACCGAGCACCCGCAGCGCCCAGGAAGCGAAGGCATAGATCCGTCCGGATTGAAAACCAGCAGACGCGTCGAAAGCTGGCAGGGAATTGGGTTGAACGATTTCAGGCACCGGCACCGCAGGCACTGGTGCCATGGTCACGGGTGCTGGCGCCACGGGTTCAGCCGACGGTTGCTGCTTCGAAATCAAACCGGCACGGATGGCATGCTCACGAATGGCCTGCAGGCGTGAGCGAAAATCCACCGTCGGCACATTCATGGGCACGCTTTCAGGAAGGGGCTCATCCATCTCGGGAACCCTTGATTCGACCGGCAAGGGAGGTGGCTGCGGAACAGACATCGCGGGAAGCCTCGCCTCGACCGGCAATGGGGGCGGCTGCCGCACAGGCATGGCGAAAGTTTTTGGAGCACCCGGCACAGGAGCCGGCACCGGCAAATCCATCGGAGGAAGTTTTGGCTCAGGCACCACAGGCGCTGGCTCAAACACCACGGGCGCTGGCTCAGGCAGCGCATACGGCTGCTGTGCTAAAGCGGGTGCGACGGGAGTTGCTGCCAGCGGCGGGGTTTTGACACCCGGTTCACGGCGCAGGGACTCCGCCAGAGCACTGATCTCTTCCGCATCAATCCAGGAGACTTGCATAGCTTTGATTGGATTCACGTTCCAGGACAAGACCCGCACGCTGCTCAAGCTCGGCGGCGAGCTGATCAAAGAGGATGGCTTCGGGCGGCGGATTCTTTTTCAGCAATGCCACCGGCACTCCCATGGCACTGGCTTCCAGAAAGGAGGGCAGGCGCGGGACATTCTGATCAAACATCAGGTCCGCCGGCAGCATGGCGCGTAATTCGGACACCACCTTTTGACTGATCCGGCTGTCCATCGTGACCATGGTCAGCAGGATGCCCGCCACCTTGACCCCGGCACCCTCGGCGCGGAAACGCGCCAGCGTCTCCAGCATGTGCGGCACGCTGCGCACCGCCAGCGGCTCGGCCTGCTGCGGCAGGATGACGTAGTCGCAGGCTTTCACCACCGACTCGCTCATGCCGTTGAGTCCGGCGGCGGTATCCATGAGAACACAGTCCACACCGCGCAATTCCGCCCCGCGCAGCAGATCCGCAAGCCGGGCAGGCACCTCCTGGACAGGCCAGCCGCGGCGCGCGCAGGCATTGTATTGACCACAGGGCAGGATTTGCAGCTCCGGCAGGCGGGTGGGCAGCACGAGCTTGTTCAAATCACGCTCGCCACTGAGGAAATCGTAGAATCCAAGCTTCGAGCGCGTGGAGCGCGCCAGCGAGAGACCCACGCCGCCCTGCGGATCGGTGTCCACGAGCAGCGTTGTCCACCCGCGCCGGGCGAGAGAGTATGCGAGATTGATGCAGAGGGTGGTTTTACCCACGCCTCCCTTTTGACTGGCCGTAGCGATGGCGATCACGGCGCGGATGTTAGGTTGCCTTTGCCAACTAGCAAGGATGGCGCGCAGCCGGGTGCGAGATGCGACCGCCATGCGTCGTTGGGATGAACCATGCGTGCCTGCCTCATCCTCGCTTCCGCCTTTGTCCTGACTCTCCTGCCACTGGCCGCGGCACCCAATGTCATCCTGATCATCAGCGATGACCAGGGCTACCCGGATCTCGGCTGCATCGGCACCAAACCACTGATCACACCAAATCTGGACCGGCTCGCCGCCGAAGGCGTGCGCGGCACGAGCTTTTATGTCACCTGGCCCGCCTGCACCCCCTCGCGCGGCAGCGTGCTGACAGGGCGTTACCCGCAGCGCAACGGACTCTACGACATGGTGCGCAATGACATGGTGAACTTCGGGCATCGCTACACCAGCGATGACTACGCCGTGTCACCCGAGATGACGCTCGGCCTCGATCCGCGCGAGGTGACGATCGGCGACATGCTGAAAAAAGCGGGCTATGCCACCGGCTGCGTCGGCAAGTGGGACATGGGACAGGCGCGGCGCTACCTGCCGCTCCAGCGCGGCTTTGATTTCTTTTACGGCCACGGCAATAACGGCATCGATTACTACACCCACGAACGCTACGGCGTGCCGTCCATGTTTCGCGGGAACGAACGCACGCAGGAGGACAAGGGAACCTACGTGACCGACGTGTTCCGCCGCGAGTCGCTCCACTTCATGAACGAGCATCTGGGTCGCAAACCGCTCTTTCTCTACCTCGCCTTCAATGCCCCACATGGCGCATCTTCATTTGGTGAAGGCACAACCGAAGGCGTGAAGAAAGTCGCCGAAGGCGTGCAGGCACCCGAGAAGTACACGGCCATGTATCGCGGCAAGGTGGCGGATGAAAAACTCGCCCGCTACTGCGGTGCCGTGACCTGCATGGATGAAGTCATCGGCGCGGTGATGGAGTCGGTCGAAAAAGCAGGTCAAACCAACAACACGCTCATCCTTTTCATGTCCGACAACGGCGGCAGCGGCAATGGCGGCAATGCGCCGCTGAAAGGCGGCAAGAGCACGATGTGGGAAGGTGGACTGCGGGTGCCATTCATCGCCCGCTGGCCCGGCAAACTGCCCGCTGGCAAGGTCAGCGACGAGTTCCTGACCAGCCTCGAACTCGTGCCCACCCTGCTCGCCGCCACGGACGCCAAAGCGCCCGAAGGCGTGAAGTTTGATGGATTCGACATGATGCCCGTCCTGCTCGGCGAAGTGAAGTCACCGCGCACCGAAATGTTCTGGCAGCGCCGCAGCGACAAGGCCGCGCGCCATCAAAACTGGAAGTGGCTGGAATCGGCCAAGGGCCATGGTCTCTATGACCTCAGCACCGATCCCGGCGAAACACGCGACCTCTCCAAAGAGAAGCCAAACATCGCCAGAATGATGCAGCAAAAATTCAGCGCCTGGCGCAAGGAGATGGACGCGGCTGAACCACGCGGCCCGTTCCGGGATTACTGAGCCGAAGAACCCGTGTTCATGGCCCGTTTGTCTCCTTCCATGCGCACGCTTCTCCTCTGCCTTCTCGCTTCATCCACCCTGGCCGCCGACTGGCCGACCTATCGTGGCGATGCCGCACGCAGCGGTTACACCGGGGAAACCATCCCTAACCAACTTCGCCAACGCTGGGAGTTTCGCCTGCCCGCAGCTCCGCGGCCCGCCTGGCCGACTTCGGAGCGCATGGAGTATGACCTGGCGTTCCAACCGGTCATCGTGGGCGATCTCGTGCTGTTTGGCAGTTCGGCAGATGACCAGGTGTATGCGCTGGATGCCATGACGGGGCGCATTCGCTGGCGTTTCTTCACCAGTGGACCGGTGCGCTTTGCCCCCGCAGCGTGGAAGGATCGCGTGTTTGTGGCGAGCGATGACGGCTTCCTTTACGCGCTGTCTTTGGCCGATGGAACAGTGCTCTGGAAACACCGTGGCGGACCCGGCCCGCAGCAGGTGATGGGCAATGAGCGCATGATCTCACACTGGCCGGCGCGCGGCGGCCCGGTGGTTTTGGATAACCAAGTGTATTACAGCGGCGGCATCTGGCCGAGTGACGGCGTCTTTCTCCACGCGCTCGATGCCGCCACGGGCAAACCCCTGTGGCAGAACAGCGAGTCGGGCGGCCTGTTCATGGCGCAGCCGCATGGCGGTGCTGAAGCCGTGAGCGGCGTGGCGCCGCAGGGTTATCTGCTGGCCACGGACACCTCGTTGATCGTGCCCACAGGCCGCGCGGTGCCGGCGGTGTTCGAGCGTGGCGATGGCAAACTGCGCTATTACCATCTGCAAAAGAACCAGCAGCGCGGCGGCACGCGCGCCGTGCTCACAGAGTCGAGCTTCCTCAATGCAGGCTGCCTGTTCGATGTAACGACGGGCGACATGACCTCACAGCTTGGCATGGGCTCGGCGGTGGCGACTCCCGGCGGCGTGGTGCGCGCGGAAGGCCGCTCGCTGGCGATCTATCGCTGGAAGGAAGTGGAAAAGATCGACCGCAAAGGTGTCACCACCAAAGCCCGCTCTTTGGTTCAGGACAAACTCGTGCCGCTCGAAAAAGAAGTGCTCGAATTCATCATCACCGGCAGCGAGGCCGTGATCGGCTACGACAGCCAGATCAGCGCCATCGACTACAACGGCCAGCGCACGGAATGGTGGAAGCAAAAAGTCGAGGGTCGCGTGCTCGGCCTCGCGGCTGGCAATGGCCGCGTCGTCGCCACCACGGACAAAGGCATCGTCTATCTCTTTGATGGCAGCCCTGCTCCACTACCCGTTCGCGCACCCATTGCCGAAGAAAAGCCGCTCGATGCCGCCGTGATGGCGGAAGCGAAAGCCATCCTTGATGCCTCGAAAATCAAAGAAGGTTATGCCGTGGTGCTCGGAGCCGGTCACGCCGACTTCGCGCTCGCTTTGGCGCGCCAGTCCGATTTGCAGATCATCTCGATGGAGACGGATGAAGCCATCGTCCAGGCCGCGCGGCATCGGAATGCCAGTGCAGGCCTCTACGGCACTCGCGTGTCCGTGCAGGTCGGTTCGCTCGATGCCACGAACTATCCCAAGCAGTTCGCCAATCTCGTCATCGCGCCGAAGCAGGTCACGCCAGCGATTCAAAAGGAGATGGAACGTCTGCGCCGGCCCTACAGCGGACTCATTTGTCATCGCGATGGCCTGCGCCTTGAAAAAGCCACCGCGCCAACCGGCGCTGGAAGCTGGACTCATCAAAACGGCAGCGCCGCGAACACACTCTGCTCGGATGATGAAATCGTGAAGGGCAAGCTCTCCATGTTTTGGTTCCGCGATGTCGAGTTCGAGGTCGCGAACCGTCATGGGCAAGGCCCCGCGCCGCTCATTTCGCAGGGTTACATGGTCACCAGCGGCGTGCATGGCCTCTGCTGCCTCGACGCCTACAACGGGCGCAAGCTGTGGGAGTTCGACGTGAAGAACCTGCTCATCGACTTCGACGGCATTCATCACGATGTCGGCATCGGCGACACCGGCGGGCCGTTCTGCATTGGTGGCGACTCTGTTTATGTCAAAAGCGGTTCGCGCTGCCTGCGCATCGACCTCGCCACCGGCAAGCTCGTGCGTGAATTCGCCACGCCCGTCGCTGCCGATGCAGCGAACCGCAACTGGGGCTACCTCGCCTTTGAAAATGGCCTGCTTTTTGGCTCCGTCGAAAACGCCGCGCACAACGTCAGCCCGCGCTACCAACTCACCAATCTGCGCACCGAGTCCGTGCTGCTCTTCGCCATGGACCCCGCCACTGGCGCGATGAAATGGAAACACGAACCCAAGGGCTCCATCCGCCACAACAGCGTCGCCATCGCTGGAGAGCGCGTCTATTTGATCGACCGCCCCATCGTCGAAGCGGATCGCGTGACCAATCCCAAACGCGAAGGCAAATCCGCGCCGAAGCTCACGCACAGCCAGGTGCCCGCAGGCACCTTGATCGCGCTCGACTCCGCCACCGGCAAAGTCATCTGGGAAAACAAAGACGACATCTGGGGCACACAGGTCGCCGTCAGCGCGAAGCACGGCGTGCTGCTCATGAACTACAAAGCCGTGCGGCATAACTTCTTCGAACTGCCCTCCGAAGTCGGCGGACGCCTCGCCGGCTTTGACATCGCCACCGGCAAGCGTTTGTGGGATCAGGACGGCAAGTATCAAACCCGCCCGCTCATCAACGACTCGACTATCTATTCTCAAGGCGGTGCATGGGATCTCAAAACCGGATCGCCCGTCGAGTTCGAGCTGAAGCGCTCCTATGGCTGCGGCCAGATCGCCGCCAGCAAGAACCTCATGCTCTTCCGCAGCGCCACGCTCGGTTACGTCGATCTCACCCGCAGCGCCGGCACCGAAAACTACGGCGGCATCCGCCCCAGTTGCTGGATCAACGCCATCCCCGCCTCCGGCCTCGTCCTCGTGCCCGATGGCTCTTCCAAATGCCATTGCAGCTACCAGATGCGGGCCTGGTTTGCACTTCAGGGGGAGTGATGATTTGGCGTTTTCTTCATTCGTTTTCACTTAAAGCTTGAGAGGTAATTGTTACCTAATTCGCCATTTTTGGCGAATTTGTGTCATTTTATCGCTTAATTCGCCTTAAATGGCGAATAGCTAATATTTTTATTATTCGCCAAATATGGCGAATAAATTGACATTAATGTAATAATTCGCCATTAATGGCGAATTATGACGTCACCGACAAAACTCACTGACGAAGCATTCTTGAAAAGCTTTGGCGAACGGTTGGCCAATGTTCGCTTGGACCATGAGTGGAGCCAAGAAAAGCTAGCACGGCTGGCGAGAGTGGCAAAACGCCGCGTCGAGAGGTTAGAGGCGGGAGAAGTGACAGCAAATCTTGCAGGGTTCGTGCGAATTTTAAGAGCCCTTGGCTTGCTTGAGCGGCTAGACCTGCTTGTGCCAGAAGCCACACCAGGCCCCATGGAGCAATTGAGAATGCATGGGAAACGAAGGCGGCGGGCATCCGCAAAAAAGAACATGGATGCAAAACCAAGAAACTGGCAATGGGGGGATGATTCATGATTGCGGAAGTGCAGCTTTGGGGGCGAACCATTGGCGCTGTCGCGTTGGATGAGCGGCGTGAAGGGGCCGAGTTTCAGTATGACCCTGACTTTGTTCGCAGTGGTATCGAGATTTCCCCTCTGATGATGCCTTTGGCTAAGAAGGTTTACAGCTTCCCAGAACTCGCACCCGGTACATTTCACGACCTGCCGGGACTGCTCGCGGATTCGTTGCCCGATAAGTTCGGCAATGCACTCATCAATGCATGGTTAGCCACGCAAGGGCGAACACCAGAGAGCTTTAATGCAGTGGAGCGACTTTGCTACACTGGCACACGAGGCATGGGAGCACTTGAATTTGCGCCCGTGCTTGGGCCGAAGCCACGCAAGGCGAAGAAAATCGAGGTCGACTCGTTGGTTCACTTGGCTTCGGAAGTGCTTCAAAATCGCGCTGAATTGAAAGGCAATTTTGCCGATGCCAAACGTGAACACGCGCTCAATGACATTTTGCGGGTAGGCACCTCAGCTGGCGGCGCGCGCGCGAAGGCAGTCATTGCCTGGAATCGCGACACCAACGAGGTCCGCTCAGGCCAAATAACCGCAGGTGACGGCTTTGAATACTGGCTTCTGAAATTCGATGGTGTAGCCGGAAACAAGGATAAGGAGCTCGATGATTCCAAAGGTTTCTGTGCCATTGAATATGCATATTCCCTGATGGCAAAGGCCGCAGGCATACAGATGAGCGAATGCCGACTTCTCGAAGAAAATGGACGGAGACATTTCATGACACGTCGATTTGATCGTCAGTCCGGAGGCAAGAAGCTCCACATGCAATCACTCGGTGCGATGGCACATCTTGATTTCAATCAAGCAGGCGCGCACGCCTACGAGCAGGCACTGCTAATTATACATCAGCTCGACCTGCCTATGGAAACTGTCGAAGAGCAATTTCGCCGCATGACCTTCAATATCATCGCTCGCAACCAAGATGATCATGTGAAGAATATTGCTTTCTTAATGAACAAAGCCGGACACTGGAGTCTCTCGCCTGCTTTTGATATGACATACAGTCACAATCCGAATGGTGAATGGACAGCTAAACATCAGATGACAATGAATGGTAAGCGTGACGGATTTACGTTGTCTGATTTCCGAGCTTGCGAAAAGAGCGCGCGGATGAAGCGCGGACGCGCCACTGCGATCATTGAAGAAGTGCGTTCCGCCGTTCTGCGTTGGCAGGATTTTGCGACGCATGCCCAGGTGACGGATAACTGGGTGCCCCAGATTCAGAACAGTTTCAGACTCGAAATCCCCAATGGGTCATAGGGCTAATACTCTTTTGCGACTTTTGCTTTGCCACTGATCCAGCTTTTGTGAAGGCTTCTACAAGCAATCATTCCTTCCCCGACACCCGCGCAACATCCGGCACATCACCGAGCTTCAAACCCTCGCGGATGATCTCGATGCCGCTGAGGAGGGTTTCGCCCTCGATGGCGGTGAGTTTCAAGGTGAGAGTGCCGTCGGTGACTTGGATGTTGGGGATGGTTTGGGTGGTGGCGATCAGCTTGGCGGGCAGGGCGAGCTTGGTGAGCGTGGGCTTATCTTGAATGGCGATGTCGAAGATGTGCTTGTCTTCGTTGGGCGAGGCGAAGGTTAGGCGGACGGTGTAGGTGCCGGATTTGAGGCCGGAGATGGTGGCGGCACGCAGGGCTTTGACGCCGCTGGCGGCGACCCAGGGCCAGCCTTGGCCACCCTTCATCCAGATGGAGTGATGGTAGTAAAACTCGGGCTTCTCGGGCTCGGTGCGCACCTGGATTTCAGGCGAGGGACCGCCGACGCTCGGGTAATCGAGCCACAGGGTGCCATCGCGTGTCTTGCGGTCGCCGGGCGCGCCGAAGTTGATGCCGAGGCGTTCGATCTTGCCGTTCAAAGAGGCAGCGGGCACCGCGCCCCAGGTGGCCCATTGCTCAAAGATCTCCGGCATGGAGTATAGCGCGAGCGCCATGGGCAGCGGGTAACTGCAGGTGCAGCCTTCGTAGAAATAGGGGACGTTCAGGATGCCGCCGGCGGGCACGATGCTGTTCGTGCAACCGCTGCGCGGGCCGCTGATGTGGACGGTGCCGCTCTCGACCTTCTTGTCGTAGAATGCCGCGGTGCCGCTGCGGAAAGTGAAGATGTTGCCATAATCGAATCCGCCATCGCAGCCGTAGCTTTTCGGAAACACGCGCGGCTCCTGCTCGCCGGTGAGCGGATTGGTTCTCATGCCTGCTTTCGGTTGATCGGGCGACCAATCATTCTTCTGAGTCGGCGGGCGATACTGCGCTGGCTGGATGCTCTGCATATCGACGCTGCCAAACTTGGCGCGAAGTTCAGGAACCTCGTATTCATCGAGCACGCGGCCGGTGTAGATGTCGCTGAACACGGGAGCGAGCAGCTTGTAATCGACTTTGCCTTTGCGGTTCGTGGCATCGAGCCAATCCTTGTCCGCCGTGATCATGACGCCATCGACAATCTTCGGCTGTGGCGCACGCTTGAAGTTGCTCAGCGCATCATCAAACCACAACACGCCGAGCGGTGCCTGCACGAACGGATCTTCACTGGGTTTCCAGTCAGCGAGGTAGTTGGTGGAGCCGGTGAGCGGACCGCGAGTATGGATGAGCTTGGCTCCGGGGCCGATGACCCGGCCTTCGACAGGACGGAGATGGGACACATAGGACTCATGGCCGCCTTCGAGGGCGAGGATGACGCTGGCGAAGAAGGGTGGAAGCAGCGCATCCATGGGCAGCAATGAGGCACGCTCACCATACAGACCCGCCTTGAGCAGCCGACGCCTGGAATCGCCATCCTCCGGGAGAATGATGAGATGAAAATGGCTGTTTGTTAGCAGGGACTCGATCAATCCTGGTTTGTCAGACCCTAACATGAGCACGTAGCCGCGGTCCGTCCCAGCGGCTTTGATGATGGTCTTCGCGAGTTCTGCATCCGCCTTCTCGATCACGATCTCGCGCTTCCAATGCCTGGCTTCGCCTTTGGCGATGCCGTGGGCTTTCAAGATGCCGTCGGTGGTGACGACAAAAACTTTGTCATCCGCCACGACGACGCTGTGAGCTCCTTCAAAGGCATCAAAACTCACCTCGCGACCGGCAGCATGAAGCGTGCGCTGAATGCCGGTGAGGCCTTCAGCGCGGGGTTTGTCTTCGTGACGCTTCACGTTGACGGCATCGTCGAAAAGCAGGCCGCGGCGTTTGAGTTTGAGTGCTTCTTGTTCGGCGGGAGTGGAGGCAAACCATCCGCCGGTGAGACGGCCTGCGGAGGGAAGATCGAACTCTTTGAGCGCACCGGTTTTGAGATCGAGGCGAGCAGGATAGGCGTTGCTGCATGGCACCACGAGATCATCGCCATCGATGAGCAGGTAGCCCTGCGGCGCGAGTCCGCCCATGGCCTCGGTTTGATGCGGATGAATGCCATAGAGGTAGGAGCAGCGGTCGTTGCACCAGATCTGTTTGCCCGTCTTTGCATCCCAGCAGAAGACGAACGTTCCCTCCAGCGGCCAGACACCGGCGGCGAAATAGACGCGGCCATCTTTGACGGCGGGACCGCCACGAATCGGCCACACGGAAATGAGGCGCTGATTGCCGAGCAGCATGCGATTCGATGGCACGGCCCGCTTTGACCAAACAGCGGAGCCATCCGCGAGCTTCACGCAGCGCATCACGCCATCGTCGGAACCAAAGAGCACGAGATCACCGATGATGACCGGCGCGAATCGCACAGGGCCGTTTGCCAAAGCTCGCCAGACTTCCGCGCCGGTGTCGGTATCAAACGCGATGAGGCAATCCTCACGCGAGCTGCCGACGATGAGCCGCTTCCCGGCGACGACCGGCTCGTAGCTGCGATCAAACTGGAGTCGTGTCTCTTTGAAAGCCGGGCGCAGCGGCGGCAGCTCGCGTGACCAGAGCAAATCGAGTTTTTCCGGCATCGACTGAGACGTGGAGGCCGTGCGGCCTGCATCATGTCGCCACATCGGCCAGTCAGCGGCGTGGATGGAAGCGGCACAGAGAAAGAAGATGAAAAATCGAAGCATGGGCGGCTTACATTACGGGATGATTTCACCAAAGCTTCGCACAACTCAGCCTGTTCGGCCCCGCAACGAGGACGGCGTTTGTTTTGCAGGCCGAAAGATTGAGGCAGAAAAATTCATGCCATTTCTCTGCTCCCATTTTTCTGCCAAAATTCTTGGCCTCATTCTCGCCTTGAGCGTGACCGCCATGGCCTGTCAGGTGCCGGTGTTTCGCTATGCCTTGGAGCGCTGGGAACCGGGTGCGTATCGGGTGCGTGCGCCGGAGACTCTGAAGGTCGATCCGCATGCCAATGTGGAAATCGAGAAGACGGCGGCAGTCACTCAACTCGAACTGTATTATCCGCCGAAGCTCCGCCAGGCATCTGAGAAGCCGATCTGGTCGGCGCCGATGAACGAGGCAAACGTGCGTGTGATGCTCGACTCGCCCATGCGCCGTGAGTTGATGAAGCGATTGCTCGCAGGACAGTCGGCCGTGTGGCTGCTGATCGAGTCTGGCGATGCCGCGAAGGACGACGCAGCGGCGAAAGTCATCGAACAAGGCCTGCAAGCCGCCCAGGAGAAGCTGAAGCTGCCTGATGGCGTGATCACGCAAGACGAGGCGAGCGATCCGAAGAAGCGCCACGAGAATGCCGATGTGCTGCAATCTGCGCTCCCGCTGAAGATCGAGTTCTCGACGTTGCGCCTGAGCCGCAGCAACGCCGACGAGGCGGCCTTGATCGCCATGCTGATGCACATCGAACCAGACCTCGATGATTATGTGAAAGAGCCGATGCTGTTCCCGATCTTTGGTCGTGGCCGTGCTTTGGAACCGATGATCGGCAAAGGCATTCACGCGGACAATCTCTTCGAATCCTCATCCTACCTCTGCGGTGCCTGCTCGTGCGAAATCAAAGAGCAGAATCCCGGCATCGACCTGCTCATGACAGCCGACTGGGGTGCGGTGGGCACGGATGAGGTGCTGCCTGAAACCGTGAAGATCGCGCCACAACCCGCAGCAACGACGAACAGGCCAACTTATGCGATCGGTGCGAGCGTGATTCTTTTGGCTCTGGTTGCGTGGTTGCTGCGCCGTAAGGCGGCATGAGCCGGATGCTCCCAATGCATCAGTCGGGCAGCAGGTAACCCGCGGCGAGAGCACGATACTCGGCCACCTGGCGGGCCGCCCAGGCTTCATCCCGGTCGAGTTCCTTTGCCATCAAGGCCGCCACGATTGGCGCGGCTTCCATGCTGGCCCGTGCATCCAGCAGGAGCGCCCGGGTCCGGCGGGCAAGGACGTCTTCCACCGTGCGTGCCATTTCATGGCGAACATGCCAGACGACTTCCCCCTTCAAAAACTCGAGCCGCGGATGCAAGCATTCGCCGAGGACTGGTTCGGTGACGATGAGCGCGCGGATGCCGGAGGCGTCACTGCCGTAATAGTGCAGAGGCGTTTCATCGGTGGCGCAAGCATGGGAGCCATGCACCGGCAGTTCATGCGTGATACATTGGCGATGATCGAGAGCGCCGATCATCTCCGCGTGATCAATCACGTCCTCGGCCATCTTGCGATAGGTTGTCCACTTGCCGCCCGCGAGCGTGATCAAACCGGAATCGGAGATGGTGATGAGATGATCGCGTGACAGCGCGGCCGTGCTGCCGGCCTCCGCCTTGATCAGCGGTCTCAGGCCGGCATACACGCTGAGCACGTCCTCACGTTTCGGATCGCGGGTGAGGTAGCGGCTGACCTGCGAGAAGATGAATTCAATCTCCTCCGGCAGGGCGCGTGGTTCCAGGGATGACTCCTCCACAGGCGTGTCCGTGGTGCCGACAACCACGCGCCCATGCCAGGGCACGGCAAAGAGCACGCGACCGTCGTCCGTCTTCGGAATCATGATCGCCGTGTCGCCCGGCAGAAACTCGCGCGGCAGCACGAAATGAATGCCCTGGCTGGGACTCAGTATGGGCTTCGAGTCCGCATCATCCATGCGACGCACAGCATCGGCAAAAACACCCGTGGCATTGATCACCACTCTCGCCCGCACTTCGATTTCGCAGCCGCTTTCCTCATCGCGCAAGCGCACCCCGGACACATGAGCGCCGTCTTTGATCAAGCCGCCGCAGCGCATGTAATTGACGAGCACGGCTCCTTTCTCCGCCGCTGTCTGGGCCAGATTGATCGCCAGTCGCGAATCATCAAACTGCCCGTCGTGATAGATGATGCCGCCATTGAGCCCTTCCTGCTCGATGTTCGGCAGCAGTCCGATCACATCATCGCGCGTGAGCCATCGTGAAGGCTCCAGCCCAAGACGCCCCGCCAGCCCGTCATAGACCTTCATGCCGATGCCGTAAAACGGCCCCTCCCACCAATGATAGTTCGGGATGACAAAGGACAGGTTATGGACCAGATGCGGCGCATTCCGGCACAGCAGACCGCGCTCGCGCAAGGCTTCGAGAACGAGCGAGATATTCCCCTGCTTCAAATACCGCACCCCGCCATGTACCAGTTTCGTGCTGCGGCTGGAGGTGCCTTTGGCAAAGTCCGCCTGCTCCACGAGCAGCACCGAATGCCCGCGCGAAGCCGCATCCACCGCCGCACCGAGTCCTGAAGCACCACCGCCGATGATGACGATGTCAAACGCTGCGCCATCGGTCAGTTGCGAAACAGAGTGGTCACGATTCATGGATGAAGTGTAACGAAAATGACCGGGGGAGGAAGGGGTAAGTTCCAAGTTCCAAGTTTCAGGTTTGCCTGTTTGCTTCGTGCTGCTAGCCTCTGCGTCCCAACATTCCACAATTCCAACACTCCCGCCCATCATGTCCGACATCGCACTCGCCAAAGGTGAAAAATTCCTCGAAGACAACGCCAAGAAAGAAGGCGTCACCGTGACCGCCAGCGGTCTTCAATATCAGGTCATCACCGAAGGCACCGGCAAGAGCCCGAAAGCCACGGACACCGTGGAAGTTCATTACGAGGGCACGCTGATCAACGGCACCGTCTTCGACAGCTCCTATCGCCGCAAGGAAACCATCGAGTTCCCGCTGAACCGCGTCATCGCCGGCTGGACAGAAGGCGTGCAGCTCATGAAAGAAGGTGCCAAGTTCCGCTTCTTCATCCCCTCCAAGCTCGCCTACGGCACCCGCGGCGCCGGTCGCGACATCGGCCCGAACGAGGCGCTGATCTTCGACGTGGAGCTCTTCAAGGTGAAGTGAGATCAAATGGGCAAGGTCCGATCCTGCCCAAATTTTGTCTTTCCAGAAAAACGGACCGTCAGCTATAAAGGCGGCCCTTTCCCAACATCATGCCCACCAAGAAACTCAACATCGCCGTCGTCGGCCTCGGATTCGGGGCGGAGTTCATCCCCATCTGGCAGCGCCATCCGAATACCGTTTGTTACGCCATCTGCCAGCGTGACCCGAAGAAGCTCAAAAGCATTGGCGACGCCTTTGGCGTGGACGTGCGCTACACGGACTTCAAGGAGATGCTCAAGGATCCGAAGATCGACGCAGTCCACATCAACTCGCCCATCCCCGACCATGGCTGGATGTCGATCGAAGCGCTCAAGGCCGGCAAGCACGTCGCCTGCACGGTGCCGATGGCGACAAGCATTGAGGACTGCAAAAAGATCTGTGATCTGGTGAAGAAGACCGGTTTGAAATACATGATGATGGAGACCGTGGTGTATGCCCGCGAGTTCCTGTTCATGAAGGAGCAGTATCAAAAGGGCAAACTGGGCAAGCTGCAGTTCCTCCAGTCCAGCCATCAGCAGGACATGGACGGCTGGCCGAACTACTGGCCCGGCCTGCCGCCGATGTGGTATGCCACGCATTGCGTCGGTCCCGTGGTCGCGCTCGCCGGCACCCCTGCGGAGTATGTGAGCTGCTTTGGCTCCGGCACGATCCGCCCTGAGCTGGTGAAGCAGTATGGTTCTCCCTTTGCGGTGGAAACCGCGCATGTGAAGTTCAAGGACAGCGATCTCAGCGCCCGCGTGATCCGCAGCCTGTTCGACACCGCCCGTCAGTATCGTGAAAGCATCGACGTGTATGGTGACAAGGCGTCCATCGAATGGCCGCTGATCGAGCATGAGCCACTCATCATGCACACGGCCAAGCTGCCTGAGCACAAGATCCCGAAGCTGGTGAAGTCACCCGACTACGCCAAACTGCTGCCCAAGAGCATCCGCGACTTCACCACGAAGGGCGTCTATGACCTCGGCAAAAAAACGCATCTGAGCTTCGTGCAAGGCAGCGGCCATGGCGGCAGCCATCCGCATCTGGCGCATGAGTTTGCCACGGCTTTGACCGAGGGGCGCGATCCCTTCCCGAACGCCAAACAGTCCGCCAACTGGACCTGCGTCGGCCTCTGCGCTCACGAGTCCGCCATGGCGGGTGGCAAGATCGTGAAGCTGCCGGCTTTCACGGTGTAGGGCCGGCGATTTCAACCTTATGGCGTGAAGCCATCCTGTGACTTCAGCCATGATTGCGTGAGCCGGAGGCTCGCAAGAATTCAGCCGGTGGTGAAGATGGCGGAGCCATCGGGAACCACCGGACCTGTAACCTCACCGCAGGCAGGCCGTTCTGCGCTCCGGCAGGAGCGCGAGAAGTCGGGTCGGCCTTGGACTGATTCATTCCTTGTGGATGCGCGGCGACTTCTCGCGCCCATTCAGGGCGCGCTGAATGAAGCGTGGTGTTGGCTTGCACGTCCGGTGGTTCCCGCTCACAGAGCCTCGCTTCACCACCGGCTATTCCCCCCCCCCGAGCCTCCGGCTCGCCTCTTCAGGCACGGCACTGGGCAGGATTGCTTCACCGCATTCGCGGCTAACTGGAAGCTTTGAATTTCTGTTCGCGGATCACTCCGCGTCCGTTTTCTTTTTCCCCTTGCCCTTGCCTTTGCCCTTCTTTTTCGGGGCTTCGGTGGGCGTGTTGGGCGTCGGCATTTTGGCGCCGACGGACTCGCGCCAGGCAATCATTTTGGCGTGCAATTCTCTGACCTTGTCGGGCTGAGCGGTGGCGAGGTTTTTGGTTTCGCCGATGTCATCGTTGAGGTTGTAAAGTTCGAGGCGGTGATCTTCAAAGAACTCCATGAGCTTCCATGGGCCGGACTGAATGAGGCCAACGGGTGTGGTGCGCCAGGTGTTCTCTCCGGCGCCGAGGTAGCCAGGGAAATGCTGATAAATCGCGTCGCGTTTCAGTGCGGCTTTCGGATCGCGGAAAAGCGGCGCGAGGCTCTCGCCATCGAGAGGCTGATTCTCAGGCGCAGGTGCTCCGGCGATCTCCAGGAAGGTCGGATACAAATCGACATGGATGGTCGGGATACCGCTGCTGCTGCCAGCGGTCGTCACCCCGGGCCAGCGAACAATGAAGGGCACCCTGGTGCCACCTTCATAAAGACTGCCCTTGCCACTGCGCAGAGGGGCGTTGTCGGTGATGTCACCGCTCTTTTTCAAGCCTTCACGCTCATAGCCACCGACACCGCCGTTGTCGGAGGCAAAGATGATCACGGTGTTGTCGGCGATGCCTTGTTTCTCAAGCTCTGCCATCACACGGCCGACACTTTCATCCACACTGGCGATCATGGCCGCATAGGTCGGGTTGTTGTGACCACCGACACCTGGCTTGTCTTTGAACTTAGCGATCAGTTCCGGCTTCGCCTGATGCGGTGAATGCACACCAAAGTGAGGCAGGTAGAGGAAGAAAGGCGCGTCTTTATGCCGCCCGATAAAATCGACGGCTTTATTGGTTAGGAAGTCGGCAAGGTATTGGCCCTTTGGATATTCGACAGGTGGGTCGGTCTTGAAATTGAAATGAACACCTGAAGACTCAATGGCCTCATCAAAGCCGCGTTTGCCGGGATGAAATTCGTCCTTCTGACCGAGGTGCCACTTGCCAAACATACCGGTGGCGTAGCCCGCCGTCTTGAGCGCCCTGGCAATGATTACCTTTTCCAGCGGCAGACTCGTCACATTATCCACCGGTCTCAGCGGACGCGTGCTCCAGTCAAAACGGTCAATCCCGCCGACGGTGTAAATTCCGGTGCGTGGTGCATACTGCCCGGACATGAGCGCGGCACGGGTCGGTTGGCAGTTTTGGTGATGGTGATGATTGGTGAGCTTCATCCCCTGCGCCGCGAGTTTGTCGATGTTCGGCTTCTCGTAATACTTCGAGCCGAAACAGGCCACGTCCGTGTAGCCGAGATCGTCCGCGAGAATGAAAATGATGTTAGGCTTCGTGGCCGCTTGCGAGGCGCTGACAAAGAGCGTGACGAGGAAAAGGCAGGCGAGTTTCATGGCGGTGGCGCGCTGAAACGTCACGCGATGCGGCCATGTTGCGCCGGATGTTGCCGGAGTGGCTCTGTGCGGACCACCTCACCGCGCCTGAATCTTCACGTCGTCGAGATCGAAGCTCTGCTGGCTGCCGGTCTGGGCGGCCATGAGGACGATCTTTCCGGCGTGGCGCAGGGTTTCACGCCAGGAGTAGGCCTGCGCACTTGGTACCCAGCCGGCGGCTTTGGCCTGATCATCGGTCCAGTCGTGGCGGATGGTGGTGGTGATGTTCTGCCAGTCAGTGCTGAAGGGCGGCAGCTTCTCGAAGGTCCATTGCGAGACATCGCGGGCGAAGATTTCCAGTCGCACGGCACCGCCAGCTTTCGGGGCACGCACGCGGGCGCTGAGCGTGACTTCATCGCCACCGAGCAGCACGGGCCAGTCGCCGAGCAAGGGCTGCGCATGGGCGATGGGACGCAGATTTTTTTCGCGTGAGATGGTGATGAAGCCTCCGGCATGATGCTCGATCTTGTCCACGCCCTGCCAGCCTTGCGCGTCTTTGTCGAACGTGAAGATCAGCGGCTCGCGCTGCACGGGGAGTTTCGGCAAAGGTGCGAGTTTGGGTGCGGGCAGGGCGGTGTTCACAAGCGTGACACCGGAGATGGCGTAAAGCTTCGCACCAGGAGCGAGCGTGAGTCGCAGCCGGATGCTTCCATCCTTTTGAGCGCGCTTTTCAAAGGCGACATCGCCATCGGCGGAGAGCGTGATCGGCTTGCCGGACTCGCGCAAAGGTGAGGTGAGAAGCATGGCGGGCTTGGTTTTGTCCTCAGCCTCGTAGGCGGCAAAACCGTCCTCGCGCAAACGGGCGAGGCAGAGGCTGGCGCTGCGTTTCCAGCCGAGATGCACGGTGGGACTGCCGCCGTAGTAAAGGAGCAGCTTGCCATCCTGCATGACCGGCGGCCCGGCCTGGGCGTAGATGCAGCCGCTGTCATAACCACCTTTGCCGCCGAGCTTTAAAAAAGGTGTACCGGGCTGCACGCGCTGCCACTTGATGGAGTCATGGCTCCACGCGAGTTCGACATCGACAACACGCCCCGAACCAACGTGATACATCATGACGTAGCCGAGGTAGAGATTGGCATACGGGAAGACCGTGAGCGCATAAGTCTGTGTGGCGCGACCTTCATCGAGAGCGCTGCGCAGAACGATGCCGCTGCTCTTCCAATGCAGGAAGTCATCGCTCTCCAGACGCGAGACAAGGCGCTCGCCGAGATACATTTTGGTGAACCAAAGGTACTTGCCGCTGCGGGTGTCGAAGAAGGCGTTGTTATGCGTGTCGCCCTGCTGCGCGCTGAAACCGAGCGCCTCTTGAGCCTGGCTCCAGTTCAGGCCGTCGGCGCTGAAGCGCACGCGCGGTTTCCCGAGACCGATGTCATGCACGAGCTTGTAACGCCGCGCCGGATCAGTGTCGTGCAGGTCTTTGAAAACACCGACATTCGGGCAGTCGCGAGCCACGATGTTGTTCGCGCTGCTGCCAGCGAACTTGTGCAGACCAAGCGCAGGCTTTTCCCATTTCAGGCCATCTTTCGATGTCGCATAAAGCAGGTACCAACCAACGTCATGCACCGTGCTTGGCCCATCCATCTGCGCGATGACGTCTTTGTCGGCGAGCACGTCCTTGTACCACATCTTCCAGAGCTTTGCTTCCGCATCCCAGGTGACGTTGGGGTAGTAGTTGTTCGTGGCATTCTCCCAAGGCTGATCGGATGGCAGCAACGGATTCTCCGCCGCCTTTTCAGGAGTGCCGAGGACAAGACGCGCGTTCTCGGTCTGCTCAATGACCCGCGTGTCGAGCATGAGCAGTTTGTCGTCTTGAGTCGGGACGAGAACTGGCTCTGCGGCGGGGAGAGCAGCGGAGAGGAGAAGGAGAAAAGCAGCGCGCATCGGATGATCTATACGATGCAAACAGGCGACCCATTGCTGCTCACTAATTCATGCTTGAGTTCGCCTCAGGTGCTGAATAAGCTTGGGCTACGATGACCGCGACGATCCAGAATGTTTTTGCAGCAGCCATGTCGCTCGATACCGATGCTCGTCGGGATCTCGCCGAGAGACTTTGGGATGTTGTGCAAACTCAAGATGAAGCCGTCTTCTCCGAGGCAACCTGGCATGAAATCGGACTGCGTGTGGCGGCAAGTGATGCTTGTGTGGTTGAGCATGTTGACGGTCTTCGAGCCCTGGCCGAAGTGCGGGCGGAATTTGGCCTGCCAAGCATCGGATGAAATTTGTTTTTCAAAGGCAGGCCCTCGAAGAATACCGGGAAGCCGTTGCCCACATCGCTCAATTCTCCGAACAGAACAGCCGATTGTTCATTGAGCGCGTCGAAGCCGCTATTTTGCACGTTCTCAGGCATCCTGACTCCAACATCAGGGGATGACACGGCACTCTGCGAAGGAAGATTCATCGTCAATCCCACTGGCTCGTTTACCGCCGCCTGCCCAGCAATCCTGAAGTCATCGAAATCATCGCCATTGCCCATGAGCGACGAGGCGAGGAATACTGGGAAGAGCGCTTCGAGTAGTCAATCTTCACACAATCGGGTCGGGGCAAACGTCGCGGCGCTGGCATTTGAGGCAGTGGTCGCCGAGGTAGAAGGTGTCGAGGAAGGTCATGAGCTGGCCGATGACTGCGCGGTCTTCAGTGACGATGCCGGCTTCGAAGTTGCGGCGGTGATCGCTCTTGGCGCCGAGGCCTGCGCCGGTGAGATTGGCGGAGCCGATGTAGGCGATGCGACCATCGGCGATGATGCACTTCATGTGCATGCGCGGGCAGAGGATGCGGCTGAAGAGATCGCTCCCGATGAGCTCGGGGAAGCGGTCGAAGTCGGCGCGGAACCGCGGACCGGGTTCTTTGGCATGAACGAGCCGCACTTCCACGCCTTCACGGATTTTTTCAGCGAGCACCTGGAGGAATGGCACGAATTTTCTGCCGGCTCCGACATGCAAATCCTTCAGGTCGGCGGTGACGATCCAGAGCAGTTTCCTGGCGGCGGGCACGATCTCCTGCAGGACCGCCGGATAGGTTTCCTGATTGATGACCAGTTTGCTCACCCGGAAGCCTCCACCAACTCGGCACCCACCAGTCCCTGGGAGACATGACGCGGCTCGGCGATGAGACTCACGAGGCGGTCAAAAATGTCCTTGCCGCGGGTGATCTCGATCTCGACGCGCAGGAAGTAGATGGGCACCTCACCGGGGGTGAGCTTGGGAAAGCGGACATAATCCTTTTCCGTGGTGAGGATGGCGTGGGCGTCAGCCTTGATGCAGCGGTCGATGAACTGGGTGATCTCCTTTTCCCGAAAGCGATGGTGGTCCGTGAAGCGCACTGTCCAGTGGACTTTTGCACCGAGCTTGCGCAGTCCGTTTTCAAAACTCTCAGGCACCGCGATTCCGGACAGCGCACCGCAATATTTGCCACGAAAGGCGTCGAGAGGCAGGCGCTCACCGGTGTGGATGTCCTGAAAGTACACGGGGCGGTGCCGGCACTCGATGATTTCGGCGACGGCGTTGTAACGGCGGATTTGCTGGATGACTTCTTCGCTGTCTCCATCTGATTTGGTGAGGAAGATGTAGCTGGCGCGGCGCAGGCTTTTCGGTGGCTCGCGCAGCGTGCCGCGCGGCAGCATGTAGCCGGTGCCAAAAGGGGCCGTTTTATCCACGAGCACGATGTCATGGCGATGCTTGAGCTTCAGGTATTGCAGTCCGTCATCGAGGATCAGCACATCCGAGCCAAACTTGCGGATGGCATGAGCGCCGGCCTTCACACGGTTGCGATCCACGACGACCGGCACGCCTGGGCAGTTGTGCGCGAGCATGAAGGGCTCATCCCCCGCAGTGTAGGAATCGAGCAGCACTTTTTCACCATCGGACACGACGCGGGCCGGCAGGCCTTTGGGCTTGCGCGCCAGACCGAGCTTGGCGGCGATGCGCCACCTCAGCGGGGCTTTGCGCTGACGTTTGCTTTTATAACCACGGCTCAGAATGGCGACACGGCGTCCGCGATCCCGGAGCGATTTGGCGAGCAGTTCCACGACCGGCGTCTTGCCCGTGCCGCCGACGGTGATGTTGCCGACGCTGATGACCGGCACGCCGAGATGATGGTCATGGATGTAGCGCTCGCGGTAGAGATACAGGCGCAGCCTCACCGCGCCCTTGTAGATGCCCGACAGAAACCAGAATACGGTGCGCAGCAACGACGCGCGGATTCCACGTCGATTGTGGATGATCACGTCGATGATGTATTGCTCGAGATCTTCGAGGGTGTCCTTCATGCTGGCTGCCGAGACTGCCGCAGACCATGGAGAGACACAAGCGGCTTGGTTTCAAAAACTTGTCGCCGGTTGACAGCAACGCTGAGCGCGCGCGATCACGGAATCTTCAGGACCAGGCCGGGATGGATCAGATCGGTGCTGAGACTGTTGGCAGCCTTGATCTTGGCGACGGTTGTGCCGCGTTTGCGGGCAATCGCGTAGAGCGAGTCGCCGGAGACCACCTTGTAGCTGCCACCAGAGGATTTTTTCTTGGCGGTGCTGCCGGACTTCGAAGAACTGGACTTGGATTTGGGCTTGGTGGAGGCGGTTGTTTTTCTAGGGGTGCTGCTGCCGCCTGAACTGCTGCCACCGGAGGTGCCGCTGACCGAACTTCTGCCGCTTGAGGAACCGCCTGAGCTGCTGCCAGCCGAACTGCCGCCGCTTGAAGTGCCTGATGTCTTGGGCTTCGAGCCTGACGGTGAATTGAATGCGTAGAGGTCAGGTTCGACCGGGGCTGGAGGTGGCGTGTAGGTCGGCGCGGCAGGTCCGGCGATCTGACCGGGCTGGTTCGGATACGGATGATAGCCACCATCGCTCGGCACGTTCGACACATACAGATCATCCTGTGTACTGCCCGGCTTCTGGAATGGATTTTTGCCGTTCTCGCAGGAGGCGAGGCCCAAGGCGAGGATGATCAGGGTCAGGAGGCGAACGGTGGAAATCAGGTGCATGACGTATTCTGGAATGGGCTGCCGGCAGGTTAAACTGCGCCAGTATGATGGTTTTACGAAGGGATTTGTTCAACATGAAATGCCAAGGCTGATAAGCCGGCCCCTCGCCGCACGTTCCCCCTTCCCCGGTCCATGAAATCCCCGCACGCAGGTCTTGCGGTTTTCATTGTACCTCCCTAGTCTTGCCGTCCCCTTCATGAAAATTGGCTTCAATCTACTCCTCTGGACCGGTCACGTGACCGATGAAAACTTCCCTGTGATCGAAAAACTCAAGGCTGCCGGTTATGACGGCGTCGAGATCCCGATCTTCGATGTGAGCAATCCCGCCCACTTCGCCAACATCGGCCGGGTCATGAAAGACAACGGCCTCGAAGCCACGGCCGTGACTGTTTTACCGGATGAAATCCACAACGCCATCAGCCCGGTGGCAGCTAATCGCCAGGGAGCCATCGATCATCTCAAGCGCGTGCTTGAATGCGCTCACGCCGCCGGCGTGCAAACGCTCTGCGGCCCTTATTACCAGGTGCTCGGCAACTTCACCGGCAAGTACCCGAGCGAGGCGGAACTCGACAACGCCGCCGAAGTGCACCGCGCCATCGCCCCGGTGGCCGAGGCTGCCGGAGTGAAATGCGCCATCGAGGCGCTCAACCGTTTCGAAGCCCATCTGCTCAACACCATGGAGCAGGCCGCCAGCTACGTGAAGCGCGTCAATCATCCGAACTTCGGCACCATGTACGACACCTTCCACGCGAACATTGAAGAGAAGAATCCACTGGCCGCCATCGACACCGTTTTCGCCTCGGGCAAACTCAACCACGTCCACATCTCCGAAAACGACCGCGGCACACCCGGACGCGGCCACATCAATCTCAATGAGCAGATCAAGCATCTGAAATCCATCGGCTACAACGGTTGGATGACCATCGAAGCCTTCGGTGGCTCACTCCCCGACCTCGCCGCCGCCACCCGCGTCTGGCGCGATTTCTTCCCGAGCACTGAGCAGGTTTACCTCGAAGGCATCGAAGTGATCCGCAAAGCCTGGAATAACTAATTTCACAACCAACCCAACAGTCCCATGAGCATCGACACCACCCCCACCACACGCCGTCAATTCATCGGCGCCACCGCCGCCACCGTCGCGAGCACCGGCCTCACCGTCGCCCAATCCGCCAATGTGGCCGGAAGCGACAAGATCAAAGTCGGCCTGATCGGCTGCGGCGGTCGCGGCTCAGGCGCGGCCAACCAGGCCCTCAGCACCAAGCAGGAAGGCGTTGTCCTTCACGCCGTGGCTGACGCCTTCAAGGAGAAGGCCGATGGCGCCCTCTCCAACCTGCGGACCAAACACGCCGAAAAAGTGCAGGTGGATGACTCCCGCATCTTCACCGGTCTCGATGGCTACAAGAAGGTGATCGATTCATGTGACCTCGTCATTCTCACCACACCTCCCGGCTTCCGCCCCTATCACTTTGAAGCTGCCGTGAACGCCGGCAAAAACATCTTCATGGAGAAACCGGTCGCCGTCGACAGCCCCGGCATCCGCAAGGTTCAGGAAATGGCCAAAATCGCCGATGAAAAGAACCTCAAGGTCGTGGTCGGTCTCCAGCGCCGTTACCAGAACTGCTACATCGAGGCTCTCAAGGAAGTGAAGGAAAAAGGCATCATCGGCGACATTGTTTCCGGTCAGGTCTATTGGAACGGCGGCGGCATCTGGTTCCGTGACAAGCAGCCCGGCCAGTCCGAGCTCATGTATCAGATCAACAACTGGTACTTCTTCACCTGGCTCTGCGGCGACCACATCAATGAGCAGCACATCCACAACATCGACGTGGCCAACTGGTTCATCGGTGGTCATCCGGAAAGCGCTCAGGGCATGGGCGGCCGCGAACAGCGCACAGAGGCCAAATACGGCCAGATCTATGACCATCACTACGTCGAGTACACCTACGCCAACGGCGTCCGCGTGAACAGCCAGTGCCGTCACCAGTCCGGCGTCTACAATGCCGTGCGTGAAGAGTTCACCGGCACCAAGGGCAAGCTTTACCTCATCAACAGCGGAGCCTGCTACGCCGTCGATCACAAGGGCAACACCATCTGGAAATACCGCGCCAGCGGCGGTGACGCTGCTGCAGGCGGTGCGGAAGGCAAAGGCAAGAAAGGCCGTCGCAGCACCGATCCTGATCCATATCAGATCGAGCACGACACCCTGCAGGCCGCCATCCGTGGCAACAAGCCACTGAACAACGCCTACTACGGTGCCGAGTCCACCATGACCTCCATCATGGGCCGCATGGCCACCTACTCGGGCAAGGAAATCAAGTGGGACGAAGCGCTGAACTCCAAGGTTCAGCACATGCCAGCCATCGTCACCGCTGAAACCGAGCCACCGGTCAAGCCTGATGCCAACGGCGCCTATCCTGTCGCCATCCCCGGCAAGCCCGGCGTGGAAATCATCTAACGCCCGGCGTTCGATCCGATCATCAACCCCGGTCCGCTGAAAGGCGGGCCGGGGTTTTTCTTTTTGTCTCAGGACAACCGCTTATGTCAAACCCGGGGTTGAGAGTTCATGGTTGAGAGCTGAGTGATTCAACTCATCGAGTCTTCCAAGTTCATTCACTCAATAGGTGAGTGCTTGTGGTGGCTTGAACGGCTTCTGTTTCAGGCGCTCAACAAGCAACCCTCAACTCTCAACATGGGTTCCGGACTTATGTCATCTCACACACCTCATCGGGATTGATCTTTGCCTGATATCCAGGCCAGTCTGGAGGCGCGCCAAACCAACACCTGCTCAACTGCCATGAACTACAGCTACTCTGACCTCGCCAGGATGATCGATCACTCGCTGCTGCATCCCACCATGACGGACGCGGATCTCGAAGCCGGGTGCAAGCTGGCCGCGCAATACCAGGTGGCTTCCGTCTGCATCAAACCCTACGCCGTGAAGCAGGCCACCGAATGGCTGCGCGGCACCGGAGTGCTCGTCGGCGCGGTGATCGGTTTCCCGCATGGCAACAGCGTCACCGAATCCAAGCGATACGAAACCGAACTGGCCTGCAAAGATGGAGCGGTTGAAATCGACATGGTCATCAATCTCGGCAAAGCCCTCAGCGCCGACTGGGACTATGTGGAGGCCGACGTGCGGGCTGTCTGTGATGAAGCCCACCGGCATGAAGCCAGGGTGAAGGTGATCTTTGAAAACGACTACCTCACCCATGGCGGGGCAGGCCTAACCAGCGATGAATTTAAAATCAAACTCTGCCGGATCTGCGAGCTTGCCGGAGCCGACTGGGTCAAGACGAGCACCGGGTATGGTTTTGTGAAGCAATCCGACGGCTCCTACAACTACCGTGGAGCGACCGAGCACGATCTCGCCCTCATGCGCGCCAATGTGTCCCCCAAAGTCCAGGTCAAGGCCGCGGGCGGTGTGCGCGACCTTGATGGCCTGATCAAAGTCCGCGATCTCGGCGCCAGCCGCTGCGGTGCCACGGCAACCGCAGCCATGATGGACGACTATCGCAGACGCGAAGCCGCCGGAACGCCTGGTGCGACCGGTGGAGAAATTGGCAGCGGAGGCTACTGATTCATCATGATCACTGCCACCATTGTTGAAGGCCACCGCGTCGCCTCAGGCTTGAATGGCGACCCGCGTTTTCCCGGCGGCACCATTCAGATGCAGCTTCACGCATTCAAGGAGCGCGGCCTCGATCTGAGCGCCTTTTATCCGGGCACGCTCAATGTGAGCATCAGCCCCCTGAGCTATCGGGTCGTGAAATCCAGGCACACGTTTCATGATGTGAAATGGCACCCGACCGAGCGTGCGGAAGATTTCTCGTTCTTCGATGTCGTCGTGCAGCATGGGCAGTCACCACCCGTGTCCGGATTCATCTATCAGCCGCATCCCGACACCAAACCGGAGCACTTCCAGAAGCCGGATGTTCTGGAATTGCTGCTGCCACGGATCGAAAACCTGTCCTATGGCACCCGAATCCGCCTGCAGGCACCGGTGGAACAAATGACCTTTGAGCCCTGATTCAGTGACGGATCGAGTCTGTTTACACGCTCATATCGAGGCAATAAGAGCTTGCGACCCGCGCGATACTGGGGTTCTCTCGGCCCACATGAATAGTGGCCTGGCTTTAGCCGATTCCATCCATCTCGGCGGTCAAAGCAGGACAGGCACTGAGCTTATCCTGGCGACCAAGGATTATACAATCGACAGCTCCGCGAAGAGCTGGTGGTGCATTCTTTCCACCACGGCGTTGTGGCTGGCAGCCGTCGCTGGCGCGCTGTTTCTCCCCCATCCCGCGCTGCGGCTTGCCAGCAGCGTTCTTGCCGGGTTTTTTCTGCTCAGGCTTTTCGT
>CAJCCF010000571.1 GCA_903960845.1 uncultured Verrucomicrobiota bacterium | reverse complement strand
GCCCACCGACCCAACTTTATCCGACGCTGGAAACGAAACTCGTTTCAGGCCTCTACTTCGCGGGGCAGATCAATGGCACTTCCGGTTACGAAGAAGCCGGCGGTCAGGGATTACTCGCCGGAGCCAATGCCGCGCTGAAAGTGCAGGGTAAAGCACCGTTCATTCTCAGCCGCAGCGAAGCCTACCTCGGAGTTCTGATCGACGACCTTGTGACCAAGGGTGTCACTGAACCTTATCGGCTCTTCACCTCCCGCGCCGAGTATCGCCTGCTCCTACGTCAGGACAATTGCGATCTCCGCCTCACCCCGCGCGCTGCGGAGATCGGCCTCACCTGCCCCACGCGCAACCGCCTCACTCAGGAGAAAGCCGACCTCCTCGCCAAAGCGATGCAGTTCGCCCAAATCACGAGTCACGAAGGCATGAAACTGCATTCCTGGGTTCGCCGCACCGAAAACGACCACACCAAACTCCCCGCAGAGCTTCGCGCCGAGTTTCCCGATCCCGTCTGGCAACAGCTCGATTACAGCCTGAAATACGAGGGTTACGTCCAGCGTCAGGAGAACATGATCGGAAAAACGGCCCGCATGGACGGCCACGCCATCCCCCCAGACTTTGATTACAGCAAAGTCCACAGCCTGAAAAAAGAAGCCCAACTCCGCCTCACCGAAATCCGCCCCGCCACCCTCGGTCAAGCCGCACGCATCCAAGGCGTCACTCCTGCAGAAATTTCGTTGCTGGCGGTGATGTTGAGGAAGGGTTAAATTATCCGTAGAGATTCGAAACATACGAACAGCACACGGGAAGGTTGGCGAAGCCAAAACTTAGCCTCAACTCATTTCAATTTGAGGACGAACTACTTCAAATCCCTGACGAACGGAGTCAATAGTGCAACCCAATAAGTGTTCTTTCGAATACACTCTCAGTTCCTATTTTACCGAGCGAGTACCCTGCCCTTCCCTCAAGCTCAGCGAATTTTCAGAACAACGTGGCCCAACGCGCACTCCGTCAATTCCGGATTTTTAGACTTCCAAGTTATCAGAATGGACTTCTTAATAATGTGATATAACCGCCTTGATGAAACACCGCCTTCTAGCGTTCCTCAGCCTCGCCATCGCTCCAGCTCTTCTCGCCACGGACTCGTTGGAATACGAAGGTGCCTTGTATCAAGTTCAGCGCGTGCCTGTGGCGCAGCAATCCAAGATGCATCTGCGCTGGCTGGATCCTGAGGGAAAGCCTCTCTCGAATTTTGGAGCACTTCAGCAGCAGATCGAGGGGGAGGGAAAGAAGATCGCCTTTGCAACGAATGCAGGGATCTATGAGAGAGGCCCCAAGCCCTGCGGTCTAACTATAGGTGACGGAAAAATTCTGGTCCCGCTCAACCTCGCTGATGGTGAGGGTAACTTCTTCATGAAACCGAATGGGATATTTTTTCTTGATGCACAACACGGCCCGGGAATCGTGGAATCGGGAGAATATCCCGCGCTAACAATCAAACCGCGTCTGGCCAGTCAATCGGGTCCACTGATCCTGAGGCGGGGCATGATCCATCCGGCATTCAATGTCAAATCAACCAATTTGCGACAACGCAGTGCCGTGGGGATCGTGTCAGGGACAAAAGAAATTGTTTTTGTGATGAGTGATCGAGAGAATCGAATGAAGGGACGTGTGACCTTCCATCAGCTTGCACGGTTGTTTCTTCATCTCGGCTGTCAGGATGCGCTGTATCTCGATGGCGACATCTCCCAGATGATCACCTCCCCTGCCCCGGGCACGAAATTCACGCCCAACACCTTTGCGGCGATGCTTGTGCTAACGGAGTGAAACACCCTCGAAGAACTCCTCAAAGCGGGATTCGAACCCGGAGCGTTTGGAAAACCGGTCTAACAAATAACAGTCACTGTTCTTTGACCACCATGGAAGCCGGCAGCGTCGCTTTGGCATTGGGGCCAATGAGCAATTCACGTTTGGTCAGTGTGGCAGAAATGAAACCAACCCAGATGCGGGCATGCATTTCCACAGGGAGGCGCCAGGCGTCATCACTGACCCAAATGGTGGCGGTCTTCATCTTTTTATAACTGGCCAGCTCGAGCCTGGTGGTGTCGAGCTTGCGGATCTTCACATCCAAACGAATCGTTGGATAGGCCTTGCCATCGACTTTGCGCGACTCTCGAGTCATGACAGTGAAAGTTGCCAGATAGGGACGATCAAAGGGCTGAATCACCCGCGTGATGGCATCCCCGGCGGCAAGCGGCTGGCTGCGCAGATAGAGGATCGCAGACTGGAGATCGTCCACCGGTGCATACGGACAGATGCTGTATTTGAGCGACGCCGCTCCCTTTTTGGGACTCACTTTGGCCTCCGTCACGACATCGCCAGGACGGAACTGCACGCGGTAACTCACCGTTTCGTCGGAATCAGTCTCGCTGTGTTCCATGTAGAGCGATCTCAGGACCGTGGAATCGAGCACACTGGCCATCGTGCAATCGTAGCGCCACAACGCACGAGCCAGCCCATTTGTCCCGGCCTCAGCACGCGCCACCCAAAGGCCATCGAGATCCTGAAATCGAATCTTGGCGGTGCCGGCGGAGACGAGATTGTTCCAACTCAAATCGTATTCGATACGACACGGTGTCAGCAGTGGGTAACTTCCGAGCGGGCTCTTGGTCACCAATCCAGCCCAAGCAGCCAATCCCGTGATCTGGGCATAAGTGCCCGGAGATAACAGGAGACACAGGATGATAATAACCAATCGCATGGCGAAGCAATCGTAGCACAAGCCGCTTGAAACCTAGCCCGATTTTCCCAGCATCGAAGCGTCAGGTGTGAATTATCAGGGAGGGATTGGCACCAGTCATCAGGTGATCCCTGAAACGCGATGCAGGACCCCAGCCCGCTTTCTACTCAGAAGCAGAGCTCTGGCGCCTGGCGTTTAACTTCGCTTGGCAGGAGACGCTGTGGCATGGCGGAGATTGGCACGGAGAATTTCTGGAGTGACCTCCCCTTCCCAGCGACTGATGGCAATGGTGGCAACACCGTTGCCGATGAGATTGGTCAAAGCACGGCACTCGCTCATGAAGCGGATCGATGCCAACGATCACGGCAAGTGACTCGATGGGAATACCCGGCACCCGCGACACTGCTTGCACCTTTTGAGGTGATCATGGCGACGAGCATGAGGCTGAGTTGCTGGGCGAAATCAAGCGGGGTGTCCGTGGTCTGAGCGAGGAAGACACCTGCCATAGTCAGCCAGGTCATGAAAACCCACACCGGGCTAAAGCACTTTGACCACTAGCAACCTGATGGAGAGCGCGAGCGTGGAGACGATTTCGAAGTAGAGCAGCGTTTTAGCACCGACATACCCGAGTTTTTTCAGGTCGCCCATCGAAGACATTCCATGCACGACCATGCAGAAGATGATCGGCGCGATCATCATCTTGATGAAGCCATCACCCAAGGGTTTCAGCGCCTTCCCCTGTTCAGGCAAGTGGCAGCCAATCCCCACCGCAGCGGCGATGAGCACCTATATATAGAGGATGCGATACCAAGGGGGTTCGGAACACGGCGGCGGGCATGGGATGATTCAAAACCTGAACCTGCCCGTGGACGCAAGCCGCGTCTCCTAATGACCAACAATTACTTGCCGGGTTCCTTGACCGTGACGGTGTAGCGCGCCGGGTTTTTTTGGTAGGCCTCCATGCAGTCCACGCAGCAAAAGGCAATCGTACCCTTGTCTGCGAAAATGCGGTAAATGATGCGGACGGTCTTACCATCCACAGGGCACTTGTCATTGATGGCGGGACCACCTTTAGCAAAAACAGCAGTGACGCTGACGATGGCGAGGAAGAGTGCGGGCAGGAGTGCTTTCATGGCGTTGAGTTGGTTCGCCGCCACTCATCATGAGCAGCGGACTAACCACCAAACGAACAGCCCTCCAGTTTCCTAGAGGGCTGTCAAAACCTGCACATCAATGCACAATGACTGCACAATCAGGCGATCAAAACGGGATGTCGTCGCCCTCCATGCCGTCGGTGATCGGTCCCTCGCCGAAGTCGTCTTCCTGCCGTGCCGGTGCGGGCCGCTGAGGTTGGGGACGCTGCGCTGGTTGAGGGCGCTGCTGATAGCCACCGCCGCCTCCACCACCGCCACCTCCCATCGGGCGGCGCTGCTGCGGAGCAGGTGCGCCGTAGCCTTCACCATCGTCGCCACCCGAGTGGCCGCCACCGCTGCCACCTTTACTATCGAGGAACTGCATGTTCTCGCAGATGATGCGGATTTTGGTGCGTTTCTGACCGGTGGCTTTGTCCTCCCAGGAATCCATTTGCAGGCGGCCTTCAACGAAGACGGGTTTGCCTTTGGAAAGATACTGGGCGGCAAGTTCAGCCTTCTTATCCCAGAGAACGACGTCAAGATAAGTCACCTCCTCCTGACGTTCGCCGGCATCATTGACGTAGCGGCGATTGACGGCGATTGCCATGTCACACACAGCGCTGCCTTTGGGCGTGTAACGCACCTCCGGATCACGGGTGAGATTGCCGATTAGCATGACTTTATTGAGCGAGGCCATAAGCCTTACCATAGCCAGTTTAAGGCTCAAACAGCAACCATTTTGTCATCCGCTCTGGCGATCATTTGTTGCCAGAGACTGGTGCAGTGCTCGTCTATCTTCGATTCCAAATACCCCGCTGGAAGTCTCTCAAGAAGATCAAAGCGCGCATGGCCGGGATTCAGGTGAGCGGCGGCAGGAGTCAGTGTTTCGGGGGGAACGCCTGCGAAACGGGCGATGCGGGAGGACTCCGTGCTGATTTGCTGCACACGCAACACGAGCAGACGCTCCGGCGGCACCGTGTCGAGGACTGCCTGATGATGCAGTACCCAAAAAGAAAACACACTGTCCAGCGAAGGACGGCCATGCAGGGCAAGCAGGCTCTCCGGTCCGGTCCAATTCTCCGAAGGCGGACCAAAGCGCAATTCTTCGAGAGCCGCCCAGTCTGGCGGCAGTCCGCGCGCGAGCCGGTGATTGATCAGCGAATCCAGCCAGGCACGCGGCTCGCGAATGGTGAGGATAAAACGCGCGTCAGGAAAGGCACACACGATGTCTGCGAGATACCAATAGTGAAGCTGCGAGCTGTCGCACTCCAGAAAACCGGAGCGCTGATCACGCTTTTGAAGCCAGTCTGCGGTCACGGTTTCACGCCGCTCAGTGATTCGTTGGATAGTTTGCGCCGCCTCAAATTCATGCGCGCTGTGATAACGGCTGAACAGCCCGGCCAGACTGCGAGTGCCGGATTTAGCGATACCGACGCCGATGACATGGCAGCGACGTTGCCGCGCGGCACTCAGGCGCTGAGCTTTGGGTAAATCGGCTCTTTGTGCACTCTCGGCGATCTTGACCCTCCAATGCTGGCACTCAACCGGCCAATCAGGCTCTTGCGGGATCAGGCGGCCATGTGAGGGTTTTTGTAAATGGACAGTGCTCAGCTCCCCGTCCTCCGGGCGCTCGATGTCCCGGAGCAGCCAGCCCTGAGTGGTGACCACAGCACAGATTTCGTGGGGGGCATCCCGCGTCTGAAAAGCAAATTCAGCGCCAGATGGCAGCGTCGGCCAGAGATCACGCAGCACTCGGGAGAGTGAGCCATCCCTGAGACTCAAAGTCACTCGACGCGGCCGACGGATAAGCCAGCGCATGACTGAGCGGACGAGTCGGGGCACGGGTTTCATCGGCCAAAACTCTGAAGCTGCCGCAGAAGAAAACGCCGTGTGCGCTGGACCAGTGGAAACCGCACAGGCGGTGCAGGCAGCAGTGCCTCGGAAAGCGCCTTCTCCAAACCCTCCCAGCCGAGTCCCTGCGGACCGGTGACGTTAAAGATCTGCACTTTGTAGCAGTACCCCGGAAGCATCCGCCAGGATTTTCCCGCCTCGGCATGACGCTGAACATCCCGGGCCAGATCCAGCATCGGTTCATCATCAGGCGGCTCCAATGCAACCGACTGCCTGAACCGACCTAACAAACATTGCAGTTTTTTCACCGTTGCCGCATCCGTGTGGGAAGCCGTCTCCATGATGAACCGTGGCCGTGAACCCCAGGCCATGGCCTCTGCGACCTGCTGGCGCAGGTCAGGCAGGAGATGCTCCCAGGAACGTGTTTCCAGAAGCTGGATGGCATTGAGGCGGCCGCCTTCGCGCACTTTGTCGAGATTGGCGGCGCACCATGCAAAGGCTTCGCGGAAGCCTTCAATCGTGCGCTGTTTCACGATGATGCCGTTTTCACGATCGCGTATCAACTCGGGCACAATGCCCACATCGGAACAAACCGGGAAACAGCCTGCGGCCATGGCTTCGATCAATGTCAGCGGCTCACCCTCATGCGCCGAGGTGATGGCCACGACATCAAATTGATTGTAAAAATTGTTCATCTCCGCATGGCTCATTTGGCCATCCGCGAGCTCGAAATCATAACCCGCAGCGGCCGGCACAAGAATCTCTCCAAAGCCTTTGACGGAATCACCCGACCAGCCCGCGGCACCGATGCGCAGCGGCCCGCGCCGCTCCCGGGTGCGGCGGAACTTCGCCGGTTCAAAGCCATTCGGCGCATGGAACACACGCGGCATCTCGCCATGCAACAGGCTCAAAAGTCGCATGGACGTGGTAAAGATCGTGCCCGCCCGGCTCAGATACTTCCAGATGAAATCATGCACAGAGAGTGGTCCGTGCTTGCCCGGAAATTGCCAGCGATGACTGGAGACGTACTGGATCACGCGGTTTGGATCAAATCCGCGCTGCAACTGCATGATTTCCGCCCAGTAAAAGATGATGGCAAGATCGTAGGACTCGGGCCGCAGTATTGGAGCATCCGTGGAATATCTCATCCGCACGTCGTACTCATTTTCCAAACCGGCACGCATGGACAGCGCCGAAAAGTCGTACGCCCACTCGCGGCGCGGAACCATGAAGAGGAGGCGCGGTTTTGGCTTCGGTGGGTTGTCCAGCGCACAAGGCAGTCCATTCGCCACCAGCACGGCACGCATCTCGGCGGCGAGCTCCTGCCAGCGTGCACCGAATTGGGCAAAATCGCCCATTCGCTGCGGTCCCCACGCTAGCACATCCGCCGGGCTGGCCTCACGAATATCCAGATAAGGAAGACCCATCAACTCGCAGAAACCCTGCACCCGGGTGTCATGACCAATGAACCAGGCGGGTCGACCATGAGAGAGCGAGAGCATGCCATAATGCAGCCGGAAACCGCCTGTCCAGGCCTGACGCGGAGCCAGCCACTCATGTGTCTCGCACTGGTTTTCGTCATCGTAGATGTGGTCCAGACCATGCCGCCAAACCAGCCGTTTTGCCTGATCCAAATCCGCCGGCCCTTGGGTGATGAGCGTGGGGCGGTGCGCGTTGCAAAAGGCGTCCAGCAATGGTTCCTGCCCTGCTTCCAGGGGCTCCGCTCCATGCAAGAAAGTCTGCCGGAGGCTCAGTGTGACCACGCCGTCTCCCATCTGGATTTCCGGACGGCTCAGGCCATGAAAAAGCACCGGGCAGCCGGTGAGACGCACATTCTGAATCCCCAAACTCTGGAGAAAGCGCAGCGTGGGTCCATCCCTCACGGAACCAAGCGCCGAGCGTGAATGCAAGCCGCGCACGATGTCCGCATCACCGGCGCTCATCTGCGGCAGCGTGCCGGTGGCTGAACTGGCACCGATGCCCAGCGGGATCAGCGGCACACGCAGGCGGTTCAGAAAATCCGCATCGAGCGCGCATTGAAGTTTGTTTTGATACAGATTCGATCCGCAGATGATGGCGGCATCGCAGGCATTCAGCGCGGCGATTTCCTCTCCCGTCAGAGCACGCCTGAGCGTAAATCGCTCAAAGGATTCCGCCGGCACGAGCCTGCGGATGGCCGATTCAATCATCGCGTCACCCGCATTGCGGCTGCCGATGGCGGGTGTTAGCAAGGCCAGCTTCAAGTCCCCTGCCCTCCCGTTTGGTGATCAAGATTTTCGCAGACCCACAAGCCGCCATCACCACGCCAGTCCTGATAGGCGCGCACCTGCACATTAGCCCCCTTTAAAACACGCTCCACAGCGCGGCGTGAGAGCCGGCCGCGCCAGCCCTGCTTCCAGGCGCGCAGCGGCGACCAGCCACAGAAGCAAGAAAACACCGTCCAGCGCGCCTGGTTCAGGGCATGGGATAAAAGTCGCGCCGGGTCAGGCATGTATTCGAGCACGCCGAGCATGAAAATGATTTCATGCGCCCCGGTTGGTGCAGCGACCGCCAGATCACAAACGCGGGTGTCGGGGCTGCGTGGTGTCCAATCGTATGGCACATAGCTCCAGCCGGCGGGCAGCAGTGTTTTCAACTGCTGCCTGCCACAGCCGAAGTCCGCCACCTCGCGGTCAGGTTTATCCTCAGGCAGCACCTGGCGGAAAAGCGCCCACGCCGTCTGCAATCGAGCCGGCCAGGCTCCGATGTCGGAGCCCTTATTGCGCTGACGGGTGTCCTGCACCCTTTTGAGCCAGGAGTGAATCATTAGAAGTCAGAGAGAGTAACGGACAAGCAGGTGGGGGTTGGCACGCAGATTGCGCTGTTCAGCAGAATGCAGGAGTCAACCTTCATCGCTTGGTTGGCAAGAATTAGCAATGGTTCAGCCCGGAAAATCTGCTATGGTCACCGTCCCGTTCCACGCCGATGTGGTGAAATGGTAAACACAGCAGACTTAAAATCTGCTGGGATAACATCCCTTACCGGTTCGAGTCCGGTCATCGGCACCACGGTCCCCTGCCCCGGAATCATCTTCTGAGGCGCGGGCTGCCCCGGTTGACGGATTTTTCCGTTTCATCTTTTGTTAGTCGGATCGAAACCGATGCCCTTCCCTGCCCTCGCGACAGGGACCGGGAGAAGAAATCTGCATCAGATACCGACGAGTTCACGCAGCGGTACACCGCCGTCCGTGACGGCGCGCGGACGCTGGAGTGCGTCCATGAATTCGTGGTTCGGCTGAATGCCAAGCAGGTGGAAGATGGTGGCGGCGAGATCAGGCGGATAAACAGGCCGGTCTTCGGGAAAACCGCCGATCTTATCGCTCGAACCAATGATTTGGCCACCTTCGATGCCTGCACCGGCCATGACGACAGAAAACACATTGCCCCAGTGATCGCGCCCTCCGCTCTTGTTGATGATGGGCGAGCGCCCGAACTCACCCATGACGACGACAAGCGTTTCATCAAGCAACCCGCGAGCATGCAAATCCTGGATCAGTGCCGCATAGGCCACATCGAACTGCGGAGCCAGCACGTCACGCACGCGCGGCCCGTTGCGCTGGTGGGTATCCCAAAGTGGACTGCCCTCATTAAAGTCACCTGGTTCGCGCGGCCAGTTGACCTGCACAAGTCGTGTGCCGGCCTCAACAAGCCGGCGCGCAAGCAGCACGCTTTGCCCAAAGCGCCCGCGGCCGTAGTGGTCGCGCATGGCGGCAGGCTCGCGCTCGATTTCAAGCGCGCTTCGGCTGGACTCGGAATGGATCAGCTCAAACGCCCGTTGATGCATGGCGTCCGCCTCTTCGATCAAAGGATTGGCCAGCGAAAGACGGAAGCTGGCATCCAACTGCCGCAGCAGACCGGCTCGCTCATGGAAACGCAGATCCGTGATACCATCGACAAGGCTCATGCCTTCGATTCGCAGGCGTTCAGCGCTGGGATCGCATTGGATGAGCTGCGGATGCCATGGAGCACCCATAAATCCGCCATTTTGACCGGGCCAGACAACGTTGCCGTTGTTTTCGAGACGCTCGGGCAGAACGACGGAGGAAAGCGGCGAACGCTGGCTCGGTTTCAAGGCCCCGACAGTGGCGGCAATGCTGGGCCAGTCGTTGTGACTGGGCGGCACGCTTTCAGCCTTTGAGGCGGGTGCGTAGCCAGTGAGCATGAAGCAGCCGCTGGTGGAGTGCGCATTGATGCCCGTCGTCATGGAGCGAATCACGGCTAGGTGCTGCATCAGCTTTGCCGTGCGCGGCAGAGTCTCGGAGAAATGAATGCCCGGCACCGAGGTAGGAATCGATTTGAAATCGCCCCGAATCTCCAAGGGTGCATCCGGCTTCGGGTCAAAGGTCTCATGCTGCGGCGGGCCACCACTGAGGAAGAGGATGATGCAGCTTTTAGCCCGGCCAAACGAGCCATCCCTGCTGCGCGGTGCCCGCGCTTGCAGCATGGCAGGCAAAGAAAGCCCCAGGCAGCCCAATCCACCAACGCGAAGCCATTCGCGACGGTTGAACAAACTGTTGGGATGACTTGGGAGCATAAACGCATTCAACTACGCCCATACCGCCCCGGCTCTCTCACCTTCACGCACCATCAAGCGAATGCCAGGCCCGAGCTCCTGCGGGTTTATGATCGGAGGCAAAGGGCAGGGAGGCCATGCCACCTTTCCGCGACCAACCCGTCAGCCAGCGCAACGGATCGCGTCACTTGCTTCGCTTCACCACCGCTTTTTTGACGGTGGCCAGAGCGGCCGCGGCATTCCAGCCACGCGGTTGTTCAATGCCCGTGCTGGTCCATTCCATGCCGCCCTCGATCCAATCTTCCCGCCATTCCTCATAGCTGATGCCGTCATCGTCATCGCTGACGCCAAACTGAAATCCGCAAGACGGGCAAATCTCCATGGAACCAACGCCGGAACTGCTGCGCGGCGCGGCACGGAGCTTGGTGAATCCACAAACAGGGCAGGGGTGGGCGGGGTGTTTCATGGCATGCATCGTAACCGGACGCTGACGGATGCCAACCACGATCCGAAAACAGAATCTCACTCCTGCTGCTAACGATTCTGCGTGTCACTCGTTACCAGTTGCCGATTCTGCCGCCTGCTGGCAGTCTGGTCGCTTCCTTCCCATGATCCGCCCGTCTCATTTCACCGCCACGCTCTCGCTGGCATTCACCCTCTGCTCCTGCGATAAAGCACCTGAACCAAAGGCTGGACAGCCGGCCGCTGCACCAAAGGCTGAAGCAAAGACTCCTGCTGCCCAGCCCGCGACAACCAAGCCGGCAGCACCCCAGCCTGCGGCCATCAAGCCGGTGGCGGATTCAACCCCGCCCAAGGAAATGGAATTTCCTGAAGCGGTGGATATCGGCGGGTTTGGCAACAGTGAACCTGTGGAGCGCAAGGACATGCCCACGCGGGGCATCATCACCTTTGGCCCCAAAGATTATGAGCACTCCAACGGCACGCACTGGGAGACCTACACCTGGACAAAATTCAAGGCAAAACGCTCCGGCCGCTATCAGGTCCGCCTAACTTACACTTTGTTACGCGCCGCCCTTGGAATGCAGTTCCGCATGGGCGATCTCATGGTGAAGAAGACTCTGGCAAGTGCTTCACAGCCGACGAAATCGTATCTGGGCACGGTCTCCATCGCACAGCCCGGAGACATGCCCTTTGCGCTGCTGACTCCACCCGCAGAAAATGCCGGCTTATCGATCCAGGAAATCGCGCTGATTCCAACCTCGGAGGGTGAAGAGATCAAGCAGGCAGAAGACGGGGTGATCACTCTGAATGCCAGGGATGCCACGACCTGGTCTGAGACCATGCGTTATGAGTCAAAGCCGGAAAAAAACTGCCTCGGCTATTGGACGGATCCGGATGACTTCGCGGAGTGGGAGTTTCAGGTGACGAAACCCGGTCGCTACAAGGTGGCGGTCTCCCACGGATGCGGTGGTGGCAATCACGGCAGCGAGGTCGAAGTGAAACTCAATGGTCAAGCCCTGAAGTTCGCCACCCAGGACACCGGCGGCTTTCAAAAGTGGCAGGACGTGCTGGCTGGCGAGATCGAAATCAAAGCGGCGGGCACACAGCGGTTAGTGATCGATCCGGTGAACAAACTCAAGGCGGCGGTGCTTGATGTGCAAAAGGTCGTGCTGACACCTGTGCGCTAATGCCATGCGCGTGCTGCACGTTTTCGGGTGGCTGATTCTGGGCGCTGGCCTGATCCTGCAACTGTGGCTCAAGGATCATGACATCCGCTGGGCACTGGCATTCTACGGCCTGCCCAAGCCGTGCCTGATCGCACTGAGCCTGATGCTTGCTGCATGGCCCCGCACCACACGCCGGCTGAGAGTGCTGGCCGCAGTCAGCACGCTCATGATCACCCTGTGGTGGGTGTCATCATCATGGTGCACGCCTCAGCCCAAGGTGGCAGGGAAGGTGCCCGGCCCAACCAACAGTGCGGTGACGTTTCTCTTCTGGAATCTCGGCCGGCCTTCCGGACTGGATCAGGAAATGGTGGATCTCATGCGGGAGCTGAAACCGCAGCTGGCGGCCTTTGTCGAGCCGGGCAGCACGGCAGGCACGCTGATCGAAAGATACAGGTCCGCGCTGCCCGGCTATGAGGTCGCATGGATGCCGCGCGGCATTCTCTGGTTCTCCCAAATGCCCTCGCGCTATCGGGAAAGGGGCAAGCTCGAAAGCATCGGCGCTTTTGCGCGATTTGAGGTCAAGGCTCATGGATCAGCCTTTCCCGTCGTGGTGGCGGACGTGTATCCGCACTTGTTTCACTCACGCCGCCAGCAATTGCAGGAGGCTCTCAACCACACCCAGGGCCGGCGTGATGCCATGCTGGTGGGTGACTTCAATACGCCGCTCGAATCCGTGCACCTCGCCGGCATTCGCAGGGATTTTGTCGAGTCGTTTGAAGTCGCTGGCTCAGGTTTTAAAGAGACCTGGCCCTGCGGCCTGCCGCTGTTGAGCCTGGACCAGGTGTGGGTCGGCGCAGACTGGGAGGTCCTTGAGGCCAGGAAAATCTGGCGACTCACCGGCAGCGATCATGCCGCGCTGTTTGTGACCCTGCGCCGAAAATAACGTCAACCAACGCGCTGGGTTCAGCCGCCATTGCTTCAAAGCGAAACGAGCATCTAAGGCCTAACATCAAGCGCATCAGCGTGCCTTTCAGCCAAAGCCGGGGTGACCTGCTGCACCAGCTCTGCGGATTGGCTTCGCCTCAAACAGCTGCCGCTCATCGCGGCAAGTCAGCGTATAACTCGAGGGGCATTTGCTGGCTCGTTCCTCGCAGCAATACACCCTTTAATGTTTCTGCCCGTATTGGCGAGTGGATTGCTTGATGGTCATTTCAGGAGTTGTGTTGATCTGTCGTTTCGTTTCCTTCGACAGGGATCTCCTCAAGGCCGTGTGCTTTCATGTCCTTGAGGAACGCATTGTAGGTCTGGAAATCTGCCCGCCACTTGAACGGATTCATGGGGTGATCTTGTGTGATGAATACAATCGCCTTCGACTTATCGTCAAATTCCTCAGCTGGCCACTGAGCAACCGTAATGCTTCCTCTCCCAGATGTGACTCTATACCGAAGCCGCCTCTCATTGCCTTCTGGGTGTCGATGTTCGTCAATGGAAGCTACCCCATATGCATCACCGAGGCATGATGGAAGCCTTCTCAGATTCTCGTGAGGGAGTCTATGGAGTACAAATCCCATTTGTGTTGGCCGAACTCTGAAGATCATCCACAGATCGTGAGGTTTGTCAGCAGCATTGTAGCCCACGGTTTTGTTGGAATATCACGGGCTTTAAATTTCATGATCAGGTTTTAGCCGCCTATGCCGTACTGGGGCAACAAAAATGCAGAGTAGCGTGCGAATATCGGATCATGAAGTCGGCTCATGAGTAACGGAGCGGAGCCAAATCAAAGCGCGGTTGCGAGGTGCGATTCTCCTGAAACAAGATTCACCGAGGATAGAAGAGATGGCAGCGTTTGGACGAATCTGGCGGAGAACAACCGCGATCCCGCGGGCAGCGCTTCAATCAATCGACCACTCCACGGCCACACTTTGCTCGCGGCCATTGCGGTCGTGATATTTCACGTGGCCATGCTTGGCGCCATACTCGTGGACACACTTGGTCACCTTCACGTCGAAGGCGCAGTACTCGGCGATCTCCGCCATCTTGCCCTGCTGCCACCAACGGATGGCTTCCAGTCCATCAGCCGTTTTACCTGTGCCAAGACTTGCCGCGGCCACGGACTCAAGTTTGAGCCGATGCCCGAGTTTTTTTTCAAGCTCCACCAGCAGATCCAGGCTTCGAACCTGATCACGGAAATCGAAGATCGTGTGCCCCATGACCACTTCGTAGTCGAAGCTGATGTGGTTAAAACCCACCACCAGATCAGCGCGCACGAGCTGATTGATCAACTCGTTGGTTTCGTCTTCCTCGTAAATGCGGTACTCGCCCAGCTTGGTGCTGTAGGTCACCGCGACGGAGATGCCCATCTGGTGCTTGTTTCCCCAACCGCCCACGTCATTCGCGGTTCGGCGGGTTTCCAAATCGAAGTAAACGATGTCCCGAGCCATCGCGTCAAATCAGAGCCGGTAGACGATTCGCGCCTTGTCCATGTCGTAGGGTGACATCTCGATCTTCACGTTGTCTCCGATGACGAGACGAATGAATTTTTTGCGCATCTTTCCCGAGATATGGGCCAGCACTTCGTGCTCGTTCTTCAGCTTCACGCGGAACATGGTGCCGGCAAGCACGGCAGAGATGGTGCCTTCAAGTTCGATGGCCTCCTCTTTCTGCTTGGTATCGTCTTCAACAGGTTCCGGGCGGCGCGGTGGTGCCGAGTAACCGCGTCCACGACCACGACTGCCGCCGCGACCTTTGCCATTGCCAAAACTGCCACCTGGGCGGGAAGGACCGTTGTAAGGCCTTGGGGCATTGCCTGTTCCGCCTGCGGCTCCTGTTGCTCCGGTCCCGGTAGCTGGACCAGCCGCACCGGCTGGACGTGGTGGACCGCTTGTGTATGGTCGTGGCGGACCCCCAGTACTTGTATAAGGTCGCGGCGGGCCGCCAGTGCTTGAGCCAGTTGCGCCAGTCGCCGGTCGTGGCGGGCCGCCGGTTGCTGGACGTGGTGGTCCAGAGGGTCCGCGATGTGGACCTGGGCGGGGATTGTTACCTTTATAGTTTGGGGATGCCATGTCGGTCGCAGAATGCTAGTGACCTGGTGCATTGACAACCGCAATTTTCAAAGTGGGGACCGCCAAGCGGGCTCTGAGGAGTGATGAAAAAAGCGCTGGCAGACCCGATGAGGTGCATTACTGTCGGCCCCTCAAGTTGGTGGTCGTAGCTCAATGGTAGAGCCCCAGATTGTGATTCTGGTTGTTGCGGGTTCGAGCCCCGTCGATCACCCCACTTCCTCAAATGCAGGTCATCAAGGCACCGCATTGGTTGCGCAATGAAGGAGTGACTTCACAATAACGCGCTCATGGAACTCCTCGAATCTGTCCTCGGACACACCTTTGCTGATCGCTCATTGCTCAAGCAGGCACTGACCCATCCCAGTCTTGGTTATGAGATGCAGCGCACTCAGCCTGATAATCAGCGGCTGGAGTTTCTTGGCGATGCGGTCCTTCAACTTGTTCTCTCGGAGATACTTTATCTTCAGTTCACCCAGGCTGATGAAGGCATGCTGACCAAAGTGCGCTCCCAACTTGTTTCCACAAAGGCGCTCGCTGTCATTGCCAAACAAATCCGTCTCGGCGGCTTCCTCCTCATGGCGCGCGGTGAAGAAAGCAGCGGCGGTCGTGAGCGTGATTCCACCCTGGCCGATGCACTGGAAGCTGTTGCCGGCGCTGTTTTTCTGGATGGCGGCATGGACGCTGCCCGGCGCATGGTGCGCTGCCTTTTCATGGAGCAGATCAAAGGTCTCGGAACCAGTCCGGTGGAGGAAAATCCCAAGGGTCAGCTTCAGGAACATTTGCAGGCCATCAGTCCACAATCGCCGTCGTATCAGATTCTCGAGGAAAGCGGACCCGATCATGCCAAGTCTTTTTACGCCATGGTGACCTGGTGCGGGAAAGAACTTGGTCGCGGGCTGGGACGCAGCAAAAAGGAAGCGGAAGTTGACGCGGCACGCAGTGCCCTTGCCTCCGAGCATCTTCCTTTGATCCTGGAAAGCTCCAAACCCGATCAATCCGCCAGTGAAGTTTCCTGAATTCATTGTGAGCAAACGAACCAACAAGTCACTCAGCTCTGCGAAGAACCTTCAAAACTGCGACTTGTTGATGACACCTCACAAGCTGTGCCCAATTTTATCCACGGCCCGAACGACGTGGAACAGGCTCAGTTGGTGCAAGGAACAGCCTTATTGCAGTTATGCCCAGCCTATACGGTTAAGGAGGATTCCTGCTCGAATCATTCTCCAATCATAGAGACTGTGTGAAAGCGTAACAACCATGCAAAAGCTCTGAACGTTTGCACATCGGCAGACGCCCTCCATCATATACTCCTTATGTCCAGCAGCCTCGGCACACTCTTCCGCATTAGCACCTGGGGCGAATCCCATGGCCCAGGCGTTGGAGTCGTGATTGATGGATGCCCGCCGCTTGTTCCTTTGACTGTCGAGGACATTCAGCATGAGCTAGATCGCCGCCGCCCTGGACAGAGCAAGATCGTGACGCCACGCAAGGAAGACGACAAAGCGGAGATTCTTTCCGGGGTGCTTGATGGCCGGACACTTGGCACGCCCATAGGTATTTTTGTCCGCAACACAGATCAGCGTCCTTCGGCCTACACCGAGATGGCCCAGGCCTATCGGCCAAGTCATGCCGATTACACCTATGATGCGAAATACGGCATCCGCGCGATTTCGGGAGGAGGCCGCTCCAGCGCGCGTGAAACCATCGGGCGTGTCGCGGCAGGGGCCATCGCCCGAAAAGTGCTCCAGCAGAGTTTAAATGGCTACGAATGCCTTGCTTACGTCAAGACCATCAAGGACATCGAGGCCGTGGTGCCCGCCGGTGCTGATCTCACCGCAGAAGCTATTGAATCCAACATCGTTCGAACCTGTGATCCAAAGGCTGTTGAGCCCATGATTGCACTCATTGAACAGGTGCGCAGCGAGGGAAACAGTGTTGGTGGTGTCATCGAGTGTGTGGTGCGTGGTGTGCCACCCGGTCTCGGTGAACCCGTCTTTGACAAGCTGGAAGCCGATCTTGCCAAAGCCATGATGAGTTTGCCCGCAACGAAAGGCTTCGAAATTGGCAGCGGCTTTGCAGGAACTCACATGACAGGCCTGGAGCATAACGACGAGTTCTTCATGGATGGCAAAAAGGTCCGCACCCGCAGCAATCGCAGCGGTGGAATTCAGGGCGGGATCAGCAATGGCGAAGAGATTGTCTTCCGCGTCGCCTTCAAACCGACCGCGACGGTTTTGCGCGAGCAAAAGACGGTCACCAACACCGGCGAGGACACCACCCTCTCAGCCCGGGGCCGTCACGATGCCTGTGTGCTGCCTCGCGCAGTACCCATGGTCGAGGCGATGGTGCATCTGATCATCGCTGATCACTGGCTGCGTCAGCGCGCACAAGTTGGTTAGGCAAGCAGGTCCTTGATCACGCGCCCGTGCACATCCGTCAGACGGCGGTCGATGCCGTTGTGCCGCATCGTGAGTCTGGTGTGATCGATGCCGAGCAGGTGCATCATCGTGGCATGAATGTCGTAGCAGGTTGTTGGATTGGCGCGGTCGAGCGGTTTGTAGCCCCATTGATCACTCTCGCCCGCGACCACACCGCCCTTGATGCCACCGCCACAGAGCCAGTTGGTGAAGACGTAGGGATTGTGGTCACGACCCCTGCCGCCCTGCGTGCTGGGCATCCGGCCAAACTCCGTGGTCCACAAGATGATGGTGTCATCAAGCAGGCCGCGCTGTTTCAAATCAAGAATCAAGGCGCTGACGGCCTTGGCCATGCCCCATGCCAGCGGGCCGTGGTCGCGCTCGACATCTTCGTGACTGTCCCAGTTGCGGCGTGGAAAGCCGTTGTCGTTGCCACTCCAGATCTGGACGAAACGCACGCCGCGCTCCAGCAGCCGGCGCGCGGCAAGACACTTGCGTCCCATGTAGTCGGCTTCCTCCTCGGGATTGATCTCCGTGGGCCAGACTTTGCGGTGTTCCTGAATGCCATACATCGCTTTCATCGCGTCGGACTCCTTGCTGATGTCCAGGGCTTCAGGTGCGGCGAGCTGCATCTTGGCGGCGAGTTCGTAGCTCTTGATGCGTGAGTCGAGGCGGCTGTCTTCCGCGCGCTGCTGCATGTGCTGGCGGTTCAATTGCTCAAGCAGTTCAAAACTTTCACGATCGGATTTTTTCGAGATGTAGCGCCCGGCCTTGTGTGGAAACAAATCCGTGATGGGTGTCTCTGCGCCCGGATAGATGATCGTCCCTGCATTCTCTGACGGTAAAAAAGCCGAGTCCCAGTTTTTCGGCCCGTTGGATGCAAAGCCGCGGTGATCGGGCAGCACGACGAAGGCCGGTAAATTGTCACTCAATGACCCCAGGCCGTAGCTTACCCAGCAACCAAAGCCTGGAAAACCGGGCAGATTGAAGCCGGTGGCCTGGAGCAGGGTGGCTTGTGAATGCACGCCTGTCTTTCCGATCATGTTATGCACAAAGGCCATGTCATCGGCACAAGCGCCGAGTGGTGCCACGGCTTCGCTCAGCATTCTTCCACACTGACCATAAGGCTTGAAGTCCCACACGGGTTTCTTCCAGGGCCCGAGTCCATTTTGAAAGGCCTCCACGGCTTCACCGAAATTCGACTCTTCACCGTGGTGTTTGATGAGAGCCGGCTTGTAGTCGAAGAGGTCGATGTGCGATGCCGCACCGCCCATGAAGAGTTGAATCACGCGTTTCGCCTTTGGGACGATGACTTGCGAGCGGTGCGAAGTCTCTGCCGCTTCCAGCGAGGCAAAGGCGAGAGAGCCGAAACCTTGTCCGGCTGTCTGAAGTAACTGGCGGCGGGTGAGCATTGAGAAGTGTGGACGATCAATACGCTGCTGGCGAGTCACCCTTTGTCACGCAATCGCGGATCACTTCACGATCATCCACGGCATCCAGTAGGCCTGTGCCATCACCAGCAATCCCATCAGCAGCGCCAGCGCCACGCTATGCCAGAAGACGCTGCGCAGCACCGTGCCGGCATCGGGGCTGTCAGCATGACCACCGGTCGCCACGCTGGCGACGACGATGCTTTGCGCATCGATCATCTTGCCCATCACCCCGCCGGAGCTGTTTGCGGCGGCCATTTGAATGGGTGAGAGATGCAGTTGGTTAGCCGTGACTTGCTGCAGGTTGCCAAAGAGCACGTTCGAAGAGGTGTCGCTGCCGGTAAGTGCCACGCCGAGCCAGCCGATGACCGGCGAGAAAAATGGAAACAACACACCCGTCCCGGCCATCATGAGGCCCATCGTCGTGTCTGTGCCGCTGTAGCGCGTCACATAACCCAGTGCGAGCATGAGAGCGATGGTCAGCAGTGACACGCGCAACTTCCAAACCGTGATGCCATACAAGATGAGCAGGCGCTTCGGCGAGAGGCCGAGACACAATCCGGCCACCATACCTGCGAGCATCGCAGCGGTGCCGGTAGCCGATAGAGCATTGAATTTGAACACCGCTTTCTCCAGTTCCGGATGAACAACCACCGGCGGCACGCGTTCCACCAGTTTGTGCAGCATGGGCACCTCGATTTCTTGATTGAAGACAGCGTTCAAACCCGATTTCACCGCCGGCATGCCCCAGCAGAAAACGAAGGCCGTCAAAAACACCCACGGCAGCCACGCCTTCCACGGGGATGCACCGCGCACTTCTGCCACCGCCGGTTTTTCGCCTGCCTCCTTTGGCGTCCACACTTTCATGAACAGCACGAGCGCCGCCATCGACACCACGGCGCTCACGATGTCCACCAGCCAGGGTCCATGATAGTTGCTCATCACCAACTGCATGAAGCCAAAACTGGCTCCAGTGACGAAACACGCCGGCCACACGCCGAGCATCCCACGCAAGCCAACCTGGGCTGCCACCAGCCAGAACGGCACGATGAGTGAGAACAACGGCAACTGCCTGCCAACCATCGCGCTGAGTGAAAGCAGATCCAGGCCCGTGATGTCCGCAAGGGTTGTCAGTGGGGTGCCCAGCGATCCAAACGCCACCGGCGCGGTGTTTCCAATCAGAGCCAGCTTCGCCGCCTCCAGCGGTTTGAAACCAAGACCGATCATGAGTGCACCCGTGATCGCCACCGGAGCACCAAAACCTGCTGCGCCTTCAATGAACGCACCAAATGCGAACGCGATTAGCAAGGCCTGAATGCGACGGTCGCTTGAAACATTCGCAATCTGCCGCTGCAGCACGGCGAACTGGCCCGTCTCCACGCTCAGGTTGTAAACAAACATCGCGTTCAGCACAATCCAGCCGATGGGAAACAGCCCAAACACCGCTCCATTCACCGCCGCCATGCCCGCCATCGCCGCGGGCATGTGATACACAAACACAGCAATCAAAAGCGCGGCGGTGAGTCCAGCAGCAGCGGCGATTTGTGCCCGCACATGCCAGAATGCCAGCAGCCCCAATAACGTCACCACCGGCACCGCTGCCACGAGTGAGGAGAGAATCAGATTGCCGAGCGGATCGTAGTTTTGGGACCAGGTCATGAATGGGTGGATGAAGATCAGCGGTTGGGCCGGCGCAGTAAGGTGTTAAAAAGCAGTTTGATACGTGTCGCTGCCAGAGCGCGATGCGCTCTTCCACCTGGCGAGATGGGTCGATTTGGCCTGCCGATATTCTTCAAATCCCATCCCCAGGCGAGGAAGAACAGGTTAATCAAGATCAGGATCAACATGCTCCACCAAGTGTTGCCGGTGAGATGGGCGGAACCAATGACCAACTCAGGGAGACCGAATTGCATGCGCCCTAAAACCACGGGCCCTCCCAACAGGGCATGAACAACGATTCGCAGCAGATTGTACATCGCTAACACCATCAGGAGGCCGCCAAAACCACGCATCAGCAGGATGCACAGTCTATGTATTTGTTTCCAAGCGGCCTGAAGGAGTTTCATCATTCCCGGTATGCTATTTCGGTTGATGGGCATCGCGCAAGACTTGCATCGTGTGCCTCACTCGAATCGGTGATCCGAGTTTCTTCAGATGCATCGCCACCTGAGTCATGCAGCCGATGTTTCCGGTCACGACGATCTCCGCGCCTGTGGCGAGAATGTTCCTGGCTTTTTGCGTGCCCAGTGATGAGGCGATCGCGGGCTGGTCCATGTTGTAGCTGCCTGCGCTGCCGCAGCAGAGATGCGAATCGGTGATCTCGAGCAGTTGCAGCCCTGGAATGGCTTTCAACAGGTCGCGCGGCTGACGGCTGACGTTTTGGGCATTCGAGAGGTGGCAGGCATCGTGATAGGCGGCTTTGAGTTGGGTCTCCCGCAGCGGCTCCCGCAGACCGAGTTTCATCAAAAAGACACTCACATCCATCACGTGATGCCGGAAGGCTTCCGCCCGTGCCTCATCCGGCGTACCGCGCAGCACGAGGTGATATTCATGCATCGCCGAGCCACAGCCGGCGGCGTTCGTGAGGATGGCGTCCACATCGTCGGGAAAGGCCTCCAGATTCTGCCGGGCAAAACGCTGCGCTGCAGCGAGATCACCCGTGTGCCAAGCCAAACCACCGCAGCAACCTTGCAGGCGCGGAACGACAACCTCGATGCCATTCCGGGTGAGCACCTCGATGGTGGCCGTGTTGATGTCAGGATCGAGCACCTGCTGTGCACAGCCCGTCAGCAAGGTCACACGGGCGCGCTTGGCACCGATGGCGGGATTCACCTCAGTCCATGACTGAGCGGGTGGAATCGTGTCAGGCATCAGTTCCAGCATCGCCCGCCAGGCCTTTGGCATCGGAACCATTCTTCCGATCCGTGCCATCCGTGCCGCCACACGAAACCGCTTTGGATAAGGCACCGTCTGCGCTGCCAGAAAACGCCGCAGCCTTTCCAACAGCCCACGTTTCATCTTCGAGGCTGCCACAGCGCGAAACGGGCTGATCAAATCGCGATACGGCACGCCGCTCGGACAGGCAGGCTCGCACGCGAGGCAACCGAGACAACGATCCACATGAGGCTGCGCGTCCTCAAAGCTCATCGTGCCTTCGAGAACCTCTTTCATGAGAACGATGCGGCCACGCGGTGTGTCCATTTCCTGACCGAGTTCTCGATACGTCGGGCATGCGGCGAGGCAGAAGCCGCAATGCACACAGGCCGACACCGCTTTCGCCATCGGTTCGCCCAGCGGGCCGAATTGGTCAGTTGGAATGGAGTGGAGCATCAGTCGTCGAGTGTGGGAAAACGATGTTGCGGATCGAGCGCCTGCTTCACCGCACTCTCAATGGCGTAACGCGGACGAGTGCCGATCCAGAGGGGTGAATCGCCGCGCAGGGTCATGCCGTGAGGAGGAAGCGTGTTTGAAAAAGCCACGTTACCAGCGCAGCTCACATGCGCGGCTTTGAAACCGGAGATTTGATCCGGCGTGAGGCCGGTTTTGAATTTCCAATGGGTTTCGCGAACCTCGTCCCAAATCGTGTTGGCAATGCTGTCGCCGCCGATTTCCTTCGCGAGCACTTCAAGGGCTTTTCCAGGCCCGGCGAGGCGTACGAGAAGCGTTTCACCACCGGGCAAAACATCCAGCGCATCGGCCTCGAAACGTGAATTGGCGATGCGGGCCATCGTTCCGGCATCGAAGGGCATCTGGAGTGTCAGCGTCGATTCGCGACGCGGAAACACTTTGAAGGTCACTTCGCCAATCACGCCGAATCTTCCAAGACTGCCGACCAAAAACTTGGGCACATCAAAACCCGCCGCGTTCTTCACCACCTTGCCGCCGAGTCTCAGCAAGCGGCCCGGGCCATCGACAAAGCGAACGCCGAGAATGAAATCCCGCACACCACCATAGCGGAAGCGGCCCGGACCGCTGAGACCGCTGGCCACCACGCCGCCGATGGTGCTGCCAGCCTCGACGAGCATCGGATCGAAAGGCAGATACTGCGCGCGCTCGGCGAGTGCGGCGATGATTTCGCTCACAGGCGTTCCCGCCAGCGCCGTGAATGTGAACTCGCCCGGATCATACTCGATGATGCCCCGCAGTTGCCGCGTGGAAATTTTAACCGCATCGACAGCGGACAGACGGGGCTTCGTTTCGGCGCCCACGGCGATGACTCGCGGTGCGGAGAGCACCGCGTCGCGGAGTTCGGCGAGTGTGGCGGGCAGGATCATTCGCGTGAGATGATGCCGGCCTTCTCCAGCGGATGCAGACCAACATGGGACAAAGCGGGCGCTTCTTTGCCGGGAAACATCTTGCCCGGGTTGGCAATGCCGAGCGGATCAAAGGCGGCGCGCAGGCGCTGCATGCAGTCGATCTCATCGTCCGTGAACATGTCGCCAAGAAAGTCACGTTTCTCGACGCCGATGCCATGCTCGCCGGTGATGGAGCCACCCATTTCGATGCACATTTTCAGGATGCGGCCCGCGAGCGATTCTGCTCGATGCAGCGCACCTTCTTCACGGCCATCAAACAGGATGAGCGGATGCAGATTGCCATCACCGGCATGGAAGACATTCGCCACGCGGATGTTGGCCTCATGCGACATTTCAGCGATGCGGCGCAGCGCCTCTCCCAGTTTGCGACGCGGCACGACGCCGTCCTGCACGATAAAGTCCGGCGAGAGCCGGCCCACGGCGCTGAAGGCGCTTTTCCGGCCTTTCCAAATGGCCATGCGCTCCCCGGCATCACGCGCAGGCCGCATTTCGACAGGCTGGCTGGCGGCGAGGATGGCATCGAGACGTTCACGTTCGATGGCGACGACTTCGCGCGGGCCTTCGAGTTCGACGATGAGCACGGCCTCGCATCCGGGCGGATATTCGGCATGCACAGCGGCCACCGCAGCCTCAAGAGCCAGCGCGTCCATGATCTCGATGGCTCCGGGCAGCAGGCCGCTGGCGATCACCGCGGAGACGGCATCACCGGCTTGTTCGAGCGTGCGATAGCCGGCCAGCACCGTGTGGAAGCATTCCGCTTTTGGCAAAAGCTGGAGCGTGATCTCGAGGGCAATGCCGAAGAGACCTTCATTGCCCGTGAACAGGCCGCACCAGTCAGGTCCATTGCGTTCACGGCTGCCATCGCCCCATTCGACGACCTCTCCGGTGGCAAGCACAGCCTTGATGCCGAGCACGTGATTGGAGGTCATGCCGTATTTCAAACAGTGTGCGCCGCCGGAGTTGAAAGCCACGTTTCCGCCGATGGTGCAGACGCTTTGCGACGATGGATCAGGTGCGTAGTGCAGGCCGAACGGGGCCGCTTCCGTGGTGACCTGCGTGTTGATCACGCCAGGCTCCACGATGGCGATGCGCTGCAGCGGATCGAGCTTCAGAATGCGATTGAGACGATTCAGCGCAATGACGATGCCTTCCGCGATCGGCAGCGAGCCACCGGAGAGGCTCGTGCCGCTGCCGCGTGCCACAAACGGGAGCTTCAATTCGTGGCAAAGCCGCACAATGGCGATGACTTCCGCCGCCGTCTCCGGCACGACAACCGCGAGCGGTTTTGTACGAAAGGCAGTTAGGCCATCGCTTTCGTAGGCCGCCAGTTCCACCGGGCGCATGAGGATGCGGTCCGATGGGAGGATTTGGGCGAGGCGTGCGAGTGGCATGGTCTGATAAAAACTCTGCGCCTTTGCCCCTCTGCTACTCTGCGGCAAACCGGAGCCACCCAACGTTCGTTTTGTCGCAGAGGGGCGGAGAGGCAGAGGAGCAGGGATGGATTACTTCAGCACGTTCTTCAGCGCCGTGAGCACGAGATCGACATTCCGCACGGTCGATCCATGGCCCATGAGGCCGATGCGCCAGGCTTTGCCGGCCATGACGCCGAGGCCGGCACCGATTTCGATGCCGTATTCTTCGAGCAAACGCTTGCGCGTGCCTGCGTCATCAGCTCCGGCGGGAATGTGGATGCAGTTGAGCGAGTGCAGCGAATGCTTCGGCACATAGCTGATGCCCATGGCTTCAAGTCCGGCGCGCAAACGCTGATGCATCAGCGCGTGCCGAGCGATGCGGGCCTCAAGACCCTCTTCTAGCACGATGGCGAGAGCTTCGCGCAATGCGTAGGTCATGTTGATCGGCGCGGTGTGGTGATACACGCGGCCACCACCGCCGCCGAGGTAGTATTTGCGCAGCATGGAGACATCGAGATACCAAGACTGCACTTTCGTCTTGCGCGCATCCATGACGGCGAGCGCACGATCACCAAAGCTGACAGGCGCGAGGCCGGGCGGGCAACTCAGGCACTTCTGGGTACCGCTGTAGATGGCGTCGATGCCCCATTCATCGACTTTCAATTCATGACCGCCGAGGCTGGTGACGGCATCAACGACGAGCAGCGCGCCTTTGCCGTGGACGAGGTCGGCCAGACCTTCGAGAGGTTGCAGCGCACCCGTGCTGGTTTCCGCATGCACGATGCCGACGAGTTTGGTTTTTGGATGCTGCTCAAGCGCGGCGGCGATTTGATCAGGGGAAATGACATCACCCCACGCGGCCTCGACGGCATGCACCGTGGCGCCGCAGCGCTCCATGACATCCTTCATGCGGCCGCCGAAGACGCCGTTCACGCAGACGATCACTTCATCTCCCGGCTCAATGAGATTCACAGCGATGCATTCCATCCCGGCCATGCCCGTGCCGCTGACAGGGAAGGTGAGTGCATTCTTTGTCTGAAACACCTGCCTCAGCATCTCGCAGACCTCGTCCATGATGGCGACATACTGCGGATCAAGATGCCCGAGCGTCGGTGCGCCGAGTGCACGCAGCACTCGTGCGGGGACAGGACTGGGGCCGGGGCCAAGTAGAATGCGTTCAGCGGGGTGTTGGGTGTTCATGGAAGTGGGATTTGAGTATGAGCACCGCTCCGTTTCCGGCAATGCATTGTTTCAATCGACAAAGATGAATTCGTTCAGATTCAGGATCACGCGGCAGGTGTTCTCCAGGCCTTCGCGTTTGGCATAGTCGATGAGCGGAGCAAGTTCACCGGGCTTTGGATCGCGCGCGAGGGCGAGAGTGAAGGCACGCCTCGTTTGTGCTTCGAGACCTTGAGATTCCTTCGACACACGCGCCGCAAAATGTTTTGCCATGGCGACGGTGAGCCCGTTGTTCATCATGGTGAGGGCCTGGAGAGGGCTGAGGGATTCGTTGCGCTTGTCCACGCGCATGGATGGATCGGCGCAGTCCAGGATGGTCATGAATGGCTGCTGCTGGCTGCGGACAATGAAGCGGTAGATGCTGCGGCGGTGGCTCTTCGGGTCTTCAGGATCGTGCAGCGCGTATTCATAATGCGGACTGTGCTGCGGCTTCTCGATGATGAAGTCCTGAAAGCTCGGTCCGCCCATGGTGAGGTCGAGCTTGCCGCTGACTGTGAGGATGCTGTCGCGAATGGATTCGGCATCGAGCTTGCGGCGGTTTTGATGCGACAGGAAGACGTTGTTGGCATCGGACGCTGAGATTCCATCACTCCGCTGTTTGTAGGTTCCACTCATCACGATGAGCTTGTGCAGCTTTTTCAAACTGCCGCTCATGTCATCGCGGAAAGTGATCGCCAGCCAGTCGAGAAGCTCCGGATGACTTGGCTGGCCGCCCATGCGGCCGAAGTCGTTCGCGGTATCGACCAGGCCGCGGCCAAAGTGATGCTGCCAGACGCGATTGACGATGCTGCGCCAGGTGAGCGCATTGTTTTTGTCGGTGATCCATTGGGCCAAAGCCGCGCGGCGGGCGGATTCATGATCACCGGCGACTTTAAACGGCACATGAAACCATTGGCTTAGTGCGGCGATGCTGTCCGGACCGACTTCTTTGGCGGGCTGCTTGATGTCTCCACGTTTGAGCACCTGGATGGTGCGTGGCTTGCCGCCTTCATTGCCGGTGCCTTTGAAGGCGCCACTGCCGGTGTGGATGGCTCCCGCATAGACTTTTCCGGGCGCGGGGAGCCTGGCGATTTCATCGTCGATGGCAGACCGCTGTTTGCGTGCGGCGTTGAGCTTGGCGCGCGTGGCTTGATCAGCGTTTGCGAGCATCAGGGCGTCGCGTTCGCGGATGAGCTTTTGTTTGTCCTCCAGAGTGCGTGCTTCAGGGGCGATGCCGTCGGTGAGATTGGCCTTTCGCCAGCGCGGTGCGGCTTCGATGCTGTCCAGCGCGGTGACAGGGCGGCCTTCAGCCAGGTTCTTACCCTTCTTGTCATCAAAGACCTGCATCTCGGCGAGTGCGAGGATGTAGTCGTCTTTGCGCGGTGCGAGTTTGACAGCCGTGACGCGGACATAACGGCCTTTCACGCCGTCATCGCCGGCGGTGTTGGTTTCAAAGGGCGTCAGGCCCGGATTCTTGAAATCATTCATGAACGTCGCGTCATGCTTGCGCCAGATGAGTGTGACGCCGGTTTTGAATTCAGGATCGTCACTGGCTTCGAGTTTGAATCGCACCGGGAAGCCGAAGCCGCCACCGATCTTGCCGAAGTCATCGTAGCATGGCTTGAGCACGACCCGCTCGATCTCAACCGTGCGGCCAAGATCGACCTGCACCCATTTTACCGCGTCCTGTTTGTCCGAAATGCTGCTGTGGTAACCGAAGTCAGGCTTGGCGTTTGGATTGGTGCCTGAGGCCTTGTCCGCGGCTCCGTCGATGCGTTTGCTCAGGGCGGCGTAGGCGGCTCCCGCTTTGTTTTTGAGCGGTTCTTCCAGCGCGGCGATGCTGGTCGCAACTTCTTTGCGCTGTTTGTCCAAGCCGGCGAAGCGCTGCATGGAGGCATCGTCCGGGTAGTAGTTCACGTCTGTGCGGTCAACCGCCGCGAACACCGCCTGCAGCGAGTAGTAGTCCTCCTGCGAGATCGGATCAAACTTGTGGTAGTGGCACTGCGCGCACTGAACGGTGAGCGAACAAAAAGTGCCGATGGTGTTTTGCACCATGTCATCGCGATCCAGATGCCGCGCGATCTTGCCATCGAGCTTCGTCTCCGGCACCTCCGCGTGTCCGATGTAATCCCAAGGCCCTGCGGAAATGAAGCCGAGCGCGGTGATGCCGTCCGTGGTGCCTGGATAGAGCACATCACCGGCGATTTGTTCTTCGATGAAGCGCGCATAGGGTTTGTCGTTGTTGAATGCGCGGATCACATAATCGCGGTAGGGCCAGGCGTTGTTGCGCGGCTTGTCCTTGTCGTAACCATGCGTTTCACCGTAGTGCACGAGATCGAGCCAGTGCCGTGCCCAGCGCTCGCCGTAACGCGGTGAGGCCAGCAGATCGTCCACCAGTTTCTCATAAGGCAGCGCGGCATACTTCACCATTTCCTCCGGTGTCGGCGGCAGGCCGGTGAGATCGAAAAAAATGCGGCGGATCAGCGTGTTCGCGTCGGCGGCGGGAGCTGGTGATAAACTTTTTTCATCCAGCTTTGCGCGGGTGAAGGTGTCGATGGAAACCGGCCGGGGCTTTCCGGTTAAAGCCGAAACCGCTTTCAAGGGTTTGAAACTCCACCAATCAAGCCGGTCCTCGACCTTCGCGACATCCACACCGTCCGGCCACACGGCACCTTCATCAATCCAGCGCTTGAGCACGCCGATCTCGGAGCTGCTGAGTTTGGATTTTGGCGGCATCGCCACATCCTTTTCCAGGCCGCTCACGAATCGGAACAGCGGACTCGCCGCGCTTTTTCCGGCGATGATGTTGGGCGCGTGATTTTCACCGCCGGTCATGGCGATGGATTTGATATCCAGCCTGAAGTCGTTCTTCTGCTTGTTTGCGCCGTGGCATTCATAGCAGTGCTTCTCGAAAATGGGACGAACCTCGCGCACGAAATCGACGGCGAAGACGGGCGTGGCGGCGAGGGCGATGAGACAGAAAGGGCGCATGCTATCATTCATACGGCGGAGATGGCCGTGTTTCATGCCACGCGAGCGCGGGACATTCACACGAGCCCTTCTTTGAGGGCCTTGGCCACGGCGCCGGTGCGGGTGTTGACCTCAAGCTTTTCATAGATGCGGCGCAGATACGTATCGACGGTATGGATGCTGAGGGTGAGTTTGTCGGCGATCTCCTTCTTGATCAGTCCGGTGGTCATGAGCAGGAGGATTTCCTTTTCGCGGTCGCTGAGGCCATAGTCACTCTGCTTCGGCGCAAATTTCGAGAACATGTCGAGCACCCGGCGGGCGATGCGCGGTGTCATGGGCGATCCGCCAGCGAGTGCATCACGCACGGCCTGGGTGATGTCGGTTGCGCTGCTGGTCTTCAGCAGATAGCCGGCGGCACCGGCGCAGACGGCCTGGAAGACTTTGTCGTCGTCTTCAAACACCGTGAGGATGACGACAAGCGATTTGGGCGCGCGTTCCTTGAGCAGGCGGATGCCATCCAGGCCGCTCATGCCGGGCAGCCCGACATCGAGCAGGATTAAACCGGGTGCCTCATCATGCGCGAGTGCGGCGAGTGCTTTCTCACATGAATCGAAATCACGGGTGCATTGCAGTCCGGTTTCGGTGTTCAGCACACGAACAAGCGTGCGGCGAAAGGCGACGTGGTCTTCGATAATCCAGATCGTGTTCATGACCAGTCGGCCTCCAGGGTGATGCGCGTGCCTTTGCCTGGCTCGCTGGAGATGTGAAGCGTGCCGCCAAGGACTTCCGCCCGGTGACGAAGATTGGCCAGACCATTGCCAGCGGCGACGGCGGCGGTGTCGAACCCACAACCATTGTCCTCAATCTGGAGATGAAAGCGCCTGCCATGCGTGGCGGCCGTGATCATCACACGGGTGGCTTGCGCGTGGCGGGAGATGTTATGCGCGGCTTCGCGAAAAAAGAGGAAGACCTGCCGGTGAAATTCCAGCGAGGCGGTGTCCGGATCGCGGCAAGCCGGAGCATTCAAATGCCAGTCGATGCCTTTGAGCAAGGCGGCGGCGCTTTGACGCATGGCCTCGAGGAGGCTCGTGAGTTTGGGCGCATCACCCTCGCGCACGAGCCAGATGATGCCGCGCATGGATTCGGCGGCTTCGCCAGCGAGACGGTGGATTTCTTCGAGTGAACCGGTGTCGGACCCATCGCGGAGGGCGAGCTCGGACATGAGGCGAATGCTGCCGAGATGGCTGCCGATCTCATCATGCAGATCGCGCGAAATGCGCTGCCGCAGAGTTTCCATTTCCAGGCGGCGAAAGCGTTTGGTGCGGAGAATCGCGAGAAAAACAAGCACGAGGGCCATCACCGCCGCGCTGCAACCGAGCCATGTGGCGCGTGCTTGAGCAAGAGCCAGGGCGAGTGCGTGCTCGCGATCGAGTTCGGTGAGGTCCTGCGTGTATTGGCGGCGATTTGAGAGATTACCGAGCCATGCTTCTTCCTGCAGGAGCGCTCCGGAACTGCTGCGCCCATCGACGAGAAACTCAGGCCGCCATGTGGCGCTGATGGTGTCGTCGGAACTGGTGACGGCGCCGCCGGGAGCGATGTTTTTTCCACCGGCGAAGGCTTGCAGTTCGGCGAGTGCAAAGACGAAATCGCCGCTGCGCTCCCAGAGTCGCGTGGCGGTGATGCGGATGGTTTGAGCCTGCAGATCCGGCGTGGGCACGGCGACGGGCGTGTCACCCGGATTGAGAAAATCGGTACCGCTGCTGTCGAAGATCGTCCTGCCATCCGCCTCGATTTTGAACCGTTGAGGAAAGCCAAAACCGAAGCGGTCGGGGTAATCCCTGGGATGAGCGGGAATGAGACGGATCTCCTGCAAGGCGTGCATGGAGCCGAGATCCATCTGCACCCACTTGGCGGCATCCGCCGAACTCGAAATGCCGCTGTGCCAGCCATTGCTGGTCACCTCGTCGGGTTGAACAGGCAGCCCCAGCGCGTGGCACCCGTCGACGAGATGTTTGGGCGACCAGGTGGGCAGAGTTTCGACGGAGTTTGGTGCGAAGACCTCTGAGTGCAGCGCGATGTTGATTCCGCCGCTGAACACGAGCAATTCGCCGAGGCAGAAGATGAAGCGCTTTTTCAGTCGCGGCTGGGGGGCGAGTTTGGTGGCCGTGAAACGGACGTAGCGCGCCTTTGTGGAGCCCGTCTGGATATGCCATGGCGCGAACGATTCTTCGACATCCCTGTCTGTGTGATCGAGCACCGTGACGGACTCGCCAAAGAGGGGATCATTGGAGGCATCAATCCGAAAGCGATGCGGAAAGCCATAGGCTCCCATGCTGCCGAACATGGCCGGCACCACGACGACCGCATCAAGTGCGTGTTCCACTCCGAGATCGAGCTGCACCCAACGGATCGAATCCGGCTGCGGAGCGAAACCGCTGTGAAAGCCCGCATGCTCATGCGGCTGCACACCGGGCGGCGGAGGAAGCGCGCGAAGTTGGGATCGAAGCTGTTCCTGCTGCCGTTCAATGGTCACGATCTTCCCATTCAGCCATGACCACGGCGCACCACCGAGCACGGGGGTGGTGAGGAGCAACGCGAAGATGAGCAGCCAGGGTTTCAAACAGCCCTGACCATTCCCGCTGTCGGATGGACTGCAACTGACGTGAAGACGTGACAGGGAAGGGGCAGCAACCGCAGAAGGCCGGTTATTTCGTTTTCCGCACCGCTTTCATCCTCTGCGGGCAGGACGGTTACTTCGTTTCCCTCTTCGTGATCTCCCGCGTGTCCAGCACCTCGCCGCGGAGGTTCTTGAATTGGATCTTCATGGTCTGCGCGCCTGCCGTGAGGGTGAGGAGGAGGTAATTGTCTTCCCGGGCATGGAATTTGGATTGCGGGTCTTTGTAGAGATCGCCGTCGCCTTTCAGGCAGGTGTTGAAATACGGGATGCCGCCGGTGAGCTCGGCGCGGTCGGCGAAGTAACCGAAACCAGTGATGAGCGCGCTGCCCTTGCGAAAGGATTCATGCCATGCGCCTTTGGTTAGACCCAGGACCTGCGTTTGCTTTTCGTTCATCAACGTGAGCACAAAGCTGTTTGTTGAGGAGGCCATCGTTTCCGTGAACCATTGGAATTGCGGTGAATCCGTCTGCCAGACGTGGCACGTCTGCCAGGTGGTGCCGAAATCCTGGATGTGATTGAGGTCCAGCGCGATGAGGCGCAGGTCGAATCCAGGGAGATCGAAATGCCATTTCCATTCGTCGCCGGGCAGTGCGAAGAACTCGCGGTAGGCCGTGGCTTCGATGTCATAAACAGCGTGTGCCGGTGGCTTCGGGCCGCGCGGGCTGATCTCGCGGTCATGGTTGCCGAGAATGGGCATCAGGGGTGTGCTGCGAAAGAGGTCGCGGTTCGCGTCGATGAGGGCGCTGAAGGCTTGGGTGCCTTCCTTGCCCTTCTCATGCAGGCTGGCCACGTTGTCACCGGCGGTGAGCAGCAGATGCACATCGTCTTTGAGGATGGCGCTCACGTCTTTTCCCATCGCATAACCCCAGTCGCCGACAATGGCGATGCGGAGGTCTTTGCCCGGGTAACCTTTGAAGGTGGCGATGGCGGATGCGTCATCGCCGCTGCGCACGCGGTAGTGATACAGCACGTCACGCTGCTCGAGCGGAATCTCGACGTGGTGCAGGGTGACTTGGTCATTCGAGGTTAGGCGCCTGGTCAGTGCAGGGCTCGTGTCGTACTCGACCACGGAACCGGCAGGTTTGTCCGTTTCCCAGTTGATGACGATCCTGGAGGGATCGTTTGTCGCATGCGTGAGCCAGAGGCGCTCGATGGGCGCGGCGAAGGCGGTGGTGGCGATGACGAGCGGGAGGAAGGAGCGGAGCATTCCTATTTCAGCACCTTGATTTTCACATTCCGATACCACACCGGAGCCTGCGCTTTCCCATGAAGTCCCTGAAAGCCGATGGGTCCGCTGCGTGCGAAATCTTTGAGGGCGACGGAGAATTTGTTGGGCGTGCCATCGGGGTTCTTTTTGGCATCGGGCCAGTTGTTGAGATCGGCATCAATGACGAGTTCGCCATTGAAAAGGACACTGACTTTGCTGCCCTGGCAGGTGATGGTGAAGTGGTTCCACTCGCCGACGGGTTTGGCCATTTTTTTGGTGGGCGGCATGGCGTCATAAATCGCGGCGACCATCCCGTATTTGCTGCCATCGGCACTGTCGTGGACTTGGATTTCGAGGGCTGAGAGGACGTTCTTGATATCGCCGGAGCGGAGGAAGACCCCGCTGTTGGATTCCTTGGCGACCTTGAATTCCAGATCGAGGATGACGTCGCCATACGAGTCCCTGGTCCAAAGGGTGTCGTGGTCTTTGGCGACGAGTTCTCCATGGGTGAAGGCCCAGCTGCCGGGACTGACGGCGTTTGACAGGTCGGTGGCGAAGAGGTCTTTCCAGCCGGTGGTGTCGGGGTGGTCGGCGGCAAAGGAGAGCGTGGCGCTGAGGGCGAGTAGGGCTGCGAATTTCATGGGAAAGTTCAAACGTGTCGGGGTGATGGGAGATTCCAAGTTTTATGCAGTCGCGATAGGGTTTATAGGAGAGCCATGCCCTTTTCATCCCTCGGTCTTTCCGCTCCGCTTGTGAGCGCCGTCAGCCAATATCTTTCTCCCACGCCTGTGCAGGCGGCGGCCATTCCCGCAGTGCTGAAGGGTGGCGATGTGCTTGCCACGGCGCAGACGGGCTCGGGGAAGACGATGGCGTTTGTGCTGCCACTGCTGCAGCGCTGGCTCGCGACCCGGCTTGATAAGCCGCGCCGCGTTCACACCCTGATCCTTGTCCCCACGCGCGAGCTGGCGGCGCAGGTGACGGAAACGGTGCTGCGCTGCTCGGTTCATCTGCCTGAGCGGATCAAGGTGGTGAGCGCGTTTGGCGGTGTCTCGATCAACCCGCAGATGATGGCATTGCGTGGCGGCGCCGACTTTGTGATCGCGACGCCGGGCCGGCTGCTGGATCTGGTGGATCAAAATGCGCTGCATCTCCCGCATGTGGCTTCGCTGGTGCTGGACGAGGCAGACCGGCTGCTGGATCTGGGCTTTGCGGACGAACTGGCGCGCGTGCTTGCGCTGCTGCCAAAGAAGAGACAAAATTTGTTATTCTCGGCCACGTTCCCTGAGCCGGTTCAGGCACTGGCCAAGGGGCTGCTGCACGAGCCGGTGCTGGTCGAGATCGTGAGCGAACCCGCGGATATGCCGGTCATCGAGCAGCGCGCGATCGAGGTGGACACGGCACAGCGCACGCCGCTGCTGCGCCATCTGATCAAGACGGAGGGCTGGAAGCGGGTGCTGGTCTTTGTGGCCAAACAATACACGGCCGAGCATGTCGCTGATAAGCTGCGCCGGGGCGGCATCAGCGCGGTGGCCTTCCATGGCGAGCTGAGCCAGGGCGCGCGCAGTGAGGCATTGGCGGACTTCAAGGACTCGCACATTCATGTGCTCGTGGCCACGGATCTCGCAGGGCGTGGGCTGGACATTGCTCAGCTGCCTGTGGTGCTGAATTACGATCTGCCGCGCTCCGCCGTGGATTACACGCACCGCATCGGCCGCACAGGCCGCGCCGGCGAGTCCGGTCTTGCCGTCAGCTTCGTCACGGCTGAATCACACGCGCATTTTTGCCTCATCGAGAAGCGCAATCATCTGGCCATCACGCGTGAGCAGATTCAAGGATTCGAGCCAGTCGATCTGGTTCCGCCGCCCTCCCCAAGCACGGGTGGCATCAAGGGCCGACGCAAGAGCAAGAAGGACAAGCTGCGTGAGGCTGCGGCGCGGCAGGGCAGATAGGCTGGTCAAAGATCGTCAAGCAGGCACCAAGGATGGGCATCGGCGCCAGCTTGTGTTTTCGGGCCATGCCGGGCCATGATGCGTGTGCATGTCCAATCGCTCCGCCAAAACCGTTCAGCTTGTCGCCAGTGGCGATCTGCGTCTCGCTGCCAATCAAACCTGCTGGCCCGCCCAGAAGGCCATGGAGGAGGCACTCGCCAAAGCGCTGAAAGCGGAGGGTTGGACGATTCAGCGTGCGCACCCTTACGAACCCAAAAAGAGACACGGCTTCATCGCCAGCCAGCGGGAGGGCATCGAGGTCTTTCGCGACATTGATCCCGACGCACCGCTGATCGTGGCGGAGGCGGTGTGGCAGTACTCGCATCATGTTCTTGCCGGGCTGATCACCCATCGCGGCCCGATTCTCACCGTGGCGAACTGGAGCGGTCAATGGCCGGGCCTCGTCGGCCTGTTAAACCTCAATGCGTCCCTCACCAAAGCAGGGGTGCGCTACTCCACGCTCTGGAGTGAAACCTTCACGGACAGCTTTTTCAAAGCGGGTCTGCATGAGTGGCTGAGCACCGGCACCGTCACGCATGATCAATCCCACGTGCGCGATCTCGGGCTGTTGAAACTGCCTGCCGATGACGAGCAGACCGGTCGTCAGTTCGCCCGCAGATTTCGCCGGCACAAAGCCATTCTTGGCGTGTTCGATGAAGGCTGCATGGGCATGTTCAATGCCATCATTCCCGACGAGCTTCTGCACGCCACCGGCTGCTTCAAGGAACGCCTCAGTCAGTCGACGCTCTACGCCACCATGCAACAGGTCGGCGATGACGAAGCTGCGGAAGTCGTTGCCTGGCTGAAGCGCAAAGGCCTGCAAATGAAACTGGGCAGCGATGAATCGACCGAACTGACCGGGCCGCAGGTTCTCCTGCAAAGTAAGATGTACATCGCCGCCGTCCGGCTCGCCGATGAATTTGGCTGTGATGCCATCGGCATCCAGTATCAGCAGGGTCTGAAGGATCTGACACCCGCGAGTGATCTCGTGGAAGGCATGCTCAACAATGCTGATCGCCCGCCTGTGCGCAGCGCCGATGGCCGACGCGTTTTGTTTGAAGGTGAAGCCCTGCCTCACTTCAATGAAGTCGATGAATGCGCCGGGCTCGACGGCCTGATCACCTATCGACTCTGGCGTGAGCTCGGCTTCGCACCCGAGAACACGCTGCATGATCTCCGTTGGGGAGCGATGTTTGCCAAAGACTATGTGTGGGTGCTCCTCATCAGTGGTGCCGCCCCGCCTGCCCATTTCATTGGCGGGTGGAAAGGTGCCAGCAGCGAGCGTCAACCAGCCATGTATTTTCGCCTCGGTGGCGGCACGCTGAAGGGCATCAGCAAGCCGGGTCACATTGTCTGGAGCCGCGTCTTCGTGATGGACGGCGCGCTGCACTGCGACATCGGCGTGGCGGAAGTGGTGAAACTGCCTGTGCAGGAGACCCAGCGCCGCTGGCAGGAAACCACCGCGCAGTGGCCCATCATGCACACCGTGCTGAAAGGCGTGTCACGCGACCAGATGATGGCCCGTCACAAGTCGAATCACATTCAGGTTGTTTACTGCCCCAACGAAAAACAAGCCCACCGCGCCGCCCGCATCAAAGCAGCGGCGATGAGCGAACTGGGCATCCATGTCTCACTTTGCGGAGAGGTGAGGCTGGCATGATCGCAAGAAATGCCTGCAGCCGGCGCTTGCAGTGACAGTGGAGACGATGACAGAGTGTGCCACTCATCCATGACCACCACCGCACCCACACGCCGTCACTTTCTCCAGCTTGCGACCACCGCCTTTGCCGCCTCCCTCACCGGAGTATCGCGCGCGGCCGGGAAGAAGGAGCCCTTCAAAATCTCACTGGCCGAATGGTCGCTTAACAAACGTTTGTTCAAGAAGGCCGGCGCCGAGCCGCTCGATCATCTTGATTTTGCCAAAACCGCGCGCGGTTTGGGCATCGAAGGCGTGGAGTATGTGAATCAGATGTTCTTCGACAAGGCCACGGACGCCGCCTACCTCGGCGAAATGAAAAAACGTCAGGATGGAGAGGGCGTGGAGGGCCTGCTCATCATGTGCGATCGCGAGGGCAATCTGGGAGATCCTGATGAAGCGAAGCGCGCGAAGACCATTGAAAATCATCTCAAGTGGCTGGATGCCGCCGCCACGCTGGGCTGCCACAGCATTCGTGTGAATGCGGCGAGCGATGCCAAGCTCAGCTATGACGAGCAGATGAAACTCGCTGCCGATGGCCTGCAACGTCTTTGTGTTGAGGGCGACAAGCGCGGTCTCTTTGTCGTGGTTGAAAATCATGGCGGACTTTCCAGCAACGGCCTCTGGCTCACCGGCGTGATGAAGGCCGCCGATCACAAGCGTGTGGGCATCCTTCCCGATTTTGGCAACTTCTACACGGACCGCATCAAGGGCGAGCTTTACAACCCCTACAAGGGCCTGCGTGAATTCATGCCATGGGTGAAGAAAGGCATGAGCGCCAAGGCTTATGACTGGGACACCGGCGCTGGCAAATTCTACACGGAAGACCGCCGTGAAGGCCGTGAGATCACGCTCGATTTCCAGCGTCTCATCGACATCGTCGTGAAGGCTGGCTACAGCGGCCACATCGGCATCGAATACGAAGGCGACAAGCACACGGAGATGGAAGGAATCGCCCGCACCAAGCAGGCGCTGGATGAGCTGAAGGCCATGATTGGTTAACCGGGTCCATGCGCCGTCTCGATCAACTTCTCTCCTCTCTCGGCTACTGCTCACGCCAGGAGGCGAGGGAGGTGGTGAAAGCCGGCCAGGTTTCTGTGGCCGGTGTCGTAGCCGCGCGATCCGATCAGCGGGTCGATCCGCATCAGGTCACGCTGGATGGAGAGCCGCTCGAGGCAATCGATGGGCTGCTCGCCATCCTGCACAAACCCGTCGGTTATGTTTGCACGCATGCCGATGGAGAGGGGCCGACGATTTATGAGCTGCTGCCGGACCGGTGGATGATGAGAAATCCTGCCGTGACGAGCGCAGGCCGGCTCGACAAAGACACCAGCGGCCTGATCCTGGTTACCGACATCGGGCCGCTGGTTCATCGCTTCACCTCACCACGTGCCGAGGTGGAAAAAGTCTATGAGGTCACGGTGGATCACGAGCTCGAACCCGGGCTCGTGGACACCTTTGCCAGTGGAGAAATCATGCTGCGAAACGAGGCGAAACCCTGCCTGCCGGCGAAGCTGGTGATCACCAGTCCGCTCACGGCTTCACTCACGATCACGGAAGGCCGCTATCATCAAGTGCGCCGCATGTTTGCCAGCCAGGGCTGGCATGTCACCGGCCTGCACCGCTCACGGTTTGCTGATTACACGCTGGATGGGATTGATGAAGGCGAATGGCGTTTGCTGCCACCGTGAAGGCTTCACTGGCCCATTTGCACGCTGCGCTCCGTGGCCGTGCGCACGGCTTGAATGAGGGCATTGCGCAGGCCGTACGCTTCAAGCTGTTCAAGGCCGGCGATGGTGGTGCCGCCGGGGCTGGTGACTTCATCACGCAGAGCCGCGGGATGTTTGCCGGTCTCTAAAACCATCCGCGCGGCGCCGGCCACCGTTTGAGCGGCAAGCGTCAGCGCTGTGGCGCGTGGCAGACCCATGAGCACGCCGCCATCAGCCAGGGCTTCGATCACGGTGTAAATGTAAGCCGGCCCGCTGCCACTGAGTCCTGTCACGGCATCCAGCAGTTTCTCCGACACTTCATCGGCAGTGCCCACGGCCCCGAGGATCTTCTTCGCGAGTGCCGAGTCGTCAGCAGTGGCGGAACTGCCGCGCGAGAAAGCAGCGGCACCCGTGCCGACGAGTGCCGGTGTGTTTGGCATGGAGCGGATAACACGCTGCCTGCTGCCGAGCCAGCTCTCCAAATCAGCCACCTTGAGACCGGCGGCGATGCTCAGATACAAACGGCTGCCCTTTACTTTGGAAAGCGAGGTGCAGAGCGCGCGCATATCCCCGGGTTTAACGGCAAGCAGCACGACATCTGAAGCCGCGGCGACCTGGGCGGGTGTGCCGGTGGTGACGGGGCAGGTGAGACTCTTTTCCAAGGCCTCGACGGCGGCGGGCACCACGTCGCTGAGCGCGACAGAGAGAGCCTTTTTGCCAAGAGCCTTTTCGACGCCGCGCAGAAGCGCGCCGCCCATTTTTCCGCAGCCGATGAGTCCGAGTTTGAGCATGACGGGCGATGGTGGCGGCAGCATGCGAATGACGCAAGGAAAGATGCATGCCTGTCGCGGGAGCGCAGTCTTGCTGAGAGTGACCTTCGACATGGGGATCGTTTTATGTATGGTTCGCCTATGAAACTGGATGTCATCGCGCGGTTGGAACGTCATGCGAAACGCCTCGGCGAGATCGCTGCAGTGCTGGGGAAGTATGGTTTGGCGGACTTGTTCGGCAGCCTGGATTATCCCTGGCTGAATGACCGGCTGCGCAGCGCCGACGGCCAGGCCCTGGCTGGGGTGACAACGGCGGCGCGGGTGCGCATGGCGATGACGGAGCTGGGCACCACTTTCATCAAGCTGGGGCAAATGCTGAGCACGCGCGCGGATCTCATCGGCCCGGAAATGACCGCAGAGCTCTCTGAATTGCAGTCGAATGTGCCGACAGAATCGACCGATTCAGCACGCGCGATCATCGAGAAAGATCTTGGGGCGACCCTGGAGGGGCTGTTTGCCGAATTTGATGAGACACCCATCGCTGCGGCCTCCATCGCGCAGGTGTATGGCGCGGTTTTGCCAAGCGGAGAACGTGTTGTGGTGAAAGTTAGGCGCACCGGCATTGAGAGCCGGGTCATCACGGATTTGGAGATCGTGCAATTGCTGGCCGAACTGATCGAGAGCCAGTCGGCAACCGTGCGATCCTACCAGCCGGTCGCCATCGTCCGGCAGCTGCGGCGCACGCTGCTGCGCGAGATGGACTTTACCTATGAGAAGCGCAACCTGGAGGAATTTGCGCGGCACTTTGAGGACGATCTGACCGTCTGCATCCCGCGCGTTTATCCCGACCTGTGCTCGCATCAAATCGTGACCATGGAGCGGTTGGATGGCATCCCCGGGACTGATATAGAGGCGCTGAAAGCATCCGGTGAAGACCTGGCCGAGTTCGGCAAGCGGGGCGCGAACATGTATTTGGAAATGGTTTTTCGCGATGGCTTCTATCATTCGGATCCTCACCCCGGGAATCTGTTTTTGCTGCCAGGAAACGTGGTCGGTGTGGTGGATTGCGGCCAGGTGGGCCGGATTGACGACGATCTTCGTGATGAAGTGGAGGCGCTGCTGCTGGGCATCGTGGAAAACGATGTGGAACAGGTTACCGGTCAGGTTCTGCGGCTCGGCTCCGTGCCGCCCGATTGCCCCGCTGGCCGGCTGCGCGCTGATCTGGATGATTTCATGGCCGACTTCGTGGGCCATCCCCTGTGTGATATCAATATTGGTTCGGCGCTCAGTTCATTGATCGAGATTATCCGCCGCTATCACATCACGCTGCCGCCTGCTCTTGCCGTGCTTTTGAAGACCATCATCGTGCTCGAAGGGACCAGCCGCCGTTTCAGTCCCGACGTGAGTCTGGCGGAACTGATCCAGCCCTTCTGCCAGCGCATGCTGCTGCGCCGTTTTGCACCACGCCAGGTCGTTCGGCGAGCGCGCCGGGCTTATCGGGACTGGGACCGGCTCATTTCGGCACTGCCTCGTGATATGGCTGATCTGCTGGCCCGATTCCGAGACGGCACACTGACGGTGCATCTGGATCATCGCCATCTCGATCCCATCGTGAACCGCCTCGTCCTCGGCGT
>CAJCCF010000570.1 GCA_903960845.1 uncultured Verrucomicrobiota bacterium | reverse complement strand
ACAATCACAACCTGACCGAGTTCCTGAAGATGGCGATCCGTGCAGCGGCGCCGCGCGCGGCGTTCATCGCGTTCATCATCTTCTCCTTCAGTGTGGCGCTGATCGTGGTGCTGTGGACCGCTCTCCGGATGCTGGAGTCTGGCGAAATCGAGACGACGGCGCTGTCACGCTTTGCCGCCCTGAGCGGGATGATCGGGGCTTCCTTTGCGCAATTCTCAGAGCTCATCACGCAGCTGCAAAAAACACTCGGCGCCACAGATCGTGTCCGCGAGATTTTGAGCGAGCCCATGGAGCCGCAGGCTGAGAAGGTGGAGATGCGCCGCTTCAAGGGTGAGATCGAGATGGACAACCTCGGCTTTGCCTACCCCACGCGGCCTGATGCGACGGTGCTGCGTGAGTTTTCACTTCAAGCCAAGGCCGGTCAGCGCATCGCACTCGTGGGACCAAGCGGATCGGGAAAAACGACGACGGTTTCGCTGCTGTTCCGCTTCTACGAGCCGACCACTGGTGAAATCCGAATCGACGGACAGCCGACTCGCGAAATGCCGCTGTCACTGCTGCGGCGGAATCTGGCCCTGGTGCCGCAGGAGGTGCTGCTTTTTGGCGGCAGCATCCGGGAAAACATCGCTTACGGGAAGCCTGGCGCGACCGAGGAAGAAATCATCCAGGCTGCCAAGCAGGCGAACGCGCACCTCTTCATCGAAAAGATGCCCGAGGGCTATGACACGCTTGTCGGTGAGCGCGGCACCCAGCTTTCCGGCGGTCAGCGCCAGCGCATTGCCATCGCGCGTGCCATTCTCGCCGATCCGGCGATTTTGATCCTGGATGAGGCCACGAGCAGCCTGGACGCGGAGAGTGAGCGGCTGGTGCAGGACGCGCTGGACAAGCTCATGGAGAACCGCACTTCCATCATCATCGCGCACCGTTTGTCCACCGTTCGGCGCTGCGATCAGATCTTGGTTTTATCCGGCGGCACCATCGTGGAGCGCGGCACCCATGAGGAGTTGCTGAGTAAAAATGGCAGCCTCTACGGAACCCTGGCGCGTTTGCAGTTGGAATAAAAGCCAACGAACGGCGTCTTATTGAAGTCTCTGACAATCCCCCTATATCATCATGAAAAAACTCCTCACACTCCTCATCGCCGCCCTGATGCTGCCTGCAATCGCCAGCGAATTCCCGGCAGGCAGTCCCAAGTTCAGCACCAGCTATGCCTCTGCATTGGCGACTGCTAAAAAGGAAGGCAAACCGGTCATCCTCGTCTTTTCCGCCACCTGGTGCCCGCCATGCCAGAGTATGAAGAAGAACGTGTACCCCAGCGCCGAAGTGAAGCCTCTCCATGACAAATTTGTCTGGGCCTACCTTGACGTGGATGATGAGGCCAATGCCAAGGCTGCGCAGAAATACGGTGTCGAAGGCATCCCGCACGTTCAGTTCCTCAACAGCGAAGGTAAGAACGTGAACAAACTCGTCGGCGGCGTGCCACCGGCGGAGTTTGCCGGCCTCCTGAACAAGGTGCTGGCCAAGGCAAAGTAAGTTCAAGCCCGCCTTGAATTTGGGCGATTTTACCGGGCGGCTGTGAGTTTCTCACAGCCGCCCTTTTTTGGGTCTGTGAGGCGAAAGGTAAATCCTGAACGCCAGCCAGCCTTTCACCGCACACGCTGGAATTCGGGAAGCATGACGATGACCCAAAGGCTGTCGGCGACGCTTTGCTCGGTGACCTTTCCACCCATGGCCTCAGAGAGGGCGCTGCGCTCGGATGCGGTGGGCTGACGGCTGAGCGTGGCCTGATAGAGCCAGGTGATGAAGGACTCACTGTTAGGCCAATTTTTGGCCATGAGGTTTTTGGCACCCCGGGCGAGGGTGTCGGTGAGGATGGTGCCGTTGGCGAGGTCGATGGCCTCCAGCGTGGTGAGATCATCCGGTCGCATGGAGACGATCTGGTCACGATTGGGCCGGCCAAGGCTGCGCATGAGGAAATCGCTCTTCAACAGGCTGGCGCGGATGGGGTGCTGGGTGCTTCGGGCGGCTTGGGCAAGGAGGGCAGGGGCCTGCTTGTTGATGACGGCGCTCCAGACAGGCAGGGCATTGACGATGGTGGCAGGTTTCCATCCATCTTTGGGCAGGGCTCCGAGACGTCCTTCTTTACCCTCGGACGCGCCCGGATGATACTCCCAGGTGGCGTCAGTGAAGATGGCCTGGTCTTTGCCATTGCCGTAGCGCACACGGGCTTCGAAGAAGGCACCAGCGGCATTGGGACCGGAGCCGGCGTTTTTGGCAATGATGGCGATGATGTTATCACCCGATTTGAGGGCTGTCTGAAGCGGTGCGGCTTCGAGCTGCTGCCAGTTTTCGCCGCGGCTGATTTTGCGGCCATTGACGTAGAGGGTGAATTCGTTGTCGCAGGTGACCAGGGCGGCAGCACCCGTGATGCCGTTTGGAAGCGTGATCTTTTTGCGCAGGGTGATGGTTTCACCCGAGGGCGGCGGGCCGGTTTTAGCGCTGTCTCCCCAGATCCATTGGGCGCTGAGCTGGATGGCTTTGGCTGCTGCGGGGTCGGGTTTTCCGCGCATGAGGGTGGCATCCATCTTGGCTGGTGCCGTGCCGGTGAGCTGCCAGATGGCGTCGATGAACTGCTCGGCCGTGAGGCGCTTGCTGCGCGGCCCGGCATAGGTGTAGCCGTGGTCATCCGTGCCAGTGGCGATTGTCTGGGCGCGGCTCTGATAGGCCTGGGAGGTGGTGATGAGTTCCATCACCTGCTTCAAATCATAGCGCTGATCGCTGAAATGCGTGGCGAGGTGGTCGAGCAAGTCGGCGCTCCAGGGCTCGGTCTGCATGGAATCGACCGGGTGCACAATGCCGCGCCCCATGAGCCTGTGCCAGAGCCGGTTGACCAGCGTGCGGGTGAAGCGGCCATTGTCGGGATGTGTGAGCAGCGCGGCGAGCTGCTTCAGGCGCTCGGGCTGCGCAGCTTTCGCATCCACCTGACCAATCTCAGGAAAGAGCCAGGATGGCTGGGCGAGGCGGCCGGTGGGCTTGTCACAGCGGACGATGTCGAGCGGTCGGGTGGAGTAAATGGCGGCGAGTCCATAAGCTTCATCGAGCTTCCAGCGGTCGATGAAGCTGTCGTGGCAGGAGGCGCACTTCATGTTGATGCCGAGAAAGCTCTGGGAGACGCTTTGCGCGAACTGGATCTCGACGGTCTGGCCGGCGCTGACATCCCCACGCCATTTGATGCCATCAATGAAGCCCCGGCTCTCATCACCCGGCGGGGCGATGAGTTCGCGGGCCATTTGATCGGCGGGCTTGTTGGTGATGAGGGCGTCGTAGAGCCACTTGCTGATCTGCTTGCGCCCGCCGGTGATGAAGCCGGTGCCGCCGTAGTCATTGCGCAGGAGGTCATTCCAAAAGGTGAGCCAGTGTTCGGTGTAGGCCAGGTCGTCGCCGAGCAGCGCACGGATGAGTCGGGCGCGCTTGTCCGGAGACTTGTCGGCAAGGAATTTTT
>CAJCCF010000569.1 GCA_903960845.1 uncultured Verrucomicrobiota bacterium | reverse complement strand
TGCTGCACACCGGACTTGGTTGCCTGCGCCCGGAGAGCAGGAATTGAAAACAGTACCGCAGTTACAGTCAGTATCGCAGCCTGATGAAAAGAAGAGCGTTTCATGGATGCCCAACAAAAGCGCCAAATGAGAGGCGAGGCAACCCCTTTGAAGGTCAGGCTTGATTCACGGCAAAATCTTCATAGATGATTTTTGGATATCCTGTTTGCTTTCCCTACCAACCACGCTCGCATTCCCCCATGCATTTTCTCAAATCGATCATTCCCCTCCTACAGCCCCTAGGGCTTGTCTGGACAATGCTCACGATTTGGTTGATTCGTCAGATTTGGCGCCGCCACTGGCATGGCCTTTGGTTGCCTACGTCAATCTGGCTGGTCATGACGCTTTTCAGCTGCACGCCGGCTACAGCGCTGCTGTTGAGGGCGCTGGAGGACAAGTTCCCGCCCGTGACCATTTCGGAACTTCAGCCTGCCGACATGATTGTCTGTCTCGGCGGCAGCGCTGAGCCATCCCTAAAAGAGCCAACAAGGGTGAATTTCAACAGCAGTGTCGATCGCGTAAACACCGCACTTGCCCTGCTCGCACAAAAAAAAGCACCTGTCATGGTGGTCACCGGCGGCAGTTACAAGAAAAATGGACAGACGTTTTCAGAGGCTGACGCGGCCGTGGCATTCCTTAAAAACAACCTGGGTGTTCCGCTAAACATTCTTAGCCTTGGCATCTGCGCCGACACCCATGACGAGGCCCTTAAAATCGCCGCCTTGTCAAAAGAAAAAGGCTTGCAGCGCATCCTGCTCGTCACCTCTGCCACTCACATGCCGCGCGCCATGGCAGCCTTTAAACTAGCCGGTGTCAACGCCAGCGCCGTCCCCTGTGATTACATCAGTTCCTTCAACAGTGTTGTTGACATCAGCTGGCTGCATCTCCCAAAAACAAATTCACTCCAGGGCTTTGCCACGTGGATTCATGAGATCATCGGCACCTGGGTCTATCGCTGGCGCGGCTGGATTTAATGAGTGAAATCCGGCTTCTGCAGCGTGATGTTCTGCCCGCTCTCTATCATGTTCACTCTCACTGACAAAACAGCACTCATCACCGGAGCCGGCTCCGGCATTGGCCAAGCCATCGCCATCCTCTTTGCCAAGCAAGGCGCGCATGTCGAAGTCCTCGATCTCAAACTCGAAGCAGCCCAGGCCACGGTCAATCAAATCATCAGCACCGGCGGCAGCGCTCATGCCACGGCGTGCGATGTCGGCGACCATGATGCGGTGAAAACCGCCTTTGCCTCCATCAACCTGCGTCGGCCAAGGCTCGACATTCTCGTCAACAACGCCGGCATCGCCCACATCGGCAGCGTCCTGACCACGACCGAGGCCGACATGGACCGGCTCTATCGCATCAATATCAAAGGCGTTTTCCACTGCTCCCAGGCCGCCATCGAACGCATGGTTCCGCAGGGCGGAGGAATCGTGCTGAACATGTGCAGCATCGCTGCTCAAATGGGCCTGGCTGACCGCTTTGCCTACTCCATGACCAAGGGTGCCGTGCTCATGATGACCTACTCGATGGCCAAGGATTACATCAAGCAGGGCATCCGCTGCAACTGCATCTGTCCCGCCCGCGTTCACACGCCCTTTGTTGATGGCTACCTCTCCGCCACCTATCCCGGACGCGAAGCCGAGATGTTCCAGAAACTCAGCGAAGCGCAACCCATAGGTCGCATGGCTCAGCCT
>CAJCCF010000568.1 GCA_903960845.1 uncultured Verrucomicrobiota bacterium | reverse complement strand
GACAATCAAGGAGTCGTGCGACCTCTGCGGCCGCGCAGTTTCAAATCGCTGTCCGAGGCGGAAGAGGAAAACGCGAGAAGCCGCATCTATCTCGGCATTCACTGGGCGTTTGATGCAAGCAGCGGCATCGAACTCGGCCGCCAGGTGGGCAATCATGTTTTCGACCACACCTTTCGGCCACGACTTCTTCGATAGAGGGCGGCAAGCGTCACTCAGGACTAACAAAAACTTCACAGCGCAACTTGCTGAACACCACCGCTGAGCGCTGGACATTGAGGTCGGACGATGAATCACCAGCGCGGCGGCAAACAAGATGCATGCCGCCTGGATGAACAGGAGGAAGCAGCACCCTTGTGAGGTGCTCCAGAAATACCGGGGCGATCAGCCGATGGAAGGAATTTTCACGTCCGGATTGGTTTCAGCCGAGTAATCCACGCCATCCAAACCAAAACCGAAGAGGCGGAGGAAGCTGGACTGATAACCCGCGAAGTCACCGAGTTGGGGGAAGTTTTCAGTGTTCACTTCCGTCCAGCGCTGACCAACGAGTGCCTGCACTTCGGGATTCATTTCCCAGTCATCAACCCTGATGCGACCAGCCGCATCAGGCTGTGGATTGCCATTGCAAAGCCGGTCACGGAAAAGCCGGTCCATCTGTTCAATGGTGTCCTCATGCGTCCCCTGGTCCTTCATCACTTTGTAGAGCAGGGAGATGTAAAGTGGCACGACCGGGATGGCGGAACTGGCCTGTGTGACGAGCGCTTTGTTCACCGAAACCCAGGCCTTGCCATGAAGAGCGGCGAGTTTGCCATCCAGCACCTTCTGCACGCGCTCCAGGTCTTCCTTGGCGATTCCAATGGTGCCGTTCTTGTAGATCGGCCACGTAACCTCAGGCCCGATGTAGGAATAGGAAACCGTTTGCACACCGTCGGCCAGCACGCCCGCTGCGAGAAGCGCATCGATCCACATTTCCCAGTCTTCGCCACCCATCACCGCAACGGTTTGCGCAATGTCATCGCCCTGGGCGGGTTCGATGGTCACCTCATTCACGACACCGGTGCCGGTGTTGAGATTCTTGTTCGTGTAAACTTCTCCGATGGGCTTGAGCACCGATTTGAAAACCTCGCCGGTCTTTGGATGCGTGCGGCGCGGCGACGCGAGGCTGTAGATCACGCAATCCACCTGCCCGAGATCCGCCCTGATGGCTGCGATGACTTCTTCCTTCACCGCATCGGAGTAGGCATCGCCATTGAAAGAGCGCGCATACAGTCCGGCATTTTTCGCTTCGGTTTCAAAGGCGGCGGTGTTGTACCAGCCTGCCGTTGCAGTGCGGTCAGCCTCGCCCGGGCGCTCAAAGAACACACCGATTGTGGCGGCATTCGCACCAAAGGCGGCGGCGATGCGCGAGGACAGGCCATAACCGGTCGATGAACCAATCACGAGCACCTTCTTCGGACCATTGGCGATGGGACCCCGGCTCTTCACGACAGCGATTTGCTGGGCGACATGTTTGGCGCAGCCTTCAGGGTGGGCCGTGGTGCAGATGAATCCGCGAATCTTGGGTGCGATGATCATAGTTGGGATTTGAGCGTTAGCAGTCGCATGGATGCTGGCAACTGTTTTCACCCCGGTGCAGGGCGCCGTGCGGGCACCCATTCATCACAAACACCGGCCATGGACAGCCCGCTTTTCACTTGATGCCCCTGACCTCAAAACCCTCGGCCTCCAGCACGGCGCGGATTTTGGCAGGCTGATCCCCTTGGATCTCGATGCGCTTGTCCTTCACGGTGCCACCGCAACCACAGGCTGAGCGCACCCGTTTGGCGATGTTCTCAATGACCGTGACCGGCAGATGCGTGGCAAAGTCCTTGATGACAATGACCGTTTTGCCACCGCGGTGCGCGGTCTCACGCTGAAGCGTGACACGACCCATCTTCCAGAGCCGCTGAGGCGAGCCGGGTGTCCCCTTCTCTGGCGGACCCGGTGGTAAATCCGGCAGGTTGAGATTGGCGAGCGGGTTGGTGTTGGTGACTGGCTTCATGCGCTCAATGTAGAATCACCTTTTTTAAAATCGAGCTCTGCCTGCAGATCCGGCTCACGGGATGAGTGAGCGGATGATTCGTTTCATGGATTCTTCGGATCGGCGCTCTTCACCTCAGCCGGTTGTGGATCCCATCCGGCTTTCGGTGTGATGCCGAGGTGCCGGTAAATCATCGGCACGAGAGCAGTCTGCGGTGTGGGTTCGCTGAGCAGTTTCTCACGCGGAATATCCCTGCCACTCGCCACGAGCCAGATGTTGCGCTCCTCATCGCTGTCACCGCCATGACTGTTGCCACGGCCACCGTGATCGGTGGTGATGAGAACAAGCCAGTCTTCCTCGGCAAATTTTGGCCGCGCCCGCATGGCACGCAGCAGTTCGCCGATATGTGAGTCGACATGACTGATGGCATTCAAATACAGCATGCTGTCAGGCGAAAAACTCGCCCGCGAATCGATCGCTCCATGCCCGAATTCATCCACCTGGCCGAAATAGACAAACATCACATCCGGATTCCGGGTTCGCAGTGAGGTGAGCGCCTCATCGCGCATTTCGATGTCCTTCTCCGGGTTGTCGATGTAGTGCCGTTTGGCATCCGGCGTGGCCGTGATTTTCTCATCGAGAAACTCGATTTCATTCACCCGTGAGCCATCAGCGATCTTGACGTGAATCGGCGGCCAGTCGGCAAAGGAGGCACACCAGGCCGTCGGGTTCACTTCTTTGATCCGGCGCATGAAATGCGGATAAGCCTGCACCCTCGCACCCAGGAAGCTGTTGTCCTTCACTCCATGCTTGTTGATCCAGACGCCCGTCAGCAGACTGGTCCAACCCGGACCGCTGACCGTGGGTTGATGCGTCGGTGCATTGAGTTCTCCGCCCGCATAAAATTTCCGCGTCATCAGTCCGCCATCACTCTCAATCAGTGCCTTTAACTGGGGAGCCATCCCGCGCTCAATCGCCGCCGCCACGGCATCCGCACGACATCCGTCCACACCAATGAACAAAACACGACGACCCGCGAAATCGTTGTTTTTGCCGGGTCCGTGAGCCCGCGCGGACAGGCTCAGCGTTAGGATGAATAAAAGGATCAGTTTCATGGAATCGTCAGAGTGCTCAGAAATTCACGCCACAAGTCGTCGACGGATTTTCCCGTGAGTTCGGTCCAGCATTCATCGCGATACTTGCCCAGTCGCAAGAATCCGTTGAGTCCTTTCACCAGACCGGGTTGACGCTTCGTTTCAATCCACTCCAGAAACATCGCTGTCGTCTTGTAGGCGTCCTTGTAGCTTGCGATCCGTGTCAGTTTTGGCCTCGGAGCCAGGGGTTCGAAATGAACGATGCGGATGTAGTCTGCGATGCCCTCCACCAGCCATCCCGGCCCTCCGGACGGATACGCCTGCACCACGTGAGTGAGTTCATGCACCACCATGCCCCAATCATCGGGATGGCTGCGGACATAGGCCGCGGAGATCGTGATCCTGCCGTTTGCCGCATGCGCGACGCCCGTCATCGCCGGATCCAAATACAGTGCGACCTCTTTGGGTGAGACAAAGCCTTCGGAAGGTAACAGCGTGGCAATTTTTGGGAACCACTCGACACAGAGCGTCCCAGCCTTCCCTCCCCACTCCTTCAAATCAGCTGCGTCATGGGTGTCCACGAGAGCCGTGGCGTCCCTGGAACTGATCTTCGAAACCGTGCGTGTTTTGGAACCGGGAACCAGGTCATGCCGGCGCTTCGCCTCATCGCGTTTGAAGATGGGCCCGACTTCAACGAGACAGTTTTCACCCTCGGCCCGCACCCAGGCACAATCAGGAGAATCCGGCGGGCCTTTGTCAGGGTAGTAGGCCGACACTTTCTTCAGTGGCACCTTCTGTCCATTCAGTCGCGGCCAACCAAAAGTCACATTCACTTTGGGGATGCCGGAGTTCGGAATCTTAGATGTGCTGTACACTTCGACAAACGCCGAGTGCTTCTCCCAGAAGGTGAAGTCGCTGCCTTCAAAACGCAGACTGCCCACCTCGTGCACAGCGCCCTTCGCATCGCGAATCGTGCAGCTGAACCAGGTGCTTTCACCTTCTGTTTTGCCTTTCGTGATGCACCAGGTGTAGGTGCCCTTTGTCCACGCAAACGGCCGGCGAACACTTGCAAACTCGCCTTCGTAGCCCGCGCTCTCGACAAGGCAGTCCTCAGCCGCAGTGCGCACATGATCAAGGCCGATGGGCGTCGTCTTGTCGCTCGACCAACGTGAAAAAATGCCACCCTTGCCACGATGCACCCGGTCGCGGCTCTCCTTGTTCGCCCAACCATTGATGTTTGTCTGGATGCCCCCGTAGAACTGCAATCCATTGATCTTCGCGATCCCGCAGGGCGAGATGTAAAGGTTGTAATCGCCCGGCACATCACGGTCGATTGTCACATCGACTTCCAGGGAGGTGAAATGCTCCACCGGCCTCTCAAAATCCCACCAGATGTTCGCCACATGCCACGGCAACGGCGGCAACCTCACTCCTGCAGCCTTCGCCATCTCCTCCGGCGGAGGCTGTTTGCACAAGTCCTCGGCCAAGGCGGATGCGCCGAGAAGTGCCATGATGATCAGGGCCTTCATGGCTTGCGTTCGCTTGCCTTGATGAGCTTCGGCTGCGGGCGTTTCTTCCACGTCTCCACATCCGCCTTCAGCACTTCGACGGCTTTGTCGAGTTGCCGATCCGATCTGTCACCCGGTTGCGGCCAGACGATAAAGTCAGGCTTCGCGCCATTGAGTTCCATATCCTGACCGTCGTTGAGGCCATACCAGCCGCGGAAGGGCAGTCGCAGTATGCCGACGTCCATGATGGCGGTCGCGCCGGTGCTGATGACACCGCCGGCAGTGGGCACGCCGACGACTTTGCCGCGTTTCAGCGTCTTGATGGCGTGGGAGAAGATCTCCGCGTTGCTGTAGCTGTTCTGATTGCACATCACGACGATGGGCTTGTTCCACGTGGCGTAAATCATGCGGTCCTGCGGATAGCCGGAAACCTTTCCGCCGCGAGGAATGGTGAGCGCATGCTGCGGCTGTGTGAGCGCGGTTAGGAGATGATCCGTCGTTGAGCCGCCGCCATTCTCGCGCACGTCGATGATGAGACCTTCTTTGCCCGCACCAGCGTGATAAAGCTCCTCCTGGAACTTCTGGAAGCTCGCATCGTCCATGGCGCTGATGTGCAAGTAGCCGAGTTTGTCGTTGGAGGCGTTTTCAACGGCGTGGCGGTTGTTGTGAATCCACGCGTCGTAGAGAAGTTTGCGCGCGGCGATGAAACTGATCGGGCGCAGCGTGACCTCGCGGATTGTGTCGTCATTTTTAACAGTGAGCACGATGTCACGCTCCATCGGGCCGTTTAGCACGCTGCTCACATCGGTGGATGGCGTCACTTCCTTGCCATCGACCTTCAACACGATCTCTCCAGCCGTCACGCGGCTGCTTTTGTGGCTCGCGGGCGAGTGCGGAATGACATCACGCACTTTCCAGCCGGGGCCGGCGAATGTGGAATCGAAGCGCAGACCGAGGTGCGCCGTTTCCTCGCGCCATCCGGTGTTCAAGGCAGTTGTTCCGCCGCTCCACGTGAAACCGAGGTGCGATCCATTCAATTCGCCTAGCATCAACAGCACGCATTCGCCAGCACCGTTCATGTCGGGTGCCTCGGCAGCCATGTCGCGATACTTGGTGCGCACGCCGTCCCAGTCGCGGTTGCCATGACGCTCATCGTAATAGTCGTCGCGCATGACCTGCCAGCACTGGTCGAAAACCGCGCGATGTTTTTCCGCACGCGAGTAACTCTGCTGCGCCTTGAAGGCGATGAGCTTCGGCTAGCCGCCTTTGCCTGAAAGCGTCGCCGGCTTGCCATCGAGCAGGCCTGTAAGTTGATCGCCTTCCTTCAGCCAGGTAATGTTGGTCAGCGCGGCAGTGCTGAATGGCTTCGGTGTGAGATCATCGGGGAAATCGACGGAGCGTGTGGTCTTCTTCTCCTCAAACTGCGACTGGAACACGAGTTTCTTCGAGTCTGGCGACCAGACGAGTGAATGCTCGACCGTGTTTGAGATACGAATGCGATGAATGCGCTCGTGGATGTCGTCGAAGTCGATCTTCATTGGATCGGGCTTCTTCGGCTCCGGTTTCTTCTCCTCTGGCTTTACCACCCCGGCTTTCTTGTCGTCGGCTTTGGGCTCCACAGGCTTCGGTGCGGCCGGTTGCTCATTCGGGGTTTTGGCAGCGGCAGCAACTGGAGCCGCTTTGGGCTCCTGCTTTTTCGACTCTTCCTGTTTTGGCTCGGGTTTGGCCGACTTTTTGAACTTCTCGCGCACCTTGGCCAGCGTGCGCTCACGTTTGGTCTTCTCGTCCTCCTCGGCGAGCAGATTCACAAAAAAAATGTCCGCCTCGTCGAGTTCACGCTGGCCGGTCCAGGCGATCATTTTGCCATCCGGCGACCAATGCGGGCGCGTGTCGTCATCGGGATGCCGCGAGAGGTTGAAGGGCGGCTTCGAGCCATCCACAGGCAAGAGCCAGATGTCATCATTGAAGGACTCGTCCTCCTGCGAATAAACGATCCAAGTGCCATCGGGCGAAAACTCAAAACTCGGCGGATTCCACGATTCAAGCAGGCGTTTGGCGTTCCTGCCGTCCGCATTGGCGAGCATGAGGTCGCCGTGATCACGCAGCCAGGCGATCTTTTTGCCATCGCGTGTGAACTGCGGCCGCGCCTCGGCCTGCACGTCGTTCGTGAGCTTAGTGAGTTTGAAGCTCACATTCTCCCACCAGGTTTTCTTCTCGTCCGCAGGCACCGCTTTCCACAAATCGGTCTGCCCGCCGGCATCGCTGACAAACACAAGCGTGTTGGCATCGGGCGAGAAAAGCATCTCACGTTCCTCTTCGGCTGTTTGCGTCACGCGGCGCGGCTCTTTGAGTTCCGCGTCCATCACCCAAACATCGCCACCGCTGATGAGGGCCATCTGCAAGCCGTCGGGCGTGAAATGGATATCCGTGGCTTTTTCGAGAACGACACGCGTGGTGTCCGGTGCGGTGTCGGTGACCGCCTCAACGGCCATTTTGGTTGGCTCTTTGTCGCCGGGATGCCAGCGGTAGAGATCGAAGCGCACACGGAAGACCAGCGTGCTGCCATCTCGCGAGATTGCGGGGAAGACGACGAGATCGTCCTTGAAATTCGTGATCGCCACATGCTTGCCGCTCGCGAGATCGTGCTGCCAAAGATTGCCATTGCGGACGAAATAGAATCCTTTGCCATCAGGTTTCCAAAGCGGCCAGCGATTCTCATTTTCATCACTGATGAGTTGCTTGAAGCTGCTGTCCTTGCGATCAAACAGCCAAATCTGACCTGCGCGCGATCCTTTAAATCCCTGCCGCCACCACGACTCCGATCCCTCGCGCATGAAGAGCACTTTCCGCCCATCCGGGGAGATCACGCCATCAAAGCCATAGTCGTCGAATAACAAACTTTCTGTTTTTCGTTCATTCGCGTCGATGATTGCCATGCGGCCGGCGCGTGACTCCCGCATCCATGAGTAGTCGCGCCCCAGGCCGACGAGCAGTCCTTTGCCATCCGGCGTCCACTCGCGCAGATCGCAGCCATCGGTGTGAAACGTGAGTTGCCTCGGCTCGCCGCCTCCAACGGGCATCGCATAGAGCATTTTGGAGCCCTCACGCTCGCTGTTGAACGCAATCATTTTGCCATCCGGGGAAAACGCCGCACCCGAATCCAGCGCTGAATGCGTCGTCAGTCGCTTGGCCTGACCACCCGCGACGGGTGCGGTCCAAATGTCTCCCTGCCAGCCAAAGGCGAGCACTTTGCCGTCAGGCGATAAAGCAGGCTCATGCACGAGCCGCACGGGTTCAGCACAGGCATAAGACGACAGGAGAATGAGCAGGATTCGCTTCATGGGAGAACAAGACGCTTCACTTCGACAAAAGCCTTCACCGCCCGCTCCAAATCCTCACGCGTGTGAGCTGCGCTGATCTGGGTGCGGATGCGGGCCTTTCCCTGAGGAACAACGGGATAGCTGAAGCCGATGACATACACACCGCGCTCCAGCATGGCATCCGCAAACTTGGAAGCCAGCGCGGCATCACCAAGCATCACAGGCACGATCGGATGCTCACCCGGCGCGATGTTAAAACCGGCTGCGGTCATGGCGTCGCGGAAGTCGCGCGTGTTCGCTTCCAGCGTGTCACGCAGTTTGGTATCCTGCCGCAGCAGATTCAGGGCGGCGATGGAGGCACCCGCAATCACCGGTGCAAGGGTGTTTGAAAACAGGTACGGCCGGGAACGTTGCCGCAGCAGTTCGATGATTTCTTTGCGACCACTCGTGTAGCCGCCACTGGCGCCACCGAGGGCCTTGCCAAGCGTGCCCGTCAAAATATCGATCCGCCCCATCACGTCGCAATGCTCATGGGTGCCGCGCCCGGTCCTGCCCATGAATCCAACGGCGTGCGAGTCATCCACCATCACCAGCGCGTTGTATTTGTCCGCCAGATCGCAAATAGCTTTCAGCGGGGCGATGAAGCCATCCATCGAGAAAACCCCATCCGTCGCAATGAGCTTGAAGCGCGCCCCTTTGGCATCGGCCGCGATCAATTGGGCCTCCAGATCGGCCATGTCGCAGTTTTTATAGCGATAGCGCTGGGCTTTGCACAGGCGCACACCGTCGATGATTGAGGCATGATTCAATTCATCACTGATGACCGCGTCCTCAGGGCCCAGGATGGTTTCGAACAGGCCGCCGTTTGCATCAAAGCAGGAGCCGTAAAGAATCGTGTCTTCCGTTCCCAGATAATTCGTTAAACTCGACTCCAGCTCCTTGTGCAGACTTTGGGTGCCGCAGATGAAACGCACGCTCGCCAGGCCGTAACCCCACTGATCCAGCGCCTCATGCGCCGCCTGCCGCACCAGCGGATGCTGGGCGAGACCGAGGTAGTTGTTCGCGCACATGTTGAGCACATCCTGACCTCCGTTGGCACGAACATGGGCTCCCTGTGGCGTGGTCAGGGTGCGCTCGCGCTTGTAGGTGCCGGCAGCACGGATGCCGTCGAGCTGCGACGTGAGATGAGTTAGAAAAGCAGAATTCATGGCAGGTAATAAAGTGGTTTCGGCTTCAGCCGAATCAGGAGATTGCGGCTAAAGACGCAGCCACTTTCATGGCAGCTTCAATGTCGGCG
>CAJCCF010000567.1 GCA_903960845.1 uncultured Verrucomicrobiota bacterium | reverse complement strand
GCTTGGCCCCCTGGCTGATCCAGGCTTTCAGCGTCTCGTAATAAAGCTCGCCCGGCACGGTGAGCTGGCCGCCCTCGTGCGGCACGGAACCACTGGCCTTGAGCAGCATGAGGGAGTGCTCGGGTGAGGCCACGTTGGCCCGGCGGCTGGCGAGCTCATCAGTGAAGGCCAGCACGTCATAGATCGGATCATAACCGCGCAGGCTGAGCTTGAAGCCCGCCTTCCCCTCCTTGGCACCGTGGCAGGTGCCCATGCTGCAACCGAGCTTGCTGGCGATCGGCATGATGTCGCGCACATAGTCAGGCTTCAGGGCCAGGTTCATGCCGGTGATGGTCACGGGCACTGAGGCGCTCTTGCCCATGAAGGCGATTTTCACCTCGCCCTTTCCGTCGGTGATTGGACGCAGAAGCCCGCGTTCATTGATGCCGGCGGCCACACTGCCGGTGAAGGTCAGCTTGGCCATGCGCGTGACATCGGCCTTTGTTCCATTGTTCATCGTCGCCGTGACGAGGAGCTGGGCATACTCGGTCGGTTTGGCAATGCTCACATTGGCGGGCTGCACCTCAATGGAGGCCACTGTGAGTCCGGGAACCAGGGTTTCAATCTTGTCGTCCTTCTTTGCCGTGGCGCGCACGCTGTCATCAGCGATCACATCACTGGCTGCCAGAGCCTTGCTGGCCACAAGCGGCACACTAACAAACTCTTTGGCAATCTTTCCCGTGGCGGCCTCGATCAGATGCACTTTGCCATCCTGACCCGCGGCGGCCACGGTGCTGCCGTCTGGACTGAAACTGACGCTGAACACACCCCCCGCCGGCAGGAACGTGCTGGCGATGAGCTTCACCCCCTGGGTCGTCCAGGCTTCCAGTTCTGGGCCTTTGCCGCTCACGGTCTCGACAATCTTCTTCACCGCTTCCGGCATCGTGCTGTCATAGTCGCTGGAGTAAATGTTCACGGCTCCTGTGCCTTCAAACGAAGCCCCGGCGACGATGCGCTTGCCGTCCGGCGCGAAGTCGACACCGAAGATGCGCCCCTTCATGACGGGGAATTTGCGAATGAGATTGGCGTTGTCACCAATGACGCGCTTGGTGATGCGCTCCATGCGATAGATGGCAGGTACTCCGTCGGTGCCGCCGATCAGGATTTCGTTGCGCAGAGGATGCCGCACCAGGGCCTGAACCCCGCCTTTCAAGGCCCCCGGGGTGATGGAGGTGATGTTGTCCACGAAACGCTGCGTGGCGACCTCGGTGAGTTTCACACTCATGTCGCGGCCGCATGAGGCAATGAGCTTACCTTCAAGGCCCCAGACCGTGTCGAGCACCCAGTCGCTGTGTCCGCCCATGAACAAAATTTCCTTGCCGGTCGCCGCTTCAAAGGCGCGCAAGCCGTTGTCACCGCAGCCCACGGCGATGAATTTGCCATCCGGCGACCAGCTCGCCCCATAAAGGGTGTCATACGTGATGGATTTGGAGAGCTCGAGCTTCTTCTTTTCCAGATCCCAAACCTGGATCTCACCCATGCGTGCCGGGCTGCCGCCTGTGACGAGGATGCGTTTGCCATCCGGCGACCATGCCAGCTTCTGAATGCGCTCCGCCAGACCAACCAGACGGGCAACGATGCTTGTGCCATCAGCCTTGTGAACCAGCACTTCATGATAACCGGCGACAGCGATCAGCTTGCCGTCAGGCGAATATTCCAGCGAGGTGACAGCTGGCGCCGTGACATAGGCAGGAGGATGCTCCATGTCGTAGTGGGCTTTGGCGGAAGCCGGCGTGTCATCCTTGGCTCCCTCAGTCACCCAGCGCTTGATCAGCGCGATCTGAGTTTCATGCAGCGGGTCACCCTTCGGCGGCATCTCGATCTTACCCT
>CAJCCF010000566.1 GCA_903960845.1 uncultured Verrucomicrobiota bacterium | reverse complement strand
CGGGCGAATCCTGCTCCACCAGCATCAACCAGAACCGCAACTGCCTCATGCAGGAATTGGACCGGTTCGATGGCGTGGTGATCGTCACGACCAACCTATTTGAGAACTACGACCCAGCGCTGCTCCGGCGCATCCAGCGCCACATCAAGTTCCGCATTCCAGACGCCTCCATGCGCCGGGAGCTGTTCGCCCTTCATCTACCCAACCCAGATCGGGTGCAGGCTGATTACGCGGTTCTCGCGGAGCTATCGAAGGGCCTTAGCGGCGGGGACATTTTGAATGTGTGCGTGAATGCGATTCATGCGGGCAGCACGGATGCGAATCCGGCGAAGTGGAAGGTGACGCAGGCGATACTACAGCATGAGATTGCGCAGGCTAAGAAGGCTAAGGCAGAGCACTCGGGGGAGAGGGGGAAGAACCGGAGGATGATTGGGTTTCAGCCGAGTTGATCTGCTAAAATTTTTCTTTCACCGGCCGCCTGCGCGCCGAGACAGGGCTGAACAGCGCGAGCAGGATTCGTGTTCTCTTGCGCTGCATTTCACCCCTCCACAGTAAATCCTTTCACCTCAAGCGTGCCGAAGCTGAAGCCGATCATGATGTTGGTCTTGGCTACAGCGATGTAGGGGTCTTCGACGGTTTTGGTGTAGTCTTTGCCGATCTTCAAGGTGACCTTGGAGCCGCGGACTTCGACGGTGACTTCGGTCCACTCCCCTTGGACGAGTTTGGTGGGGTCGTCTTTGCCGAGGGGTTTGGCCGTTTGCCCGATGCTACCGCCGGGCCAGACGCGGATGCCGGTGATGGTGTCGGCGATGAAGACGCGGAACACATGGCCCTTCGCGCCGTCCATGGTGAAGGCGATCGCTTTGCAACCTTGTGCACGAAAGGAGAAATGCACGGTGCTGTCCTGCGTGGGCACGCTATAGAGGAGGATGGGGCCGTGGTCTTTGTTCTTTTTGTAGATTTCGGCGTCCTGGGTACAGCGTGCGATGCCGTCGGCGATCTTCCAGTCTCCACGACCGGCGCGGCGTTCTTTGAGCTTTGGATCGGTGAAGTTGTCTTTGAAATCGGTGGCGAAGACTTGGGTGGCGAGCGGCGCGAGGAGGAGGGCGGTGAGGAAGGAGAAGATGTGTTTCATACGATTAGGGTAGCCAGCGCGCCCCCATCACGGCAGCGCCTTGGCGCGGAGGTTGCGAAACTCGACTTTCATTTTCAGGTTCGCGTGGACGTGGAGGCCGAAGGAGCCGGGGGCGGTGAATTGATCGTTGGTGTATTGGCCGACTTGGCGACCGTTGAGCCAGGAGGTGTAGGTGGTGCCTCGGGCTTCGAGGCGCAGGGTGTTCCAGTCGCCGGGTTTGAGGACTTGCGCGGCCTGCGGGGCCTGGCCTTCGGCGGGATAGCCGGCTTTGCTGACCCAGAATGAGGCGGTCATGTCGCGCTGGAGGCTGCGGGAAATGCCGATCTGCATTTGCAGCTTCGAGCGTGGCTCGCGAAACATCACGCCGCTGTCCATGTCGCCTGTCCAGCGCACGTCGAACTCGAGCGCGAAGTCGCCATACTTCTGGGTGCTCCAGAGGGTGCTGCCGGTGAGTTTGTCGTCGTTCTCGCCGACGAGCACGCCTTGCTCCACGCTCCAGAAGGGATTGGGCGTGGGGGCCTCCCATCCGCTGAGGTCTTTGCCG
>CAJCCF010000565.1 GCA_903960845.1 uncultured Verrucomicrobiota bacterium | reverse complement strand
GAAGAAGTCGCCAGCGCCGTGAACCGGGTCCTCTCCGGCAAGAGCCTCACGGCTGCTGACCAGAAGCTCTTTGCCAAAAAATCACCGCATGTGCAGGAGCATCTCGCGGCGATGAAAGCCGGCGTGGAAGACGCCCGTGAAAAACTCGTCGTGGCCCTGCTTGATGAGTTTGGCACAGGCCGCGTCATGTTCCGCAACACGCGTGCCGCCTTGAGCGGATTTCCTGAACGTGAGGCGCTTCTGGCTCCGGTCAAAGTGGCGGATGATCCACTGGAAGCGAAGGTCAAATGGCTCGCGGCCCTGCTTAAAAAACTGGGCGAAGAAAAGGTCCTGCTGATCTGCCGCACCCGCAAGCTGGCTGAAGAAATCCACGAGCGATTGCTGCGTGAAATCAACGTCACGGCCACACTATTCCATGAAGGACTCACGCTCATGCAGCGTGACCGACAGGCCGCGTTCTTTGCCGATGAAGAGGGTGCCCGCATCCTGCTCTGCTCCGAGATTGGCAGTGAGGGTCGCAACTTCCAGTTTGCGCATCACCTCGTGCTTTTCGATCTGCCACCTGACCCGGAACTGCTGGAACAGCGCATTGGACGACTGGATCGCATCGGCCAGACCAGCACGATCCACATCCACGTGCCGTATGTGAAGGGCACGGGAGAGGAAGTGCTAGCCCGCTGGTATCACGACGGACTTAACGCCATCGAAAAAAACCTGCACGGAGCCACCGAGATCGCTGAAGGCCTGAATGACACACTTTTGCCGCTGCTGGAAAAGTATGATGCGAAGAAGCTCACCGCCTTCCTCAAAAAGACGCAGGAACTGCGCAAGCAGGTCACGGAGAAACTCGAACGCGGCCACGACCGCCTGCTGGAACTGAACTCATGCAAACCCGAGCGTGCCGAAGCCGTGATCGATGCGATCCGCAAGCAGGAAGCCGACACCGAGTTTGAGGAATTCTTCATCAAGCTCGTCGATCACTTCGGCCTGCATGTGGAGGAGCATGGCAACCGCAGCTACGTGCTCATGCCGGCTCATTTGACGACGGATAAATTCCCCGCGCTGCCGGATGAAGGTCTGCTCGCCACTTTTGAGCGCACCCGTGCCCTGTCGCGGGAAAACATGGCCTTCCTCACCGCCGATCATCCTCTGGTCCGCGGCGCGCTGGATCTCCTGCTCGGCAGTGAAAATGGCAACAGCAGCTTCGGCATGTGGCGTGGTGCCGGCAGCGAAGGCCTGCTGCTGGAGACACATTTTGTCGTCGAATGCATCGCCCCGGCAGCCCTGCATGTGGACCGGTTCCTGACGACGATTCCGATTCGCGTTGTGGTGGATCACGCCAATCAGGATCGCCGTGAGGACGCAGGTTTCATGCACGCGAAAATCGAGAAGGGCAATCCGGTGAAGCTGCTCGAAAAGCCCGCCGTGAAGCGCAAGCTTTTCCCGGCCATGATGAGCACCTCCCGCAAGCTGGCTGACGAGGCCATGCAGCAACTCATTCAGACGGCCACCGACACCATGCGCCAGCAGCTTCAAGCCGAGATCAACCGGCTGGAGGATCTGCGCCAGATCAATGACCACGTGCGTCCCGAGGAGATTGAAGGCATGAAAGCCCAGCTTGCCGCGCTTGAAGAAGCACTCGGCAGCGCCCGCCTGCGACTCGATGCCCTCCGGCTCGTGTTGCAAGTGGCTTGATGGGGGCGGGGCCTTTCCAGCCTCGCTAGCCTGTCGGAAGAATCCTCACGCCTTGACGGGCAAGCCTCCCTGCTTCATCGAAACACATGCAGATCATCTCCGGAACCACCGTCGCAGAAAAAGTCCTCGAAGAATGCCGTCGCGACATCGCTGCGCTGGCGGCTGTGGGGAAAAAACCGGGACTGGCTGTGGTGCTTGTCGGCGATGATCCGGCATCGCGCGCTTATGTTCGCTCAAAGGATAAGAAGTGCCGTGATCTGGGACTGCACTCGGTGAAGCTTGAACTGCCGGTGACGACCACTCAGGCCGAGTTGCTGGCCCATGTGGAAGCCTTGAACAATGATCCGGCCATCCACGGCATCCTCGTGCAGAGCCCGCCGCCGCCGCATATCGACGAGGCAGCCATCGTGCGCGCGATTGATCCGGCAAAAGATGTGGACGGCTTTCATCCCGTGAACGTTGCCAAGCTCGCGCTTGAAGATCCCACGGGTTTCGTCCCTTGCACGCCACTTGGCTGCCAGCGCCTGCTGATCGAGGCAGGCATCGAAACCAAAGGTGCCAATGCGGTGGTCGTCGGACGCAGCATGATTGTTGGCAAGCCCATGGCTCTGCTGCTCATGGCCAAGGGACCGGGCGGTGACGCCACCGTGACGGTCGCTCATTCACGAACCCGCGATCTCCCCGCAATCACACGCCAGGCGGACATCATCATCGCCGCGATTGGCCGGCCGCATTTCATCACGGCGGAGCATGTCAAGGAAGGCGCCGTGGTCATCGATGTCGGCATCAACCGCATCGAGGCACCCGGCACCGAGAAAGGCTACAAGCTCGTCGGTGACGTCGCCTATGACGAAGTCGCTCCGAAATGCCGCGCCATCACTCCGGTTCCCGGCGGTGTCGGCCCGATGACCATCGCCATGCTGATGGCCAACACGATCAAGGCCTGCAAGCAGGCGTGAAGTGATTCATGGAAACAAGCATCGCCTCCCGTCTCTGCGTTTCCTGCGGAATGTGCTGCAGTGGTGTGTTGTTTGAGATTGTGAAGCTTCAGCCCGAGGATTCGATCAGGGATTTGGAGAAGCTGGGCATGAAGGTGAATCGCAAGAAGAGCGAACCTTACTTCAAGCAGCCGTGT
>CAJCCF010000564.1 GCA_903960845.1 uncultured Verrucomicrobiota bacterium | reverse complement strand
TTCCGTTTTGGCGCAGCCTGGGCTGGAGCTTGTATGTCGCCCTGGCCTCCACCGGGCTGACGCTGTTGTTTTGCTCCATGGGCGGGTATGCCTTTGCCCTGTTTGAGTTTCGCTTCAAGAAGCCTCTCTTCATGCTGGTGATGGGCACCATGTTGATCCCCTCATTTCTCGGCATGATTCCGACGTTCATGATCATGGACGCTTTTGGCTGGATCGATCAACCCCGCGCGCTCTACATTCCGGGCGCGGCCAGTGCGTTTGGCATTTTCATGATGCGCCAGTTTGTGGCCTCCGCCATACCGCGTGATCTGATTGAAGCCGCACGCATGGACGGCTGCAGTGAGCTGGGCATTTACTGGCGCATTGTGCTGCCCTTGCTGAGCCCGGCCATGGGAACTTTAGGCCTGATTACTTTCATTGCCTCCTGGAACAACTTCATTGGGCCTTTGATCGTGATGCGCTCGCCCGAGATGTACACCTTGCCCTTGGCTTTGCGCAGCATGCAAAGCCCGGTCAATACCGAATGGGGTGCCGTGATGGCCGGTGCGGCTATTGCCACCTTGCCACTGCTGGTGTTGTTTGCCATTTCCTCTCGCCGTCTTATTGATGGACTGACCGCGGGTGCCGTGAAATGAGTCCACGCGGGGCAACATCGCAGCGCACTGTATTGACCACTGTTGAATTTAGATTGACCTGAAACATCCATGAACATGACTGAGCTACCTACTTTGCACGAGCGCTTTCCGCCCCATTTTGTGTGGGGCGTAGCCACCAGCTCTTTTCAAATTGAAGGTGCACCTGAGCAAGATGGCAAGGGTCTTTCGATCTGGGACCAGTTTTGTCGCGTGCCCGGCGCCATTGCCGATGCCAGCAATGGCGATGTAGCCTGTGCGCACTACAGCCGCTGGCAGGAAGACCTCGATCTGATTGCTTCTTTGGGCGAGTTTCACCGCCCCATGGCCGGGGAGCGCATATGAGTCCGAACTCACCACGAATCGTCTCGCTCGCTACGTGGGGGCGTGGCGCGGCGACGAGCTGCTCGGATTCGGCGGCATCTGGCTGATGGTTGACGAGGCGCATGTGACGACGATCGCGGTGCAGCCGCTCCTGCGTGGCGAGGGGATTGGGACGGCGCTCATGCTCGAGCTGCTTAGTGAATCACGTCGCGGTGAAGCGCGCGTTGCAACCCTTGACGTGCGCGTCTCAAACCTCGAGGCGCAGCGACTCTATGCGCGCCTCGGCTTCCTTGAGGAGGGGCTACGGAAGCGCTACTACGAAGATAACGGTGAGGATGCGCTGATCATGACTACCGCTGAACTGAGCGATTCAGGACAAGAGGCGCGTGAGCGGCTCGCCCTTGCCGCACTCAGCGCAGGTGAGCCGCTCCCACCCGCTGAAGCCTTTACCGTTGCAGCACTCGGCGCGAACCAGAGGCGCAGATGAGTCGCGAGCGGTTGATCCTTGCGGTTGAGTCGAGCTGCGATGAGTCGGCGGTCGCCTTGGTGCGCGACAGCGGCGAGGTGCTCGCTGAGCGGGTCGCGAGCCAGAGTGATCTGCACGCGAAAACTGGTGGCGTGATCCCCGAGGTGGCAGCGCGGGAGCATCACCGCTGGGTACCAAAACTGA
>CAJCCF010000563.1 GCA_903960845.1 uncultured Verrucomicrobiota bacterium | reverse complement strand
TGCTGGATTCCATTCTGGCCAACGCCAGATTTCCAGCGGACACCGTCAACGGCGGCAACGGCAACACCTTCGCGACCAAGCTGCGCAATGGCAATGGGTTTGATAACTACCGCCAGGTCATCGTGGAAATGTTCGACTACATCCGCTCCACCAACCTTCAGGACAGCTTCCTCATCCCGAACGCGCGCACCTCCTGGCCGTCCGTATCGGTGTATTGGGGCACAACACCGGGATCGAACGCGCCCAACGTTTATGATGAGCGTGATCGTCTGGAGACGAATTTCAAAACATACACACCTGGTGTTGCGATGAATGTCGGCGCAACGAGCAACCCCTTCGCAGATGTTTCACTTCCTGGACACGGCCAGGTCACGCCTGCCAATTGGAATGTGGGCGGTCAGAACTACCGGGGCTTTGGTCGCACGGTCTCTATCAGTGAGATCGGCTTGCAGTTCATCTGCACGGCCGATGGCCAGCCCGACATGTACAGCTGGCGTCATTTGGACCATGTGCCTGCAGACACCACTGATCCGGCGAATCCCAAGCCGGCTGGCTACAACATCAAGCCAGTCACCTTTATCAATGAACCTGTTTCAGGCTCCCAGCAGACTAGTCCTGCGGAGTTGGATAATTACGCGAAGGCGGGCATCGTTTCCGGCGGAAGGACGGCGCTCAGGGTGCAGAATGATCAGCACGACGGACTGCCTATCACTACTTTTCTGATTGATCATGATCTGCCTATTGGATTCCAGGGTGCCGGGGTGCAAATTCTCAATGCCGTTGCCGAGAAATGGAATGATCCATCAACACCGAGTGTGACGCCATTTCAGGTCAAAGCCCGCTATTACTCTAATTTCCCGCCGTTGTCGTCCCCCGCTGTCGCGGACTCACTTTATGGTACCGTTGGTGGCCCCATCACCGATGCCAACCGCGGGAAACACCGCAATTTCCATCCGGGAATCAATCCCGATAACTGGAATTACACGCTGCCGGTGGATACGCCGCTGGGGCCAAATCCCGCGAACTCAGTCGAGGAAAAAATGGTTCAGGCCTTGCTTCATCTAGAGTTCTTCTGCCCGTCAGTTGGCTACACGGAAATCGCCCCTGAATTCACCGTGGTGATGCCGGGTCAGCAGCTTAACAGCATTGAAGTGAATCGAAGGGCCATTTTCCCAAATACCGACGTTGTCTTGAAAAGTGGCACCCCCATCTATCAAATTGACGGGGCGCCTGAGATTGGCGGCTATTGCAGTTTCCGTCGCGTGGCCGCAGGTCGCGGACTCCCGCCCCGCCAGGGAATGCCTGATGATCCGACGTACAATGGCAGTGCCTCGGGTGCCATTCACGGAGGCATCATGAACCTCGATCTGGTATCTAATTTCTTCAAGGTGGAGAGCGCCCCACCCATATCCTTTCAATCCGGCCAAATCCGCATCGACATCTACGACAGTCACAATTGGCAAAGTCGGACTCCGATGCAGACGATTTACTTTAAACTGCCCCTCGGAACGGCCCCAACGCCAGATCTAGTGGTCCAACCCAGCCACATTGAGCGCTGGGTGCGGCAGTCGGATTCGGCGATCTTCCAGCATCCCACGGTTCAGGCTCCGCATTGGTGGGCATTTCATCAGGGCGGCGCGCTCGCGCGTTCACTCACAAGAGACTTTTGGATTCCTGGCAGATTTGGTTCTATACCCGGACTTAGCAATCGTAACGGTGATTCAGCGAGGAATGACAATCTGGGGGGACGACAAAGTGTCCCGGGCAGCACGTCTCTGATTTACGGATGGGAGCCAAACAACGGCAATTACGCCAATGTCAAAAGAATCGACAACTCGGCAGCACCTCCGGCGCTCAGATTTACCCGAATTGCGTATGACACCGCCACAAACTACAACACTCTGGCCAGACATTATGGGTCAGATGTGGTTAGAACCTTGCAACCTGGTCACGGTGACGCGCGTTTGATTGCGGCTAAGGCGGTGGTGCCTGCGACCGACTGGTCGCCGCATGTTCTCTACAACAGCCCGCGCGCTTTTTTAGCGCACAATTTTTCCTCTTATGGAGCCGGTGGTGAGCCAGGGTTTGACCGGACGGGAGATGCGACCATGCTTGCCGAGGATCCGCTCAAGCGTGCTTTGCCTCAAGCGGTGAACTTGCCACTAGGCTCAGGTCTTGTCCCTGATGCGCCATACAGCGGCACGGCCACGTCGGGTGTGAATTCCACGACTGGTAGTCTTTCACCAGCCTACCTGGCACAGCGCTACTACGATTTTGACGATACCGATCCGGGGGGGCGTGTGGGCACTTTCATCAACAAGGCGGATGAGGGCAATTATTCTGTCGGAAATTTTAAACCGGATGGTTGGAATCAAGCGGTGAAGTGGCGTGCAAGCTACTTCCGTGCCAGTGGTTTTGGAGCCAACTTCGCCCCCGGCTCCCAGAGTTTCTTCACGCCCAACCGCATGATCAGTTCTCCGGTCATGATGGGGTCTCTGCCCAGCCGGCTGCACACACCAAACACGGCCACGGATTCGGGTGCCTGGACAAATCTGCTCTTCCGCCCGCACGTCCAGATCACCAATGCTGCCCAGCGTCATCCAGGTCAGTCCACGCCTCCAGACCATAATCTGCTGGACCTGTTCTGGATGCCCGTGGTCGAGCCCTACGCCATCAGCGAACCGCTCTCCACCGCTGGCAAGATCAACATGAACTA
>CAJCCF010000562.1 GCA_903960845.1 uncultured Verrucomicrobiota bacterium | reverse complement strand
CTCCTCGTCTATCGCGGCAGTCACACGCAGACCGATCCGAAACTCAAAGCGGCCTACACCGCAGCCGTGACGGCAACACCGCCAGCATGAGACTGCGGTGGAACTGCGTTTGGATCGTGAGCGCATCCTTGGACCTGTCCATCCTCTCGAATGAAAGTCTTCCTCATCCTCTCAGCCCTTTGCCCAATGCTCTGCGCCCGTGATATCCACGTTGGCAAGGACGCACCGACCATCGCCCACGCCATCAAGGCCGCACAACCTGGAGACACCATCCATCTCGAACCGAAGATCTATCCCGACTATGCGGGTTTTTATGGCAAAAAGGGCGAGCCCGGAAAGCCCATCACGCTCGACGGCCATGGCGCGACGCTTGAGGGCTCTGATCCGCTTGATACGGCGCAGTGGAAGGAAGTCTCACCCGGTCTCTTTGCCGCCGACAATCTGCTGCCGAGTCTCAACGATGCGCTCATTGGCCGCTGGTTTTTTCTCTTCGATGGCAGGATGCAGCTCATGAACCGGACCTCCAAGGGGCGCAGTGCGCCCTTCAAGAAGCCCGGGGAGCTGCAGCCCGGTGAATGGACCTTTGTCAAAGACCCGGCGCGTGAGAAGCCGTCTTCAAAGCAGATCTATGGCACTTTCTTTGTTAGGCTGGTTCCGGGCACCAAACTCGCCGATGCCGGAATCTTTGTTCCTGTCCGCAGTGCCGGCGTGCAGTTCAGTGGTGACAACGCGCATCTCGTGATCAAAAATCTCACGGCCACGCACCCTTACAATGACGGCTTCAACATTCACGGTGACTGCCGCGACTGCGTCTTCGAAAACATCCGCGCCATCGAATGTGGTGACGACGGCATCAGCGCCCATGAATCCGCGCAGTATCGTGTCGATGGCCTTGTCAGCATCGGCAACAGCACCGGCATCACCGACACCGGCACTGCGCAGACGAGCTACAGGAATATCTACCTCGCCCGGAACGTCGGCTTCGACCTCTACTTCCTCGACGAAGGACGTTACTCCATCACCAATGCGCTGGTCCTCTCTTCAGCACAAAATCCGCTCACCATCACCGGTCGAGCCACCGGTGACTGCCGCATGAAAATGGACAACGTTCTCATCCGTCGTCTCAGCGAGCCACGCACCGGCCATGTCGCGCTGCATGCCACGCTTGAGGCCAGGAACTGCACCTTTGAAAATCTTGACATCCAGGTCGCCGGCACCGCCACCTGGACCAACTGCCTCATCGATGGAAAGGCCACCCCAGCGAGCGGAAACGGATCCGGAGCCAACCTCAACGCGCGTCTCAAGCTATTGCCGGCAGGGTCTCTAAACTAGGGTCACGGTCACGCAACAGGTCCTGAAATTGCGTGGCTTTTTTACAGCGGATCGGATGCAAAAGGACCCACCGGATGATTTTGATTCGTGCCGCCGAAGCAAAATGGCCTGGTCCGCTCAAGAAACCAGCATCATCAGATCGCTATGGCCGTAGTAGAGGGGTCAAATTGTCAGGCATCGAACCACCGCATGCTTTTACGACTCTTCATTGTCCTTTGCTTCGCGGCTCATGCTTCCGCGGAGGAGAACTATGCGCCGATGCACCGGCTGACCTGGGACGAGTATGCCGGCACGCTGAATCACTGGCGCAAACAGCATCCCAAGAGCGCGACGCTGGAGGCTCGCGGCATGAGCGGTCAGAACATGCCGGTGTATCTGCTGAAGATCACTGACAGCACGGTTGCTGACACGGACAAGCAGGTCTGCCTGATCACCGCCCTGCACAGCGGGCCGGAGCGCACGGGCACGACCGGGGCTCTGGCGTTTGCGGAGTGGTTGCTGGGCGGTGACCCTCTGGCTGTGGAGACGCGGCGCAGGCAGATCGTGCTGGTCATGCCGGTGATCAATCCCCTGGCGATGTTTTACACGGACCGCTTCCGCAATGAGCATGGCGTCGATCCTTACACCGGCACGGGACGCGTCGGGAAACTCTGGGATGTGAAGTCGCTCACACTGACGAAGCCTGAGGATGCGCCGGAGCTCGCCGCCGTGCTTTCAGTGATTGATCAATACCGGCCTGAAGTTCATGCCGACCTGCATGGCACGGGCCTGCAGGAGTATGCGCCGGATCAGCTCGGGACGCGTCAGATGTATCACGGCCAGATCATGACGGAGGTCACGGGTGCCGCGTATTCAAACTACGCGCTGCGCCCCTGGGACTGGCGGGTGACGGAGGCAATGATTGCCGCCGGTCGTGAGGCGGGTTTTCCTTCGGATCGTTTTGAGGCGGACGCGCAGCGCACCTTCTGGGGGCCTGAACTTGCCCCGCTGGGCCGCAAGCTCTGGCATGGCATGCCGATGTTTTACTCCGCGCACTATGGCTACGCGAAATACCACACCATGCTGATCACGCAGGAGGTGGCCTGGGAGCAGAGCGTCGTCGCACGCATGAAGGGGCTCATGCGCATCGGCAACGGCGTGTGGAATGATGAACGCACTGCTGGTTATCCGGTGAATCGGATGCGGCACTTTGTAGGTCATTACGTCACGGCTTATGGTGGCAATGCATCGGAAATGCGCGAGAGCCGCGTGGAGCTATGGAACCGGCAGGGTGATTTCGCGCTCGGCTTTCTTTACCCGCAGACCGTCGGTCGCGAGAGCCTCGTCGTCGCCACCACCGCGGCGGCAAAAAAGGCGATCGCCCGCAATGAGTTTCCCGAAGCTGTGCAAAGTTTCATCAAATCAGGCCCGGAGATCAAAGTGGCCATGGAACTGCCGAACGAGCAGCTTCTGGCCGCTGATCCATCCAGGGATGCGAAGATCATGCACGGCATTGGATTTCGCATGCGGCTGCCATACCGCCAGCCAACGAAGCTCGATGTCCGGTTGAATGGCGAAGTGCTTCCGCGCAGCGCGGTGGATGGATTTGAAAGTTGGTTCGCCGATGGATTCACCCAGGTGCAGGTGAATGTGCCGGCTGCAAAATCCACACCCGGCTTGTTCTTCATCACCTGTGCCTACCAGCCTGATGAAACCCGTCCAACCGGCTGGATGCCGCCTGCACAGGTGCGGCAGCAATACGCCACTGCCGCAGCCGATGCTTCTCCGGCGACTTTCACCGACGTGGCCTACGGGCCGCATTTCCGCCAGACCATGGACTTCTGGCAGGCGAAATCAGCGATGCCCGCCCCGGTCGTGTTTTACAGTCACGGCGGCGGCTGGGGTGCGCAGGACAAGACCGACATCCACCAGCATCTCGATGTGCGTGCGTTGCTCGATGCCGGAATCTCCGTGGCCTCGATCAATTACCGGTTTCTCGTCGAT
>CAJCCF010000561.1 GCA_903960845.1 uncultured Verrucomicrobiota bacterium | reverse complement strand
GCACTAATCACGCAATATAATTGTTTGTTATACTACAACTTTTACACAACGCGAAAACCAACGATCAACGGCCTTAACCGAGTGCCATTCATGCCTGGCATCTTTTCGGCATCTTTTCTCTTTTCCTACGTTGGCTTTCATGGCGTGAAACTTTGAACCTTAAACTTGAAACAGGATTCCAGGTTGAATGGCTTGCGTTTCAGGGCTCAACAAGAAAACGCTCAACCCGGTTTTCAGGCTAAACCACGACTGCGGGCTCGGGCAGTTCTCTGCCAATCTCATCGACGCGATAACCGAAACCGCTGCCTTTCAGGGAGCTGAAATCGACGATGCCCTCGCGGCGCCGGTAGAGGCCCGGGTGGATGCGTTCTTCGATGATGGAGGCGTCGGGGTAAAACTGCATGGCATTGCATTCGACGCCCTGGATGGTGCCGGCATGGGCGGCGAGGCGGACATGCGGGATGATGGCGAGCATTGGATTGGTGAGATCCTGCACCATGAGTGGCATGCCGTGTGCCTTGGCCCAGCACAAGCTGAGCAGGGCGCCGGTCTGGGTTTTGCAGGTCTTCAGGGCCACGCCGCTCCAGCCGAGGCGACGACCGAGGCGGACGAACTCCCAATCGTGGGCGCTTTCGTCGAGAAACAGAGGCTTGCGTGCGGAGACGCTCCGGACGTCGATTTGATGCGCCTCGAGATCATAAGGGAAAGGCTGCTCGACATAGAGCGTGCGGGCATAGATTTCCGGTTCGTTGGCGAGCAGGCGATCGGTGATGGCATTGACGTAAGCCGGGTCTTTGACGGTGCAGTTGAAGTCGGCACTAAGCCAGGTCACTCCATTGGCAAAGCCGATGCGACCGACGCGCACCATGCGTTCATAGTCCCATTCGGCATCCGTGCCGCGCAGCTTCACCTTCAGGCATTTCAGCCCATCGCGCTGGATCCAGTCGGCGAGCAGGATGGGGTGAGCGTCTTGCGGTTCAGTGCCATTGAGGTCAGAGGCTTCGAGCGCATCGACACCGCCAACGAGATGCCAGACCGGCAGCGCCTGCGGCGCGTTTTTGACGAAGAAGTCCTGCGGGTGGAGGCCGGTGAAATCGATGCCGCTGCCCTCTTCAGGCTGAAGGTAAGCGCTGAGATCGCGGTTCATGAACTCCGGGCTGTAGGTTTCATACACATCCCTGCCGAGCAGGTTGCCAAAGGCATCATGGATGGCGATGTCAAAGGCGCTGAAGGTGACGAGCGAGCCGAGGTAGGGCATCTCCGGGCCGCCGGCCTCGGTGTTAGCCGTTTTGAGTGTTTCAGCGAGCGGGCCGTGGATGAAATCCGCGCCGATTTCCATGGGATGGCCAGCGAGTCCGCAGTTCACGAGTCGATGCGCGAGGCGGATGGAAAAGTCTTCCATTCGGCGTGCCCGCTCTGTCACGCTCAGGGTGCTGGGCCAGACCCATGACACACTCAGGGGTGTTTCACCCCAGCCCACCGCCTCACGTCCGGCGCGATCCCTGACACCGACTTTAACACGCAGGCAAACAGCGTTCGTGACAGTTTCCGGGCCGAACTTCAGCGGCACGCGCATGGTGACTGGGAGGAAATAAACGGAAGCTGAGGTGATGGAAATGTCGCTGTTCTTCATGGGGAAGGTTGGAACTGGAGGGGTGCTGTCTGGAATTCTCTCGAATGCGTTGCAGGTCTGGCGAGATTTTCGTTCTTGCGAAATCGGATCTCGACAATACAAAATCAATCGTTAAACAATGACTGCTCATGGCCCTGAAATCCACATGGAATCTTAATCAGCTTGTTCTCTTCCCGCTGAATTCATTCGGTGGCACTGCGAAATGCTGCGCATTGGTGCTCCTGACTGGCGCTTCGACAGGGGTTGCCAACGAGTTTGGATCCGAGCAATCGAAGCAGATTCAGTCATCGAATCTGATGATTCGCAAAGAGTTGCTGGACGCTGCATCGCCCGTGTTCAGTCCCCCGGTCAAGCCCGCACCGGCAGCGGCGGATGTGGTCGACAAGCCTGTTCAGAAGGCAGTCTCATCCATGCACAGTCGCCCGGCATGGACGGTGTTTCGTGATGATGTGCTTGATTTTTTGCGCACCGATTTGCCGGAACTCGGCGGGTTGCCATTGCTGCACTACGCGGTTCTTCTGGATGATGCGGAATGGGTGCATGAACTGCTCGCGCGTGGTGCCGACCCGAATGAGCCGACGCCTGGAGGAGATACCATCTTGTGCACTGCGGTGCGAGTCGGGTCACATAATTGTCTGCGTGCCCTTTTGTATGCAGGGGCGGAGGTGACACAGCCCGGATATGAAAAGCAACCTCCGCTGGCGCTGGCTTCCTTGCGCCGGGGGCCTGACATGCTGCGTGCTTTGATTGCTGCGGGTGCGGATCCTGATACGCGCTTCGTGTCGCCACCGACCAAGGCGCTGCTGGACCGGGTCACGATCAAGGATCTGAAGAACACTCTGGAAGACGATCGCGGGATCACGCCTTTGATCGCATGTGCTTCACGCGGTGATGTGGAGGGGGCTGCGGAATTGTTGAAGGCTGGCGCCAGTCCTTCAAAATGCACCACGCGCCATCACATCTACCCGATCAATTTCGCGGCCACGCAGGGTTACATCTTCCTCATGCGCATCATTCTGGGTCGCCAGCCTGAGTCGGAGCCTGAGATCCTGGTGACGGTTGACCTGTCCAACCAGCGCGCCTGGGTGGTCAAGGAAGGCAAGGTTGTCGACAGTTGTTCCGTGTCCACGGGCCGCGAGGGATTCAATACCCCCGCAGGACGTTACGTCATCACGGACAAGCACCGCTCCTGGACCTCCACCCTGTATCATGTGGCCATGCCCTTTTTCATGCGGCTGAATTGCGGGGCCATTGGCCTGCACAGCGGTTATGTCACGGGACGTCCGGCCTCGCATGGCTGCATCCGGCTGCCTTATGAGAAGGCGCAGAAATTTTTCGACATCTGCCGTGTCGGTGACGAGGTGCAGATCGTGCATTGAGCCGCCGCTGTTTACGGCCTAACATCAGCCCATGAATCCGGGCCGCCGTAAGCCAACCACACGCCACTCCAAGGATCGTGCCGCGCCTTGTTTTCTCGGCATCGAAGCCGGGGGGACGCGTACTTCGGTGCTTTTGGTGGATGCCGCCGATCAGCAGATCGCCTCATTCAAAACCGGTCCCGCCGTGCTTTCACTGATGTCTGACCGCGAGTTGCAATGGCACCTGCGCGACATCGCAACGCGCCTTCCTCGCACGCCCTCAGCGATTGGCATCGGCATGGCTGGCGCACGCACTGAAGCCGACAAAGAAAGACTGAGCCGCGCCGTTTCGCGCGTCTGGCCGGCGATTCCGTGCACCGCCACGAACGATCTTGAAACCGCACTGGCGGCGGCACCGCGTGGAAGGCGGGCAATCCCGCGCGTGCTGGTGCTCAGCGGCACGGGGTCGTGTTGCTTTGGCCGCAGTCCGGATGGGCGCACGGCAAAGGTTGGAGGGCGCGGCCATGTCATCGGGGATCGGGCGAGCGCCTGTGACATCGGCCTGCGTGCCCTGCGGTCGGTGATTGCCGACCTTGATCATCGTGGTCAAATGGGACCGCTGGGCGCGGCCATCTTGAACGCCCTGTTGTTCACGGAACCCGAGCAGCTCATTCCCTGGTCGGTGCAAGCGGGGAAGAGTGAAATTGCCAGTCTCGCCGTCACCGTTTTTGCGGTCGCTGCCAAGGGTGATCTGCTGGCGAAACGTCTGCTGAACGAAGCCGCGGAAATGCTGGCGGAGGATGCCAGTGTTTGTGCCCGGCAGTTGCTCGGATGTGAGGGGCCCGTGGAGTTCATTCTCAATGGCGGGGTGATTTTAAACAACCCGGCTTTTCAGCGTGATGTCACGCGGCGCTTGAAGAAAGGCTGGGCTGGAGCCCGTGTCACGCCTCTTGCCCGCGGGTCGGTTTTTGGTGCCATTGAATTGGCCCGTCTGGCATACAGACAAACCGAGGCGGTGAGTTCCGTGAAAAGTCCGCCTGCATCAGACTTTGTCCTGCCGCAGGAGATCGCTGATCTCGCCGTGCTGGCGCAATCACCCACGGAGAAGAGGAACCCGAAGTCCTCGCATTTGGATCAAATGCCTATTGCTCGCGGCATTGAGCTCATGCTCAGCGAGGACGCCACCCTGACCCTGGCGATCCGGCAGGAGCGGAAGGCAATCGCGCGTGTGATCCTTGAAGTGGTGCGCGCGTTTCAGCATGGTGGTCGTTTGATTTATGCCGGTGCAGGGACCAGCGGCCGGCTCGGTGTGCTGGATGCCAGCGAGATCCCGCCCACTTTCCGTGCCTCGCGAGAGCAGGTGCAGGGCATCATCGCCGGGGGACGCCAGGCGCTGTGGAGCGCTGTGGAGGGTGCCGAAGATGATGTGCAGGGCGGTGCGCTGGCGATCAGGAATCGGGCGGTCGGATCAAAGGATGTCATCATCGGCATCGCGGCCAGTGGTCGCACGCCGTTTGTCTGGGGAGCGCTGCACGAAGCGCGGGCACGCGGTGCATTCACGGTGCTGCTTTGTTTCAATCCAGCCATGCGCCAAGCGGTGAGGCGGATGCGTGACCCTTCCTGGAAACCTGACGTCATGATCACGCCGGATGTCGGCCCCGAGGTTCTCACCGGATCCACCCGCTTGAAAGCTGGCACGGCCACGAAGCTGATCCTGAACATGATCACCACCCTGGCGATGACGAAAGTGGGCAAAGTCGTCAGCAATCTCATGGTCGATGTGAATCCCTCCAATGTGAAGCTGCGTGATCGTGCCTTGCGCATTCTTTGTGACCTCACCGGTTGCAGTGTTGCCGGGGCCGGGACCGCTTTGAATCATTCCGGCTGGGTCGTCAAAAAAGCCTATGACACTCTGCGTCGGCGTAAATCTCCTCGTCGGCGTTCTTGACCTTTGCCATCCACCTCCCGTAGCCTGAACACACATGAAAAAACTCATTCTCATTTTCGCCGTCACGGCTTTCAGTCTTCACAACAGCCTGGCCGACTGGATCATCACTCAAAAAACCTCCACCGAAGGCAAGTCGCAGGAAATGGTGATCAAGATCAAGGGTGATAAAACCCGCGCCGACATTGGCGACCAAATGACGGTGATCTCGGATGCCGCCAGTGGTCAGGTCACCATGTTCATGCATTCCCAAAAAATGATGATGAACATGAACGGCGACAGCATGAAGAGCATCATGGCGCTGGCCGGTCAATTGCTGGACAAAGGCGGAGCACCCGCCAAGGCAGAGGCCACCGGCCAGAAGGAAAAAGTTGGCGAGTATGACACCGAGATTTACACCTGGAAGGGCAAGCTTGGCACCGGCAAATTCTGGGTGGCCAAGAACTTTCCTGATTTCAAGGAACTCAACATGGGACAGGACAAGCTCATGAAAGCCCTCGGCAATCCAACAGCCGCCTTTGCACCTCAGAGCAGTGACTTTCCAGGCATGGTGGTGAAGTCCGAAATGTCGGTCATGGGCAAGAGTTTCGTCAGCGAGCTGGTTTCCGCCAAGCATGACCCGGTGGATGAAGCAGCCTTCAAGGCCCCCGAAGGCTACAAGGAAATGAAGATGCCCTCACTGCCCGGGAAGTGAATCCCGTTGGGGCTGGATCAAAGATGATCCTGTTCAATGCAGAGGCGTGACTCGTTCGGGAGGTGAGCCGCCGACCCAGTATCTTTGTTAAATTTGGTTAGGCTTTTCCTCGCAGATGTTGAACGAACAACTCCGGCTCTTCCGGCGTGATGACGATGGAGTGGCGGTCATTGAACTTCAGAATGACAGCGTCATTCTGACTGGTCGCGAGTGCGCGGAATGATCCGAGCGGTTTCTGGTAGTACCAGCCGCTGAATGAGAACAAGCCGCCATTGCCGCAGGTGCGCCAGGCCCAGCCAAACGGACCGGGCCGGAACTCGACGGCGCTGAGTGAGTCCAGTGGGATGCGAGTCTTCCAAAGGAGTCGTTGCACCCAAAGGGCGCGATCACGAAGCTCATAACCGCGAACCGTGAAAAGGCTGGTTCCGATCAGCAGCACGGGGCCGAAGAGTCGAATCGGCCACCAGAGATGCCCAAAAATTCCAGGCACAGGAATGAGGCCGGAGACTGCGAGGAGCAGAAGCGATGACAGCAGTGACACCCATTTCAGGCTGTTGCTCCAGGGCGCATCATACAGGGGTTTCATGAGGTGATGCTAAGGCACCTTAAGGGCGGAGAAAGTAAACCTTTTTCACATCCTGACTCTCGCGCTGCCCGCTGAATCGGCGGCCCGCCGCATCTGATCAGCAGCCTCTTGATGGAATCGCTTGAGAACAGCGTTCCTTGAGTCCCTATGATACATACTTTTCGACACCTTGCTAAATGCCTGCTGCTGATCCCGATCCTGATGAAGGCAGAGTTGCCGGTGGCGATTCCACTTTGGGAAAAGGGCGCGCCAGGTTCGGAGGCACGGTCTGCGGAAAAGGAATCACAGGACGGGAGCAATGTGGGCAATGTCCACAATCCATCGATCACACCTTTTATTCCAGCCAAGGACGCGACAGGCACGGCGGTGATCATCGCTCCGGGTGGCGGGCATTCGAAGCTTTGCCTCGGGCATGAAGGTTATGCTTTGGCCGAGTGGTTCCGCGATCACGGGATTGCGGCCTTTGTGTTGAAGTACCGTCTGGCCCGGGAGAAAGGCTCTGCCTACACGATCCAGGATCATGCCATGGCGGACACGCGGCGTGCGATCCGGATCGTGCGCAGCAGGGCGGGTGAGTGGGGCATCAAGCCTGATCGCATTGGCATCATGGGGTTCTCTGCGGGTGGTGAACTGGCGGCATTTGCGGCGATGAAGAGTGATGCGGGCAGGCCGGCGGCAGCCGAGGAGATCGAGCGGATGAGCAGTCGCCCGGACTTTCAGGCACTGATTTATCCGGGCACGTCGAATCTGTTTTCCGCAGAGAAAGGCATGCCTCCGCTGTTCATTGCTTGTGGTTATGGCGACCGCCCTGACATCTCGGAAGGGATGGCATCGCTTTACCTGAAGTACAAAGCGGCGGGGGTGAAGGCGGAACTGCACATCTACAGCAACGCGGGTCATGGTTTTGGCTACAAGCCGGGAACGACGACTGCGGCGGGCCGCTGGCCGGAGCGCTTCACGGAGTGGCTGACAGACAGCGGACTGCTCGGAGGGGTGGAGAGCCGGAAATGATCTGCGTTGATTCAGCGATGGAGCGCTGCTGAAACACTCAACCTGAAGTTACCTTCCGCCTGTCGCTTTTTGAATCGCGTCCTGAGCCTGCTTCACGGACTCCAGAAGTTTGAGACCTGCGGCATCGAGAGTTTTGGCGGAAGCCAGTTTTTGCAATCGGTCCCTGGATGTCTGCAGCGTCTTGATGGCGACGGGCAGGAGATCCATCTGGCCTGAGGCAAGGTAGGCGCGGGCAAGATGATGCTGGGCTTCCGAGAGGGCAATGAGTGCCGGGATATCCGCGGGGTCATTGACCAGTCGGGCTTCTTTGAGCTGGACGATTTCAGCACGCAGAGGGATGGCTTCTTTCCACTGCTGCAGATGCTCCGCTGTGGCTGCGAGCTTTTCATGGGAGGAGATGACATCGTTCTGATAATCGAGGTTCAGCGGGTCGGCTTTGGTGAGACTGAGCGCACTGTCGAGCCGCTCGCGATAGAGCGGCATGGCGGCGCTGAACTGATTTTGACTTTGAAGGCTGTCGGCCAGGTTCTCCAGGGCGACACCGAGTTGGCGATGATAGCTTTCATCACCCTGACCTGCCTGCAGAATGGCGCGCCGGAGTTGCACGGATTCCTCGAACACTTTTTGTGCTTCAGCCGGCTGCTTCTGATGCATGAGCCATGATCCGTGCTGCTCCAAAACAGCGGCATAGTCCCGCTGGAGCATCGCGTTGGTGGGGCTTTTGACGATCATGTCTTTGAGAACTCCGCTGGCGGCATTCAGGTGCTGGATGGCCGAGTCCCATTGTTCTTCCCGTGTATCGAGCCGGGCGAGTGCGGCGTGGGCGATGGCGAGATCGCGCTGGTTGAGTGTCTCCCTGGGTTGAAGTGCGATCAGCTGGTTCATCAGCGTGAGCTGGCGATCAAACATGGCGCGGGCTGGCGCGAGTTGTCCGGCCTCCTCATGGCCGACACCGACTCCCTGGCAAGCGACGGCGAGATCGCGCAGGTAGGCAGGATTCTGTGGTGCGCTTTCGACACGGCGGTTCAGGATGTCGAGACAGGCGTCAAACTGAACCTGGGCAGCAGTCCGGTTGCCCCGACTGAGATCGATCATGCCGCGAAACTCGGCGATCATGGCGCGCTGGCGCCATTGCACATCGTTGAGGGATTCCTTCGGCAGGTCGGTGAAGTACTTGTCGGCGGATTCGGCCACGGTGGCCAGCAGCGCACTGCGTCCGAGCGGAACGAGTTTGCCGCGCAGGTCGATCAGCATGTCTTCGATGAGCGTCTCCGCTTTGTCGCGCGCTGCGGTGGCGATCTGCTTGGCCTGGCGCTCAGCTTCGGCCGCAGTCACGGCCTTGGCCCGCTCACTCTCGGCGATGCTGCGTTCTTTCTCGGCGTTAGCACGTGCGATGGCTTCCTGCTGCTGGGCGGCTTCCGCCTGGCTGCGTGCCTGCTCGGCCTGGAGGCGTTCGGCGGCCTCGCGGGCAAGCGCGGCCTTCTCGCGCTCGAGTGCATAGGTGGTGGTGGCCAAACCAACGATGAGGGAAAGCACGATCGCGGCGGCGGCGGCCATGGTCTTGCGATGGCGGCGCACCATTTTCATGAAGCGATAGGCGACGCTTGGAGGCGTGGCTGACACAGGCTCGTCATTCAGGTAGCGCTGAATGTCGAGCATGAGGCTGGTGGCCGTGTCGTAGCGGCGATCTCGATCCTTTTCCAAAGCGCGCAGGACGATCCAGTCGAGATCACGCTTCAGCACCTGGGTGAGACGCGGAGCATGGGTGTGACGGAGTTCGGCTGTGGCGCGGACTTTTTCGGTGAGGTGGATCAGACGGCTGCTGGGCCGCTTGGCATCCTCTTCCCGGATGTGGCGCAGAATTTCATCAATGGGTGATTTGCGCGCGACCTCGATGGGCAGCGGTGTCTCACCTGTGAGGAGTTCGAACAGGATGACGCCGAGGCTGTAAATGTCACTGCGCGTGTCCACGTCCAGATTGTTGAGACCCGCCTGCTCAGGGCTCATGTATTGCGGGGTTCCGATGATGACGCCCTGCATGGTTTGCACGATTTCGCCGACGAAGCCGGCGGCGTCTGAAGTGCCGAGCGCCTTGGCAATACCAAAGTCGATGACCATCGGCACGGGTCTGCCATCGACCTCCGTGACGAGGATGTTTGAGGGCTTTAAGTCGCGGTGCAGGATGGCCTTCTGATGCGCGTGCTGCACGGCCTGGCAGATGGGAATGAAAAGCTCCAGCCGCTGTCTGACCGTGAGACGTTTCTGGTCGCAGTATTTCGTGATGGCGGGGCCTTTCACGAGCTCCATCACAAAGAAGGGTCTGCCTGTCGCCGTGGCCCCGGCGTCGAGCACGCCCGCGATGTTGGGGTGATCCATCAGGGCCAGTGCCTGCCGCTCGGTGTCGAAGCGGGAGATGATCTCCTGGCTGTCCATGCCGGCCTTGATGACCTTCAGGGCCACCTCGCGGCGGATCGGTTCGTACTGCTCGGCCAGCCACACCATGCCGAAGCCGCCCTCACCTAAGACTTCACGCAGACAGTAGCGCCCGATGTAGTCACCTGATTTTTCACCGAGTGTGATGTCACGGTGAGTGCTCGGTGGCATCACCATGATGGTGCTGTCATCGTCAGGCGGCAGTTCGTCTTCCAGGCCGATGCCAAACAGTGCGGCAGCAGTCTTGGGCGACTGAGGAGTCGCAGTCTTCGGGATCAGCCGAGTGGTGTCGGTTTCCATGGCCGGTTAGGGGGTGGGCAGATTGATCGGCCGGTTGGACATCACCGAGGCCACCTTGCCATTGGGGCCGGAGACACCGGATTTTGCCGGGATGCCGGCCACTGGCACATCCACTTCATAGAGGGCATCAGCCACCTGCACCTTGCCGTTTTCCTGGGTGGCAAAAGCCATGAGCGATTTGTTTTCCGCGCTGGCCACCGGGAGGGCAAAGCTGTTGCCCATTTTTGCGGCGATGTTTTTCAGGGCTTCGCGCTGTTGAGCCTGATCCAGTTCGGCGACTTTTTTGCGTGCCTGCTCGGGCGGCAGGCTGCGG
>CAJCCF010000560.1 GCA_903960845.1 uncultured Verrucomicrobiota bacterium | reverse complement strand
CTCAAGTACAGGCTGGAAAATCGTGCAGGCCCGCCACTGCGGTGGGAACGCGCCCTCTTCTGGCTGTGCTGGGCTTGCCTGATCGGTCTGGCCGGCTGGATGGGGGTACGCCTACTGGCCAGTTAGAGATCGGCCCCGAAGACGTTGAAGCCAGCGAGAAAAACCACAAGGAGAACGGCGTGCAACGTCACCCTGACTTGAAAAGTACTTCCGAGCCGGGCGCTCCTGACCGGCCCCTCATGACGCACCAGGCCAGCACGGTCGCCGCTGGACAGGCCTACACCTGCCCCATGCACCCTGAAGTTCGGCAGCCTGCGCCGGGACAGTGCCCGATCTGCGGCATGAATCTGGAGCTTGAGGGCACCGGCTCCAGTCACATGGCAGACCACCATCACCATGGGCATCACAAAGCAGTGCCTCCATCCAAGCCCGTCAGCGATTCGGTAACCGCTGCGGACCACGACGTCGCGTTCACCTGCCCTATGCATCCCCAGGTGCGGCAGATGGGTCCGGGCAACTGTCCCATCTGTGGCATGGCGCTGGAGCCGGTGATCGCGACAGGGACGTCCGGCGAAAGCGCCGAATTGCGCGACATGACGCGGCGCTTCTGGATCGGCCTGGTGCTGTCCTTGCCCGTGCTGGCGCTGGAGATGGGGGGGCACCTGCTCGACATCAAGCATCTCGTCGGAGCTCAGACTTCCAATCTGATCCAGATGCTGCTGGGAACGCCCGTCGTGCTCTGGGCCGGCTGGCCCTTCTTCGTGCGGGGGTGGGCCTCCATCCAGCATCGCAGCCTCAACATGTTCACGCTCATTGCCATGGGCACGGGTGCGGCCTGGATCTACAGCATGTTCGGCACGCTCGCGCCTGGCTTGTTCCCGGCCGAGTTGCGCGGCCAGGAGGGTGCCGTCGCGATCTACTTTGAGGCCGCTGCCGTGATCACCGTGCTGGTGCTGCTCGGGCAGGTGCTCGAACTCAGGGCGCGGGAGAAAACCTCCGGGGCCATCAAGGCCTTGCTCGACCTGGCACCCAAAACGGCGGTTCGTGTGTCGGCCAGCGGTATCGATGAAACGGTGCCTATCGACACCATCCAGGTGGGCGAACTGCTGCGCGTGCGCCCCGGCGAGAAGGTACCGGTGGATGGTGAACTCACTGAAGGCAAGGGCACGGTGGACGAGTCCATGGTCACGGGCGAGCCCATGCCCGCGGTCAAGGCGCCGGGTTCCAAAGTCACGGCCGGCACTATGAATCAGACCGGCGGCTTCGTGATGCGGGCTGAGAAAGTTGGCGCCGACACCCTGCTCTCGCAGATCGTGCACATGGTGGCCGCCGCCCAGCGCAGCCGCGCCCCCATTCAGCGGATGGCGGACATGGTCTCGGCATGGTTCGTACCGGTCGTGATTGCGGTTGCTCTGCTCACATTTGTCGTGTGGCTGCTGTGGGGGCCGAGTCCGGCATTTTCCTATGCGCTCATCACCTCTGTGGCCGTGCTCATCATCGCCTGCCCCTGCGCACTGGGGCTGGCCACACCCATGTCCATCATGGTCGGCGTGGGCCAAGCTGCCCTGCATGGCGTGCTGATTCGCGACGCTGAGGCTCTGGAGCGCATGGAAAAAGTCGACACGCTGGTGGTCGACAAGACGGGGACGCTGACCGAGGGGCGTCCTCGCGTGGTTCACATCGAGCCCGCGCCCGGGTTCTTGCCCGATGATCTCCTGGTCAAGCTGGCCAGCGTAGAGCGCGCCAGCGAGCATCCGCTGGCCATGGCCGTGGTGGCTGCCGCGCAAGAGCGCCACTTGCCCCTGGTCGAGGTCACCGACTTTGACTCGCCCGTGGGCAAAGGCGTGCTGGGCAAGGTGGGCAACGTGGCTCTGGTATCCGGCGCTGCCAAGTTCCTGGCCGAGCATGGTGTCGATGTGACTCCGCTCCAGGCCGCCGCCGAACTGCAGCGTACCCAAGCGGCCACGGTGATCTTCGTGGCGCTGGACGGTCGGCTCGCCGGCTTTGTGGCCATCGCCGACCCCATCAAGGCCACGACCCCTGCCGCCCTCAGGAGTCTGCGCGAGGCCGGCGTGCGCATCGTCATGCTCACGGGGGATGGCCGCACGACGGCCTTGGCGGTAGCGAAGGAACTTGGGATCGACGAGGTGGTGGCCGAGATCTTCCCCGAGGACAAAGCCAAGATCGTGCAGCGGCTGCGCAGCGAAGGCCGCGTGGTGGCAATGGCCGGTGACGGGGTCAACGACGCGCCAGCCCTGGCTGCCGCCGAGGTGGGCATTGCCATGGGCACCGGGACCGACGTAGCCATGGAAAGCTCGGGAATCACGCTGCTAAAGGGGGACCTTATGGGCATCGTGCGGGCACGCAAGCTCTCGCACGCCACCATGAAGAACATCCGGCAGAACTTGTTTCTGTCCTTCGCCTACAACGTGGCAGGTATCCCAGTGGCGGCCGGCGTGCTCTACCCTTTCTTCGGGCTGCTGCTATCTCCGATCGTAGCGGCTGCAGCTATGGCGCTGTCGTCGGTAAGCGTGATTGCCAACGCGTTAAGACTTCGAGCCGCGAAAGTCGACTGACGCCGCCCGGTTCTAGACCGAGTCATGACGGGGATGAAAGACACCCGAGCGTGGCGGCCACCTTCGAAGCTTGGGATCATCACTACACAGCGAGTAGTTCTCCTGAGATCCCCTCAGGGTGACTTGCGTTTCCCGGAAACCTTGTGGGTTCCATGTACGTGACCATCGTAGGGCGTATCAGTCGCAGGCTCGGCAAGCGATGCCCGCGACAAGCCCGAAAGTACGCCGCACTCATCGACCGCGCCACCGCCTGCACAACTGTTACGCAGGTCGACCAATTGCTTTTGCAGGGATTTCAGTTCCTTGATGCGGACTGCCACGTGCTTGATGTGCTCGTCGACCAAGTTGTTGATGACGGAACAGTCCTTCGGCGGCGAGTCTTTAAATTTCAACAGCGCGCGAATCTCATCCAATGTCATGTCCAACCGTCGGCAATGCCGGATGAATGACAAACGCTCTACATGCTCAGGTCCGTACACGCGGTAGTTACCTTCTGTCCGGGCGGTTTGAGCGAGTAGTTCCTCACGCTCGTAGTACCTGATGGTCTCAACTTGCGTATGAGCTGCCTTGGCGAGATCTCCAATTTTCATGAACACACCTCGGTGAGCGACTTGGCTTTGATTCTCGAGCGATTTTAGCCACTTGACACTGAAGTGGCTACAGGGTTTCTAATACCTCAACGAGGAAGAAATCATGATTACATCTTGCGAAAGCACAAAGCCACAGATCTGCCAGAGTGAAAACTGCTGTTCAGCAGTGGCATGCACGACCATGGCGCAACCTGACCAGGACATGGCACAGATGCACTCAGACCATCCACAGAAAAAGTTCCGTATCTCCAACATGGACTGCGCCTCAGAGGAGTCCGAGATCCGGCGCGCCGTGGATAGCATCCCGGGAATCGAAGCCCTGCGATTCGATCTTGGGGCACGCCTACTCACCATTTCCGCGAGCCAAGCTGCACTGCCAGACGCACTGCAGGCGATTCGAAAAGCGGGCTTTAAGCCTGAGCCCATCGACGAAGACGCCAACACCCCTTCGGTTACGCGTACTGCGGCTGCGACGTTTTTGGACGTATGGGGAAAACTTCTGGCCGCGCTCGGCCTGGCATTGGCAGCAGAGTCGATCGCGTACGCCTTCCCTGCAACGACCTGGCTCAAAGCCCTTGGCATGGGCATGGCATTGGGTGCCATTTTCCT
>CAJCCF010000559.1 GCA_903960845.1 uncultured Verrucomicrobiota bacterium | reverse complement strand
GCAGGTATCAGCGTGGCTACCAATGCCATTGGCGGTCAGGTCTGGCAGGACCGATTGAAATTCTCCCAAGTGATTGCCGCCGTCTCACGCCACCAGCGACGGCTGACCGGCATTGCTCTGGCAATGACCCTTCCATGGATCACCATCCTGATGGTTAGAGTCAATGCGCCTTTGTGGAGCATCGCCGGCCTTGCAATCGCCGGCGCGCTCATCGCCTGGCCAATGGCCACCGCTCAAATTCTTGCCAACGTAAATCGTCTTCACTCGCGCTATCGCCCGCAATTGTTCGCGGAGATCGCCAACGCTGTGACCCGGCTCGCGCTCACTGCTGCCTGCCTGCTGCCTGTTTTTTTCACGTTTGGCGGCATCAAGTCCGGAAGCCTGCCGGAAAGCTATCCGATCAATTACTGCTTCATCGGGGTGATGCTGGCAGCCTGCCTCTCCAATCTTGTTTATTATCTGTTAGTTAGGCTGCAATCCGGACAAATATTGTTGCCCGGCATCCCTGCCTCCAGCGACTATGATGCGGACATCCGGCAGAAGGTGCGGCACATGTACCCCTTCACCATTTTCAACTGTCTGCAGGGGCAGTTAAGCGTGGGACTCATCAGTTTGTTTGGTGCCTCCGCCCAAGTGGCGGATATGGGTGCGCTGGGCCGGTTGATTGTCATTTTTGGGCTGGCCGGGGCTCCACTGGTTCAGATCGCCATTCCCAGTTTTGCACGGAGCAAGGATCGTCGCCAGCTTCTGGCCCAGTTTCGAAAGGTGTGTGCTCTCTATGCCCTCTTCGCGACTGGCATTCTGGGATTTGCCGTCCTCCTCCCAACTCCGATTCTCTGGCTCCTCGGGCCTCAATACAGCCACCTCAGCAATGAACTTCGATTCACAGTGCTGGGCATGATTGTGAATGGCTACTCCACCATCACCTGGGGCCTGCTCATGGCCCGCGGCTGGGTGCAGTCCATGACCCTCGTCATCCCCGTCGGCATCGCCGCCCAGATCGCAGGCCTTTGCCTTTTCGATCTCTCCAGCGTCTCTGGGGTTCTCGGATTCAACATCTTCACCTCAGTGCCTCCCATGCTGCTCGCCTGCTTCATCATCTGGCGCGGCTTTGGTTGCTGGCAAACCCCCGAATCATGATTACCCGATCCTATGACTATGTAATCGTCGGGGCAGGTTTCGCTGGTGCTGTTTTGGCGGAACGGCTTGCGACTCAACTTGGCAAGCGCTCACTGGTGGTCGAACGCAGAAACCATATCGGCGGCAACGCACATGACGGAATCGATGCGTCTGGTGTCCTGATTCACAACTATGGCCCGCATTATTTCCGCACCAACAGCGACCGCATCCTAGCTTATCTCAGCCAGTTCACGCAATGGCATGAGGTGGAATACAAAATCCTCTCTTGGACGCATGGCCGGCTCTGGAATTTCCCCATCAATCTCAACACCTTTGAACAATTCATTGGTAAGGCAGCGACCAGTGAGGAAATGCAGGCAGCGCTGGAAAGATGGAAAGTGCCGATTCAAAATCCGACCAATTCAGAAGAAGTCATCATCTCTCAAGTAGGCTGGGAATTGTATGAAATGTTCTTTCGGGGTTACACAAAAAAACAATGGCGTCGTGAACCGAAGGATTTAGACCCGTCCATCTGTGGACGTATTCCCGTCCGAACCAATCGTGATGACCGTTATCTCTCAGACCGCTTTCAAGCTCTGCCAAAAAATGGTTACACCGCTGTCTTTGAGCGAATGCTCGATCACCCGCTCATCGATGTGCAACTCAACACGGACTACCGCGACGTGATGGCTACAACGTCATGCGGCCACATGATTTATACCGGCGCGCTGGATGAATACTTCGACTGCCGTTTCGGGCCGCTGCCATACCGCTCACTCCGTTTTGAAACCGAAACCTTGGAGCAGGAATACTATCAGGCCGCTATGCAGGTGAATTATCCCAACGATCACGACTACACGCGCATCGTCGAGATCAAACACGCCACAGGTCAGGTCTGTCCGCGCACGACTATCGTCCGCGAATATCCACAGGATTATGTTCCCGGTTCCGAGCCTTATTATCCTGTGCTCGATCCCACCGCCAAAGAGATGCGCGACCGCTACTGGGAACTGGCAGAGGCTGAGCAAAAGGTCAGCTTCGTCGGCAGACTCGCCACATTTCGCTATTTGAACATGGACCAGGTGGTGGGCATGGCGCTGGCCGAATTTGAGCGACTGCGGTCAAAGCTGAACGCCTGAGTGGAATCCCAAGAGCGCGAAATATAATCATGGAGACACCCAAAAAGCCTTGTGAATTGATGGTGGTAATGCCCGTTTATAACGAGCAGGCATCCATCCGCAAAGTCGTGCGCGAATGGTTTGAGGAGATCTCCAACTGGACTTCAAACTTTGTTTTTGTCATCATCGATGACGGCTCCACAGATGATTCGCCAACCGTGCTGCGGGAGTTGCAACTACAGTTTGGCGACAGGCTTGAGATCATCTCACGCAGCAATCGTGGTCATGGGCAGACCTGCCTGCAGGGCTACCGTCTGGCCTGCGAGCGGCAGGTGCCTTATGTTCTGCAATTAGATTCAGACGGGCAGTGTGATCCGCAGTACTTCTTCCGTTTCTGGCGGCTCAGAGACAAGTGCGACGTGATCTATGGTCGGCGCGCCAGACGTGATGACGGCATACGCCGAATCTTGGCCAGCCTGGTGCTGAAACTGGTGCTTTTGGTGAAGACGCAAGTCTGGTGCGTGGACGCCAATGTCCCATACCGTTTGATGCGTACCGCCATCCTGACGCCGCTGCTCCCGCGCATCCCTGAATCATTCTTTCTGTCGAACGTCGCTCTTTCCGTGCTGCTACGAAAAACGCCAGGTATCAGTCAGGCGGCCATCCCGATTCGTTTCCGCGAAAGGTACGGCGGT
>CAJCCF010000558.1 GCA_903960845.1 uncultured Verrucomicrobiota bacterium | reverse complement strand
GCAGAGGCACAAGCGCGGCGACAAGGGTTTTATCCTGATCGGCGATGGCGGCAGCGAGTTGCTCGGTGAAGCGGAAGCGCGGGAATATACCTGCGTAGGTGCCCGCCTCCTTCGGCGCAGCGATCCATTTTTCCACGTAGGCAGAGGGTGAGATAGTGGTTGGCGGTTGGGCGGACAACGGCACCGCGAGGAGAAAAATGATCGTTGGCGGAAGGAGGTTGCGCATAAGTGACAAATTAGGTTGGTGAAGTCGAAGCAGGATCCGGAAATGGCTGCGGTGAACGCAAACGTTCGCCCGCAGCCGTGTGGACTCGGTGGTTTAATGCTCTTCGCAGGTGCAGGCGTATTCGCTCAGCTTGCAGCCGCCGCAGACGTGCATCTCATATTTGGCGCGGGTGTTGCTTGGCTTGGCGTCGGGCGCACTGCGTGTCTGCACAACAAGGATGTATCCCTCGGGCTTGGGAAGCGCCTCCGTGGATACCAAGGCGTTGCCTTTGCTTTCGAGTGCGATCTCTTTGCGGCCGGAGTCGAGTTGGGCGAAGACGGTGGCAGTCCGGGTGCCGGGGGCAGCGGGCTTTTTCTCGGCGTCGAGGAAGGTGATGGTCACGATACCTTCGGGACTGATCAGCAGCTCAGCTTGGTCGGGCGCGGTGCCGACGAGTTTGCCGCCATTCGGGCCAGGTTCGAGTTTCTCCGCGTGGGCCGGGGCGGTGGCGAGGAGGATTCCAGTGACAGCGGCGAGGAGCGCGCTTGTGATGCGTTTAGGTGAGGACTTCATGGGTGTTGGTTCTTTCTGTTTGGTTGATGGTTGTCTTTCGATGTTTCTCCGCCAGTGCTTCCATCCAGTCATAAAGAATGGGCAGAAGGATGAGCGTGAGAAAAGTGGAGGTAAGCACGCCGCCAATGACGACGGTGGCCAAAGGGCGCTGCACCTCGGCTCCGGCCCCCGTGGCCACTGCCATGGGGAGGAAGCCGATGGCGGTCGTCAGTGCGGTCATCAGCTTGGGCCGTAAGCGGGTGAGAGTGCCGTCAATGACGGCCTGACGGAGGCCGATGCCCTCGCGACGGAGTTGGTTGATGAAGCTGATGAGCATGATTCCGTTGAGAACGGCAATGCCGGAGAGGGCGATGAAACCGATTCCGGCAGAAATCGTGAACGGCATGCCGCGCACCCAGAGGGCAAAGATGCCGCCAGTGACCGCAAGAGGCACACAAACGAAGATGAGTGCCGCCTGTCTCAACGAGCCGAAGCTCAGGAATAGCAGAGCGAAGATGAGGGCGAGCGCGGCGGGCACGACGACCATCAGGCGTTCGCGGGCCTTGATGAGATTTTCAAACTGCCCGCCGAACTCGAAGTAGTAGCCCGGTGGCAGCGCGAGTTGTTCCCGCAGCTTGGCGGTGGCCTCGCCGACGTATCCCTCGGTGTCGCGTCCACGCAGATTGATGAGGATGGCGACGCGGCGCTGATTGGACTCACGGATGATCGTTCCGATTTCATCGACGACTTTGACCTCGGCGACCTCGCCCAGCGTAATCAACCCGCCGCCCTCGACGCGGAGGGGAAGTTGAGAGAATCCTGCCACTTTGCGGCGCAAGTCCTCGGTCAGACGAACGACGATTTCATAGCGTCGGTTGCCGTCGATGATTTGCCCGGCTCCCTCACCACCGAGGGCGTAGGAGACGACGCGATTGATTTCGTCGCCATGGATGCCGTAGCGTTCGAGAGCGTCGCGTTTGGGCACGACCTCGATCATGGGCTGACGTCCCATGGCCTCGAACTCGATGTCGCCCCCGCCGGGAATGGCGTTGAGAATGTCGCGGGCTTTCATGGCCAGCTCTTCCAGCTTTTGGAAGTCATCCCCAAAGATTTTCAAGGCCAGATCGGCACGGGCACCGGCCATGATTTCATTGAAGCGAAGCTGAATCGGCTGGGTGAAGAGGAATGCTTGGCCGGGGGCATTTTCGTTGAGGGCCGTTTGCATCATGGCGATGAGGCGTTCTTTTGAGATAGGGTGTCCGTTTTCCTTGCGCCATTCGGAGGGCGGCTTGAGCATGACATAGGTATCAGCCACGTTCGGTCCCATCGGATCGGTGGCGATCTCGGCGGTGCCGATGCGGGCGAAAAGATGGGTAATCTCCGGGAACTGCTCTCGCAAAAGCCGCTCAGATTTTTTTTGCATCTCCACGGAAGATTCGAGCCCAACGCTGGTGCTGCGAATCATCTGGATGGAGATGCTTCCCTCGTCGAGTTGAGGAATGAATTCGGCACCCAAGCGGGAGAAGACCCAAATCGAGGAGACGAAGAAGAGAATGGCCGCAGCAACAACCGCCCAGCGGAAGCGTAGGGCGAATGCCAGCAGGGGCGTATAGACGGCCTTGCATCCTCGCACGAGGATGTTGTCTTTTTCCGCAATGTTCCCGCTCAGGAAAAACGAGCAGAGAACCGGCATGAGGGTCAGGGCGAGAATCAGTGCGCCGAGAAGGCAGAGCATGACCGCGATGGCCATGGGGGTGAACATTTTACCTTCAACGCCCGTGAGGCTGAGGATCGGCACGTAAACCACGGTGATGATCAGGACGCCGAAGAACATCGGGTTGGCCACTTCTTTGGCGGAGCGAAGAACTTCGACCGAACGTTCCCTCGCGTTCAGGCGGCGACCTAATTCTTTTTGTTTCTCGGCAAGGTGGCGGACGATGTTTTCCACCATGACGATGGCACCGTCGATGATGAGTCCGAAGTCGATGGCCCCGAGGCTCATGAGGTTGGCCGTCAACCCGGACGAGGCCATGCCCGTGATGGCAAAAAGGAACGCCAGCGGGATGGCCAGCGAGACGATGAGGGCGGCCCGCCAATTGCCGAGCATCGCAAAGAGGACGACGGCGACGAGGATTGCTCCATGGAAAAGGTTTTCCTCCACGGTCTTGATTGTTTTGTTGACCAGGACGGCGCGGTCGTAGCCGTCGCGAATCTCGATGCCGGGCGGAAGCTTCGTTTGGATTTCCTCCAGTCGGTCTCGCACGGCCACGGCCACGAGCCGGCTGTTCTCGCCGGCCAGCATGATCGCCGCACCGAGCACGGCTTCTTCACCATCTTCGGTGGACGCGCCCGTGCGGAAAGCGTGGCCAACGGACACTGCGGCCACGTCGCCGACGAGGATGGGACGGACACCCCCGGCAAATCGGAGGGGCAGTCGCGCGATTTCCTCGGTCGTCGCAACGCGCGTTTTGGAGCGAATGACGATTTGTTCGTTCCCGATTTCGACGAGTCCGCCACCGACATTTTCTGAATTGGCACGGACGACATCGGCGAGTTCCTCGAAGCTGATCCCCGCGCTCATG
>CAJCCF010000557.1 GCA_903960845.1 uncultured Verrucomicrobiota bacterium | reverse complement strand
GATGAAGCCGTCACCGAAGGGCCGAATTTCCTCGATGGACTTCAGGTCTTCCATAGTCGTTACACCATTCGCGATGAGCTGCGTGAAGTAGCTGTTGTGGATGATCTGGTTGGTGACGTTGTTGAACGTGTTGAAGACGTTTCCGCTACCGCGCATGGCGAGGAGCGCGGCAATGCCGCCGAGCACTAACAGAGTGATGACACCGAGCACGAGCAGGTTGCGGTTAAGCCCGCGCTGAGTCTGCACCGCCGCTGCACCGCGCCTGCGCGGCATGGGGTGGGAGAGCGGCACGGCGATCAAACCCTGACACGACGGGCAGGCGAAGTGTGGTTGCCCACGAAGCGAGGCGATCACTTCTGGCGTGAGTTCGAGTTGTTGGGAGCAATGCGGGCACAGGATAGTCATGATGGTTTTGCAATGGTTGGCAATTTTACTTCGAGCGGGCATGGAGCCGCCGGGCCTGTTCGACGCTGGCGGGGGACAGGTTCGCGAGTGGCACGGTAAAGGTGGAACCGTCCTTCTCGATCGCGACAGCCTCCCCTTCGAGCTTGAGGAACCTAGCCTGGATCACGCGGCCATCTTTATTGACCCACTCAAGGAGGCAAGCATCAGCGGCTGGGTTCATGGGCGGGGTGTTCGACGAAGCAGAGAATGGGGCGGGCGCGGCTCTGGGGGGGGTGCCATTGTTGGACGATGCTGAGGGCTTGGACGGTGCAGGAGGTGGTGCATGCACTACGTCTCCGCTTTTCGAGGCCAGGTCATTTGTCGTCTTCGCTGCATCCCACTGGAGAACGGCCTTCCGGGGCTGATCAAGGTCGATGGCAGGATTCATGACCGATCCTTTGAGTGTGCGCGCTTCGCCGTGCTCCCGAACCCAGACAGTGGAGGCGAGGCTTGAGCTGTAGGATGCGGCCAGCCACGCCAGCAATGCCTCTTTCGAGACTGCGGTGTTGTTTTCCACGGTGAGGACTTGCGCGCCGGTGCGCCTTGCAAGTTCCTGTGCCTGGGACCAGGAAAACTCCTCTTGGGTAATGGCAATGAAGCCGGTGCCGTAGGGGCGAATGTCGGAGATGGTTTCGAGGTCCTTCGCAGTGGTCACTCCGGTGGCGATGAGCTGTGTGAAGTAAGTGTTGTGCGTCTCGCTGTTGCTGACGTTGCTCACGGCCGTGATGACATCGCCCGTCTTGCGGTTGGCGAGGAAGAAGGCCAGTGTGCCAAAGATCAGTAGCGCGATTCCGCCGAGGACGAGCATGGTGGCATTCATACTGTTGGTGGTGCGCAGGATTTCGTGAATCGCGGGATCGTGGCCTGTATCTTCCTCTTCGTCCCCGGCCACCACGCGGGCGATTGCGACGATACGTCGCGAAGCGGGAATGCTTGAGGCCGCAAGGGATTCAGGATTTTGCGCTGGGGTGGACATTTCCAGGTTCTGCGGCACGGGCTGGGTGAGGACGCTCACCAGATCGGAGCGCAGCTCGCCGGCGCTCTGGTAGCGCTGGTCGCGGTTTTCGCGCATGGCGCGGGCGATGATGCTGTCGAGGCGCGGGTCGAGGCCGGGCACCTTGAGTGAGGGCAGTTCGAAAACACCATGCGGCACATGGCCCGTAAGCATCTGGTAGAGCATGACGCCAACCGCGTAGATGTCGGCGCGATGATCCACCGACGTGCCGAGGATGAGGGCCTCAGGCGCGATGTATTGCGGCGTTCCCATGACCGTGCCGCTGATGGTAAAGGTGGAAGTGGCGCTTGCGTTCGCCATTTTCACGAGGCCGAAGTCTGCCACCTTCACATGCCCCTCGTGATCCACCATGATGTTCGCAGGCTTGATATCGCGGTGGATGATGCCGCGCTCATGGGCATATTGCATCGCCTCGCAGACGTGCGCGGCGATGGCGATGGCGTTGGCGGAGTGCAGCCGCCCTTCCTGCGCAATCATACGCTGCACGTCCATGCCCTCGACTAGTTCCATGACAAAGTAGAGCAAGCCCTCCGGCGTCTGGCCGCAATCATATACCGCGACGATGCCTGGATGCTTCAGCTTGGCCATGGCGCGTGATTCGAGATTAAAGCGTCCGACGAAGTCGTGCTCTTCGTTGCCGATCTCCGGGTTCAAAATCTTGATGGCCACGAGGCGGTCAAGCGCGATCTGGCGTCCTTTGTAAACCGCTCCCATGCCGCCTCGACCCAGAAGCTCCATCACCTCGTATTGCGGAAGCATCGCTTGCAGATCTGATGCCATTGGCGGTTCCCATGCGGGTGGGTGCGCAGATGCACCCGTTGGAGAACGAGGCTGGCGCATGGGAATCGTCGGCGCAGGATCGTCAAAATCAACCGCATCGCAATCGGGCACTCCAAGCAGCAGGCATTTGGGGCACAGGTCGGCTGGCGTCCCACCGGAGAGCGTGTAGCCGCACTGCGGGCACTTTGGTTTGGTTGAGGAGGCGCTTTCGGCCGGTGTCGGGATTTCAGGCATGGTGTGCAAGTGGGAGAAAGTGAAAGGCCGAGTTTGCGGATGCAAGTAAAGGATTATGGTGCTGTCATTGGAAATGCTCAGCATGACGAGCGTAAATTCAAGATTGTGCACCGGGGATTTCCGGGAACAACAAGACGCCATCAAAGGACTCAGAACCTTGGCGGATGTCGCACCGAACAAACCGCAGTGATGCGAGAATGGAGAATCCAGCGCGGCCCGGACTCGCCCACGCCTCTGCGTCCGCCCGTGTCCAACCGCAGGCCGCACAAGGTCATCAAGATGCACCCTGGGCAGGCGTAAATGGTGATCAATTTGCCGGACCCCGGCTCGCATTAGGTGGCAAAGGAACGCGAGGTCAGCGGAGAACGCAGCAACCCCCGCCTTGATGAGCACATACGTCACGCTACCGGAGCGATCATAGCCCGCGTCTTCGAGGGGCGCTCGCTCGCCGCACCATTTATTCGGTTTGGTTTGCAGGACGTTGCCGGCGGTAATGGCGCGCCGGCCTGCGTCGCACCACGTTCAAAGGCTGTGACAATTTAAATAAGTGTCCTCTAATCGCCGCGCTGAGTTTCAACCTCAGCCTGCTGCTGCGCACAGCCTTCGGCACCAGCACCCTCAAGCCGTGGCAGGCCGAGCCACCACAGGTCATTTGGCACCTGATTAAATCACTAGGGCGGCCTTAGAGCCTGTTTTTGACTCGAATGGTGAAGTGCTGCCGTGTTTTGATAACCTTCACCACGCTAGATCGCTCCCATCAAAAGTGGCAACTCCACTTAGCCTGTTGACGGCTTTTTGAACAGAGTGCTTGGCCGCGACTAGGGGGAATTTTGCCAATTGGTTTCGTTGTCAGTCGCTGAAGAGATTGGATGAGACACTCACAGGCTGCTTTATTACAGG
>CAJCCF010000556.1 GCA_903960845.1 uncultured Verrucomicrobiota bacterium | reverse complement strand
CTCATGCGCTTGCTGTGTTTCTGCATCGATGAACTCATAGTTCCCATCCCAGTCCGGCGCACTCTCCTGCCGAGTGTAGGGAGCCAGCACGATGCCGCGCCCGTTGCGCGCTCCAAGTGCGGCAAGCAGGCTTTCGGGCTCGGCGGGAAAAAGCAGATCACTGATGAACAGGCGCATGGCTCCAGCACGAAACGGAACCCGTGACAGGGCTGCTGCCTCCGCGCTCGCGGGCAGGCGCTGAACTTCGTCCGGCCAGTGGCCCGCCAGAACAGCCTCGGTTTCCAGAGGGAGATGGGCATGCCCGCGCACCGCATAGCAGCGCACCGTGGCGCCGGTTTGCAGCGACGCCTCCAGCGCATAGGCCAGCAGTTCGAGCGTCCGCCGCTCCTTGTCAGGCGTGGCAAACATCGACCCGGAAACATCAAACACCACATCCACCAGAGGACGAACCTCCTCCCGGTACTGCTTCATCGTGTAAGTGCCGGTGCGCGCATAGGCCTGCCAGTTGATCTGACGCGGATCATCTCCGGGCAGATAGACACGATGGTCCTGGAAATCCAGACTGCTGCCCACGCCGGCCCCCAGAAACTCACCGGCATGACCGCGCCAGCGCTGTTGCCGAAACGGCAGTTTCAATACCTGCGCCCAGCCGCGGGCACGCGCATGAATGGCACGCAGATCATCGGGGGAGCCGTGGAGAAGTGTCATGAGGCCATCTGTTTCGCTTCATCACGCACCGGCCGGAGCGCGCGCCAGGCGCGCAGGCTGAGAATGACCATGAGCAGTGGCCAGACGGCGGCGCAAAGCACGGCATACATGAGAAACTCCGCGCGTGAAGAACCGAAGGAGAATGAATCCGCTCCCATGAGTGCCGCCGGCGGCAGCAGGGCAAGCAGCACGGGTTCCGACTGGGTGCTCTTTGCCGCGATGATGGTTAGGCCTGACAGCATCCCCGCAAAGAGTTGAACGAGCGCGGCAGCACTCAGAAAAATGGGCAACAGATCGTTCGAGCGGCGCGTGGGCAGCATTTGAATGATGGCGGTGACCATCCAAACGGTGCAGCAAATCAGGATGTAGTAAGGCAGCATGTCAGCCCCCTTTTTCAGCACGGCAAATGCGGCGCCCAGACACACGGCAGGAATCAGCGTGAACCAAAAGCCGCTGGCCCAGCCTGGAGCCAGCAGCCACATGAGCACTCGCGCGATGGGGCCTCGTTTGAAAAATGGCACATAGGCGGATGGCACCACATTCAGCTGCTCGGTCAGCGCGTCCAATGCCATGAAAGCCGCCACGAAACAGGCACCCATCAGCCACTCCTCGCGGCGGGTGACGAGCGAGATGATCAGCGGAATGGCAAATGCCAGGAGGTTCACGGGCCGCTTCAACCAGGCCAGCGGCGCGGCCGGAGATGAAATGCGTGAAGCGGCGAGACTCAGAAAGGCAAAGATGGCCCATGCCGCACTCAACACGGTCACGGCGGCGATCATGGCAAGTCCAGCGGTGCCCGTCACTGAGCTCCCGAGTCCGGGCATGCCCGTCATCGTGGCAGCAACCATGATGCCAACGACACCAAAACCGCCAAAGATCATCGGCACAATGATGATGATCATCCGCAGCCAACTCTGCTGAATGGTGGACAGCGCCACCAGCAGGGCGGCGACCACGATGCCAATGAGCCATTTGAGCGCCAGCACGCTCAGCTCCAGCACGAGATCCATGCCACCGAACAAGTAGCGCGCGACGACGTAGGGCATGAGACTGAGCGCGATGAGCAGGGATTGCAGAGCCACGCTGGCCCATTTGCCAAAGACGATGCGACCACATGAAAGCCGCGTGAGCACAAGCATGTCGAGCGTGTTGAGCTTCACCTCCTCAAGAAGCGCATTCGAAACGCGGAACGGCATGATCAGGCAGAGCACCAGCGTGGCCAGGCCGTCGAGCATCCAGCGCAAGTCATCCGTGTTCTGCGCGGAGCCGGTGATCAGGGTGATCAGGATCAGGAGCACATGCATGAGCAGCATGGTCGAGCCAAAGGCGCGCGTGCGCAGTCCCTGACGCAACTCCTTCACCACCATCGGAGAGAGCCGGTCAGAAAAATCCGTGAGTGGTGTCAGTGCGGTGGTCATGGAGCACGCTATGAATGCGCCATTCACGGGCCGGGTGGCAATTCTTTTCTCTCGGGCCCCGCAACAGGAGGCCGCTTTTCAGCCCGGTTGCCGGCAGCGAACTTCGCGGGAGTCGATGCATTGACTTGCGACTCCCTCCGAAGTGGCCTTTGGTGGGCGGTCTCTCATGGATCTCCCGCAGTTTCTCTATCTCGCCGCCACCGTCGTCTTCGCCCTGGCGTGCAGGACCTTTGAGAACCGCTATATCCACAAGATCGGCTGGCTGACGCTTTTAACGGCCTCCTACCTCGGCGGTTATTTCCTGACAGGAAGCCATGCGGCGGGGGCCTGCGGCATCGCCCTCTGGTTCATGCTGCCATGGGTGGAAATCGTGGGCCGCGTGCGCAGGCTGCGCTTCCCGCTGAAGAGTGAGGTGAAACACCGCTTCCCTCCATCGCGCGATTTATTTCCGGATCTCGACATGCTGAGCCTGGAAATCGAGAACCAGGGCTTTGAGCGCGCGGATGACGCGGGATGGAAGTGGAATGAGATGGATCACTTCATGCGCCTCTTTTATCACGCGGAGCACCGGACACAGGCTGCGATCGCGCTGGCCCAGCAGGAAGGTTTTGCCTTTTCCTATGTGAGCCTGACCTCCCGCACCGCGCGCGGCATCATCTACACGACGACGAACTACCCGTTCCCGCCGACGATGCAGTTTTCACCCAGCCACCGGATGAACCGTCATGCGTATGCGCACTCGGTGGAGGATCTGATGGCCTCCCACACGGAGTTTCTGCAAAGCCAGGCCGTCGAAGTCAGCGACCTCATCAGTGTCGACACCGAGCAGCTGCCTGCCTACATCGAGCGGGACATGAGCGCGCAGATCGATCACAACATCACCGCCGGACTCATCGAACTGACCGGCGAGGGTGAATTCCGCTACTCGTGGCGCGGCTGCTTTTACCTGTGGTTCCAGGTGGTGAAGGACATGGTGCGGGTCTGACGCGATTCCGGCACTGAATGACGAAGTCGGGGCTGATCCTTTGACATCTCGGGCTGCATGGCTAACGCAGGGACATGCCCCGCATTGATGGCCGTAGTGCCGACCAACTTCGTCCGGTCGAGTTCGTTCTCGATATCGCCCCCCACGCCACCGCCTCAGTCCTCATCGCCTTTGGCAACACGCGCGTGATTTGCGCCGCCACCATCCAGGAGGAAGTGCCGCGCTGGATGAAAGTTCAGGGTGTTCAGGGCGGCTGGCTGACGGCCGAGTACTCGATGCTCCCCTACTCCACGCTCGACCGCAAAGACCGCGACAGCAGCCGCGGCCGGCCCGACGGGCGCAGCATCGAAATCCAGCGTCTCATCGGCCGCAGCCTGCGCGCCGTGGTGGATCTGAAGAAACTTGGCCAACGCACGCTGAACATCGACTGCGACGTCCTCCAGGCCGATGGCGGCACGCGCACCGCCTCCATCACCGGAGCCTGTGTCGCCGCCGCGATCGCCTTCAACCGCCTGCTCGAAAAAGGCAAGATCACCCAGCAACCCTTGAAGCACAAAGTCGCCGCCATCAGCGCCGGCATCTTCAAAGACGAGGCGCTGCTTGATCTCTGTTACGAAGAGGACGCCAAGGCCGATGTCGACTGCAACCTCGTGCTCACCGAGGGTGGTGACTTTGTGGAAGTCCAGGGCAGCGGTGAAGAGGCCACCTTCACCCAGGCCCAGATGGACGCCATGCTCGTGCTCGCCCGCAAGGGCGTCACCGAACTCTGCGCCCTGCAGCAGCAGATCATCGATTCCGCCATGAAACCCGCACAGCCGACAGACTTGAAAAAGCTCGCGGATTTCTTCGGGAAGAAGTGAATCCACGCCTCGGCTATCAACCCTCAAAGCAGGACGTCCCGTCAATGGCCCGGCCAAAAGGGCGGGTTGTGCTCAATGTGCCAGCCCGGGTGTTTCCAGTTCAAGATCAAACTGCCAGTCGATCGGTGGAAGCCAGCGTTTGCGTTCGGCTTTTTGAGCAAGCGGGATTGAAGGATTTCTGAGGACCAGGCTCTTATAAAAACGGTCCGCCGCTTTGGGATCCCGGTTCTTGAGCCAGTTGCCGGCAATGCCGAGAACCATCGCCGTTTTCTCATCCTCATCCGGCATCAGCAGAGAGGCGCGATGCGCCAACTCGGCTGCCGTGTAGCGGTAGTGGAAGCGCTCGTTGATCCGCGGACCGTAGTGTTTGGAACGCCAGAGTTCGTCCGTGGTGGCAGTGAGCACCGGGCGCTCGAGTTCATTCGCTTGTTCTGTCTTTGACGGTGTCCACCACCATGGAGTCCAAAACGGCTGGCGCCGCAGTTCAGCAAAATCGCTCAACTCGAACGATCCGCCATACAAGGCATGATCCGGGCCTGTTTCAAAACCAAAAAGCTCCATCCCCAAGCGGCGCTCGATCTGTGCCGCCGTCCAAAGTGCTTCAGCGCGGTCCGCCTGCGGCAGGCTGGTTTTTCTTCCGCGGTGGAGTTCCGTCATGTAGCGGTTCAAAACGGCGCTGAGGTCAGCTGGCAGCAGACGCATGGCGTCCTTGTAATAGCCTTCGCGTGCCAGGCGGCGTGCCACAAGATAGGTGAAGGGCTCCAAACCCTGCGGCCGTTCCCATTGAACATACTTGGCTGTCACCGCCGAAATGCTCAGCCGGCCCGGCGGCTCCTTATCCGGCACAACCATCGGCTTCAGTTCCGGCAGTCTGCCCGCTCGTGACAGGGAAAGCAGTTCTTCAACGGACAACAGGCGCTCGGCAATGTAAGCCGCATCCCGCCAGTAATCCGTGCGCAAAAAAGTCTGCAAAGCTCCCGCAAAATCATTTCTGGAAACCTGCACCACACCCCAATCCCCCAATAATTTGTGACGCCGGATCCGAGCATAGTTCTGTGCTGAGAGCGGATCTGCTTCATCCCTCACGGAAAGTTCTTCAGCGGATTTTTTCTGGTCGCCCGCAGGTTGGAGCAGGGCGGCCATGCGCTTCAGGTGACTCTCAGCTTCGCGGCGGTCTCCCCGCATCGCCGCCAGTTTGCCGCGAAGGGAGAGCGCATCCACGTCATCGGCAGGCGCAAGCCCGAGCCAGCGGCGCGCTTCCTCGTATTTGGCGGCGTTGTAAAGTGCCCAGGCAAGCCACAGCGCCTCTTTTTGATCCTTGATCGAGGCCTCCTCCATGGATGTCAGCCATTTGGTTAGGCTGTCCGGCGGGCTGGACTCCCGCTGCATTCCGATTTCCTCACCGGCGGCTGACTGGGCGACCTCGATCAGGTGAAGCAACTGGACACGGCGCAGCAACGGATCGGCGATCACCTGGCGGGCAAAATCACCGCCCCATTCCGTAAGCAGCCAGCGGTCATGCCGCAGATTTTCCTCAGCATGATTGAGGCCGAGCCGTGCCCGGAGCATGGAAGCGCGTTTCCATTCCACAGTTGAGACCTCGATGCGCTCGGGGTAGTCGCTGTTGGCCCGCCCAAGAATGTACGTGGCCTCAATGCCGAGATGAAGGCAGTCCTTGAAGCCGGCAAGATGCAGACGTCGCACCTCTTTGAGCCAACGCCCCTCTTCATTGCGGGATGAAGAGCGGAACAGCATCCACGCAGCCCAGGTGCTGCGCCAGCGCCTCTGATCCTCCGGCAATTTCAACAAATTCAACCAGCTCACGCGCGCCTTCAGTTTCGCGGCTTCATCCGTGTTGCTGACCGCGTCCAACCAGATGGCTGCACCCTCCAGATACAATTTCACATCCTCCGGCAGCACGGCGGCCATGGCGGGCAGGCCAGCCCTCGCCTTTGCCCAGGGCACCACGGCATCCGTGTCAGCCTTCTGCATCTTCTGTTCCGAGTCATCGCCATAATGGATCATCGCCCGCCGAAGCATGCGATAACGCGACATCCATGCCTCGCGTGCCGCCTTGTCGGGCATCCGCCCGGCCATGATGTCCTCCATCTCCATCATCTCGAGGTCCAGCGTGTAGGCCGGAGTTCCTGCCGGGTGGCGGGAGATGCCATCAGGCAGCGGCACGCGGCTGAGCTCACTCTGGAAATGAAACACCGGCGGCCGCAAAATGCCACGCGGCTGATCCAGGGCATCTTCCGGGAAAAAGGGCCCGCAGGCGAGCACCGTGGCTGTTCCCAGCATCACCAAGACGAATAACAAACGACGGCGTTTTTTTATCATGGGTGCAATCTATGCGTTCAGCCACCCCGGGGGCAAGCTCAGCGTACGGTTTTCACATCCAGTCTGTCGGCGGCTGCCCTCACCCAGCCGGCGGCAAACTCCTGACCCGGCCAGATCCGCCCCTGCCTGGCATAATTAGTTAGGCTGAACCGTAGCCAACCGGGCCCTTGATCATGCACCCGGTATCCACGCAGGCCATCGGCAGCCTCTGCCAGCGTTCCCTGCCACTGCACAAAAATGTCGTGAGGCAGATCATCAGGAGCATCCCCCTCCTGCCTGAGAATGATGTCTGCCTGCCCGGATGAGCCCTTTTGCGCGTGCGCACTCCAACCGCGCTTGAGCGGCTTGGCGCTTACAATTTTTTGAAGTGTCTGCGCAGGCCAATTCAGCCGGTCTGAACTGACTGGCAGTCTGTACCAGATCACCGAGATCATCCCGGCGGGCGCGTGACGCCGCCATTCATCCATCAGCAAGCCAAGTGCAAAGGCATCTGAATCAAGAACAACACCCCGCTTCCCGCCGAGCACAAACCCGGCGGGCAAGTCCTCGCCAAAGACCTCGGACACCTTGTCAGCCTCGTCAAAAAGCACCACGCATGAATAGGTCGGCAAGGCCACACGAAACGGCACCCCAAGCCCGGCTGCGCGACTGACCGCCTCCCGGGCCTCCGTCTCGTTGATCAAAGTCGCGGCGCGCCCCTGATACGGCAGATGCAGTGAATGCACCTGCAGCACATAGCCTGGCGACTGGGACAAAAGCATGCGGGCTTCGGGCCGCTTGAGCCAGGAAGGCAGAGCGGTCACACGAATGGGGATATCAGGCAGGCCAATTTTCAGCGTGCTGAGAAGACCGGCGTAGTCCGCGAGTTTTGACTCCGGGCAATCGTAGTCGATCTGGATCTCGTCGGGAGGCCTGCTCCTGGCAGTCCAGTGCGCAGTCATTTCCGTCGCCAGCACGACGACCGCATGACAAGCATCCTCCGCCCAACCCGTACCCGCTGCCGAGGCATGAATTCTGAGAACCAACCCCACCCTGCCCGGGTAACTCTTCAGGGCAGACCAATCCGGCTCAAATTTTTCAATCTTCGGAACACCTGCCTTGAAGCGAATTTCAGCCGCGAGAAAATGCAGTGCATCCAAGGGACTGGCCGCGGCGACTGCTTGTGAAACCTCCGGTGTCCAGACCCGCTGCCACACAAAAGCCTCGGACGTCAGCGGCTGTGTCCGGATTGCCTGCTTTTCAGCATCGCAACCTGCCAGCAGGCAGAGAAGCATGGACCAAAGCGGCAGGGACCTGATCAGAGAGACAGCCATGGGTGGCAGAGCGATGTGAAATCTGAGCGAATGAAGGACATCCAGAAGAACCATGGCGCTTGCCATCAGGACTGCTCTCGATATCTCACGCAAGTTTTACCAGAGTTTGACGGTAAATTCATCCGCCCATGCTCACCGACACCACACGCCTCCGCGACTTCCCTTCCCTTTCCGGCATCACCTACCTGAACACCGCGGCGGAGAGCATCCCGCCGCTCTGTGTGGGGGAGGCTCTGCAGGCCTACTGGCATGATAAACAGCTCGGCATGCGCGGACGTGACGGTCACTTCGCCGCAGTGGAAGCCTGCCGAGAGATCAGTGCAAAGATGCTCGGACTCACAACGCAGGAAGTGTCCTTCTGCTCCTGCAGTTCAGAGGCCTACAACCTGCTCGCTTCCGCGCTGAATCTCGGCGCTGGCGATGAAGTGGTGGTCACGGATCTCGACTTTCCAGCCGGAGCCACACCCTGGCTGCGCGCCATGAATCCGCCGGCATCACGGCTCTGGAAATCGGTGCATGGCGAATTGAACATCACCGATTTGGAGCCGCTGCTGAATGAGCGTACCAAGCTCGTGCAGGTGTCACTGGTGAGCTTTTACAACGGCCACCGCATCGACTGGAAACCGCTGCATGAGGCCGTGCGCAGGCTCGCGCCGAATGCGCTGATCTCGGTGGACATCACGCAGGCTTTCGGGCGCGTGGCCCTGAACTGTGAGGGCGCGGACATCCTGATCAGCAGCACCCATAAGTGGACGCTGGGCGTGCACGGCGGTTGCATCATAGGCATCCCGAAACGCAACGCAGAGCGTCTCACCACCCACGCGGGCGGCTGGTATCACTTGAGCAATGCCTTTGATGCCGACCGCTTTGAGCGTGCAGTCACCAAAACAGGGGCCTTGAGCTTCTCCGTCGGCATGCCCAGCTTCGCGGCGCTGTATGCGCTGAACGCCGCCCTGCGCTATGTGGATGGCGTCGGCGTGGAGGTGATCTCATCTCATGCAGATCCCCTGGTGCGCGAGTTGCGTGACGGTTTGGTGGCACTGGGATTCCAACCGATGACCCCACTGCATGACAGCCGTCCCGTGGGTATCGTGGCCTTCATGCATGAGCGCAGCACGCAGATCCATGCAGCACTTGAAAAAGCCGAGGTGCACGTCATGCACAACGCCGGACGTATTCGCCTGGCCGTGCATGGCTACAACACCCGTGAGGATGTTCAGCGGGCGCTGGCCTGTTTGCAGCAGTGTTCCGAGCCCCGCCTTTAATGCTGGAAACCGTCTTGAGCGTTTCTTGTTGAGCGCCTGAAGATTCCGATCCGATTCAAAGCGCTACCCCGGCCTAACTAACTGAAGAAAAATTTCTCCGCCGTCTTGCGCAGCATCCATGCCTTGTCGCTGCTGGTGAGGAAATCGAGCCGGTCGCGGATGAGCGCGATGGAGTCGTGGTAGTTGTGCCCGGGATCGACATGGAAGGGACAGTCGCTGGCCCACTTGAGGCGCTCGGCACCAAAGGAGTCGCGGCACTCTTTGATCATGGGCCCGAGGTCAAGATAGCACGGTGTTCCAGCGCAGCGGCCATCAAGAGGGGCTCTGCGCGGTTACAACCCGACGCAGCCTGGGCGTCACACCCATCATCCGCTGCTCGCTGTGCTCGCGGGGTGGTGCCGATTTTGCAGGTGGCTCCCGCACTGATGCTACCGTGATTCTATGGCGCGAATACAACCAGAGGGGATGCTTCGAGGAGCGCATTGAGGAGTTGAAGAACGACCTCGCCGG
>CAJCCF010000555.1 GCA_903960845.1 uncultured Verrucomicrobiota bacterium | reverse complement strand
GGGACCACCAAAGGTAGTAGTGCATCCCTCCGCCCCCTCCGAGCGGTGTCCTTAACCAGCCTCTATTGAGTGAGTCTCTGCAACTCTTGACCACCGTGGTCTTTCCATTCGAAGCCAAATGCGATAGAACCAAGCCAAGCCGCTTTGAGCACCCCAGATGCAATTTCGCCTGCTCATAGACATCCAAATCAATGAAAATTGGGTAACGCGGCAACCGAAATGCAGCTTTGTTCAGAGGTGTATATCTATCTGAAACTACCTTGATCATCGATGTGGAAGATTGCGCAAGCTTTAGGGGCAGAAGTCAGGGATCATGAGGTAAATACTGGCATACTGAAATTCAAAGGTGGGCTGGCTACCGCAGCAGGATCGGACGCAAATTCATGCCGAACGGACTTATCGCAATACTATTTGCTGTGGAGCTCGCACTGATCCACCTCACGGAGGAGATTAATTCCCTTCACTGCGTGCCGAAATGTTGTTCAGGGAATGAATTTAGTCTTTGGCTTTAAGCCGAGCACTATTGTCGTTGATAAATTTTTTAATCTCATCGCCGATAGTCAACAGCTTCAATCATTGCTCCTTGTAAAGTGTAACCGGAAAGCGACCCATTCCATAGATGGATAGGGCACCTTTCTCACTGACTTTCATGGAGAGCGCTCCTCGATCAGAAGCCTTGTTTTTTAACGCTTCATTTTCCGCCTTAAGGCGGGCTATTTCTTCCTTCAGATCTTCGGACATGACGTGATTAAGTTTGGTGCTTTTGCGAGTGCCGGGCTGGACTGCCCCTTGGTGTGGATCGGAAACGGGTCAGGAAAAGAGAGGTTAGGCAAAAATGACGAATGAAAAATGGGACTCTCCGCAGGCAATCTTGAGCATGGCTTTTCTGCTCGCTGTGTCAAGATTCATATCGGAGCCAGGCACCCGCTCTGCTTCATGGTGAAGCGGGCATAGCGGGTGGCTTCGGCGATGAGGGCTTTGAGTTGCATGGTGTTCACTCTTTGATTGCCGCACATTGCGTAGCTTTTCAATCTGCGACATCATCGACTCCACCATGCCCCGCTGGATCTACAATCGCCCACCTGAGAAATGCCAGCACACGGAGATTCTGTTCGCGCAGGCTTTGAACGAGCTGCTGCCTGACACCTGGATCGTGCGCTGGGGCTACTGGTATGAGGACGAGAAGGGCACCCTGCGTGAGGGAGATTTCCTAGTGCTAGGTCCACACGGCGGGCTCGCCGTTCTGGAGGTGAAATCAAGTCTCAGCTATCAAGCCGCGAACGGTCGCTGGAATACTGCGGACGGTGACAATCCGCTGACTCAACTCATGATGCAGCACGCCGGGGTGCTTCGGCGGATTCAAAGCACGGGTAGCGGAAGACAACTCCCCTTTGTGGCCAAATCCCTCGTGCTCCCATTGCTGCAGATCGCTTCGAATATCACTGAGTTTCGCGGCATTCCGCGTGAACTCATTCTCGCTGCCAATGATGTGAAGGACTTCCCGGTCGCATGGCGGAGTTTGTTCACCCAGCAGCGTCCCGTGCACCCCGAGCAGACGGCCACCTTCCTCGATGCCTATGGCGAAGGATTGGAGCCGAAGGCGGTCAAGGCCTTCATCACGGAAACCGACAAGCTGATCCTGCGGCAGGCCACCGCCAGCTACCGGCTGCTCGACATGCTATCGGGCAATCTCCAGCTCGTGATCGAGGGTGGTGTCGGCACCGGCAAGTCCTGGTATGCCATCGAGCAGGCACGCCGCCTGGCTGAAAACACTGGAGCCGACTCAGGACGCGATGTCCTCATGGTCGCCTATAATCTCGCGCTGTGTGAGCGGCTTCGCACCAGCGCCGGAAAGCTGGGCCTGCAGCGTGGCAGCATTACCGTGCACAGTTCGGAAAGCATCGCCACCTCCATCCTTGAGGCCTCGGGCATTCCACACGAAGTGCCTGCGGACAGGGAGGGGGTGGAACGCTATTTCAATG
>CAJCCF010000554.1 GCA_903960845.1 uncultured Verrucomicrobiota bacterium | reverse complement strand
GATGGCACCGACCCGGCAAAGCTCGACGAGGCCGCAAATATTGCTGGCCGTTTTGCCACCGCCGACCAGCCTTGGTTTGCCGATACGCTGGGCTGGATCTATTTCCAGCAGAAGAATTTCCCCAAAGCTGCCGAAATGCTGACGCGTGCTAGCCGCGGTGCCCCCCAGGTCCCGGTCTTCCACTACCACATGGGCGCGGCACTCTACGAACTCAAGGACTACCCGGGGGCTCGCAAGGCGCTCGAGACAGCGGAAAAGCTGGGCAAGACCTACGCCGAACAGCCACAGGCGGCAGCCTTGATGGCAAAACTGCCAGAAGCCTGAGTTTGAAGCCCCGGAAGCATGCCTGAGGAGGACTGATCGGTGATCAAGAAGTGCCTGTTCCCCGTTGCCGGTTACGGCACACGTTTTTTGCCTGCCACCAAGGCGATGCCGAAGGAAATGCTTCCCATCGTGAACAAGCCTCTGGTCCAGTACGGAGTAGAGGAAGCCCTCGATGCCGGGCTCTTCGAGATCGCCTTTGTAACGGGCCGTGGCAAGCGCACGATCAACGACCATTTCGACACCAGTTACGAGTTGGAACATCAGATTGCCGGCAGCGACAAGGAGCAGTATCTGCACGGCATCCGCAGCGTCATCGAACGTGCGGTGTTTTCCACGACGCGCCAGCGTGAAATGAAAGGCTTGGGGCATGCGATTCTGACTGGGCAGACGCTGATCGGTGACGAGCCCTTCGGCGTGATCCTGGCTGATGACCTCTGTTTCAACCCGGGCGGTGATTCGGTCATGGCCCAGATGGTCAAGATTTTCCGGCAGGTTCGCTGCAGTATCGTGGCGGTGCAGGAGGTGGCGCCTGACCAGATCCACAAATTCGGCGTGATCGCCGGAGAGCAGGTCAGGGACGATCTCTACCGTGTCACCAACATGGTCGAGAAACCCGCCGCTGCCGACGCCCCCAGCAATCTTGCCATCATCGGCCGCTACATTCTGACGCAGGATATCTTTGACTACATCAAGGACACGCCCCCGGGAAAGAACGGGGAAATCCAGATCACCGACGCACTGCTGAGGCAAGCACAAGCCGGCTGCGTTATGGCCTATAAATTCAAGGGCTTCCGTTTCGATTGCGGCAGTATCGATGGCTTTGTCGAGGCCACTAATTATTGTTACGAGCACTTCTATAAAAAGGGCCTTCCCCGGTGACTGGTCCTATGTCAGCGCCCACCGAGCCTGACCTGAAGGATCCCCTGCCCGGATGACGGACAGCGCATTCAGAGCCCCTGCGCGCCGTCTGCTGCAGAACCACGACACACTTATCGTATGGGTGCAGCGACTGTTGAATATGGCGGCCGCCATAGGCCCGCTGCTGTGGCTTGCAGAGTGGCGTGATGGCGAGGTCAAGGACAACTACCGCTATCTGGGCGTCGTCGCCGTGCTGTTGATGTTCGTCATTTATCAGGAAGTTGGCGTTTACCGGCGTTATGCCGGACCGCTGGAGGGCGTCCAGAAACTTGCGCGGGCGTGGGGCGTGCTGGTGATGACGCTTGGCGTGATGGCCGTATTTACAAAGACGGCTGATCAGTTTTCGAGGCAGGTCCTGCTCGTCTGGGTGCTGATGGCCTTCATTCTGCAAGCTTTTTTCTACCTCTTGACCTTGGCTTTGTTTCGTCGGATCCAGGGCCGTGAGCAGCGCGTGCCGGCGCTTGTTCTGGGTACCGGGCCGCTGGCGCGTCATCTTTGCCGGAGCATCAACCGCAACCCTTGGCTGCCTGATCGTGTCACTGGCGTACTCTCGGAGCACGCAGGCGACATCAGTCATTGGGATGTGCAGGGCGTTCCGGTTCTCGGAACCACCGCGGAGGTGGTGCGAGTGGTCCAGGAGCAGGGTATCCGTAGGGTTTATGCCGCATTACCTCTGCGCCTGACACATCATGTCGATCAGATCCAGACTGAACTCTTCGATTGCAACGTGGACATCGTCTGGGCCCCAGACATTTTCAGTCTCAACCTGCTCAACCATAGCGTGCGTGAAGTGGCTGGTGTGCCGCTCATTACGCTTTCTGAGACGCCGCTGATCGGCGGTGGCAGGGCATTTCTGAAGACGGTGATGGATCGGGTGCTCGCGGTGCTCGCCGTTGTGGCGTTGAGCCCGGTGATGCTGCTAATTGCCTTGGCGATCAAACTTGATTCTGAAGGCCCCATTTTTTTCCGCCAGCCGCGTCATGGCTGGGACGGCCGTGAGTTTCAGGTCCTCAAGTTCCGCAGCATGGTCGTGCATCAGGAGTCGCAAGGTACGGTGACGCAGACCCAGAAGCACGATGCGCGGGTCACGCGCGTCGGACGGTTCATCCGCCGCACGAGCATTGACGAGCTTCCCCAGCTGTTCAATGTGCTCGAGGGCTCCATGTCTCTGGTGGGGCCACGGCCGCATGCCATTTCCCACAACAATTATTATTCCGACAAGGTGAACGCCTATCTGGCGCGGCACCGTATCAAGCCGGGAATGACCGGGCTCGCGCAGATCCGGGGCTATCGCGGCGAGACCGACTCGATAGAAAAAATGAAGATGCGGGTGGAGTGCGACCTCGAATACATCAACCAGTGGTCGCTATGGCTGGATGTCAAAATCCTGTTTCTCACGCCGTTCGCGCTGTTTTCCAGAAATGCCTACTGACCTGCTGGCCCACTGACGTGCTTGGGCCCGTCATATACTGCCGTTGCACCACCTGACACAGGGAGATTGGCTCATGCGCATGCGGTTCATTCTGACAGCTGTTTTCGGGTTGTTTTTGCTGGGCTGTGAGTCTACTGGGAGCGGTGCCCCGGTGCCGGCTGCAGCCCCGGCTGCGGAGCAGGCGGCGGTGGAGCAGTACCGCATTGGCCCCGGCGATCAGCTGCAAATCAGCGTCTGGCAGCACCCTGAGCTTTCGCCGTCCGTGACGGTCCTTCCTGATGGCGAAATCAGCCTGCCGCTGATTGGCGAGGTGAAAGCATCTGGCCTCGAGGAAAAAGAGCTCGCTGTGCTCGTTCGCGACAAGCTGGCCGAGTATGTCCGGAGCCCCGAGGTCACGGTGACGGTGGTCAATGCGGAGAGCGCGAATTTCCAGCAGCGCATTCGTGTGACGGGTGCCGTGATGCGCCCTGCCTCGGTACCCTTCCGCAAGGGCATGACCGTGCTTGATGTCGTGCTCGAGGCGGGCGGCCCTAATGAATTCGCATCAGCTAATAAGACCAAGCTCTACCGTACTACCGGCGGCAACTCGGCGGTGTTGAAGGTGGATCTCGACGATATCCTGAAGAAAGGCAAGATGGAGACCAACTACGAACTCCAGCCTTCCGATGTGATCACGGTGCCGGAGCGTCTGTTTTAGCCGCCGCTCACGCAGATGACGCTGTCTCAGGCGCTGCGCCGCTAGGTCGGACGGAAGTGCTTCCGGGGCCCTGATGCTATTCTTCAGTCTGGTATCAACTCAAAGCCGCGCCGAGCGGGAGGCATCATGACACCGAGCTTTGGACGTTCCT